>JBGAOD010000103.1:0-14572 GCA_044221955.1 Phycisphaerales bacterium | reverse complement strand
CCTCACCGACCCCACCACCCACACCCCCGGCTCCCGCATAAAACTCCGCCAGGCCGGCTGGCACGCCTATAACATCGCCCGCATCGAAGCTTAAGTACCCTTTATAACACGACTTATCCACCCTCCCCGCCGCAGTAACCGGCGTCCTCCCTGATCGAATAAATGAGTCTCTTCACCAAAGGCTGTTACCTCGGCCAGGAAATCGTCGCCCGAATGCACGCGCGTGGCCACCCCAAGCAAATGCTCGTCGGCCTCAAACTCACCCGCCAATTCAACCTCACCGACTCCACCCCACGCCAGCCCGACAAGCGGCCGTCCTCCGCAAAGAGGCCACCGAGTCCGCACCCGGCGATCCCGTCGGTGCCGTCACCAGCTCAACAACAAGCCCCATGCTCGGCACCGCCGCCGTCTGCTTCGCCCAAGTCAAGCACGACCTCGCCACCCCCGGCACGCAACTCCAAGTCGTCACCCACGACACCCTCGTCCCCGCCATCGTCCAACCAAAGCTAACATTCTGGTCGCACGCTTTGTAGCGTCCGAACTACCATATCTAGTGGCACAAGCGTCCCGCCTGCAGTCCTACAAGCTACACAATCTACTTCTCTTTCCCATTCCATTCTCTCTCTCTCTCTCCCCACTCGCACTCGCCACTCCCACTCGCTTCCTATACACCAACCTCAAATCCTCCCCCACCCTGGAATGGTGCATCAACCCCACCGCACCCCATCCAAGAGCTCCTCGCGCAACCCCGCCCCCAACCGCCCCCACCGCCTCGTCATCCCCCAAAACCATCGGCGCAACATACACCACCGCCTCATCCACCAACCCGCCATCAACCATCGCCCCCAACAACCGCGGCCCAGCTTCCACCATCGCCGTGCTCACCCCGAAGTCCGCGCGCAGCACCCGCAGCATCCCCGCCAGATCAACGCCCTTCTCAACTCGTTTCATCCCGATCACCCGAACGCCCAGGTCCGTCAACCTCCGCGAGAGCTCAACCCCGACACCGGACGCAAGCACATCACCGGCACAGACAATCACCGTCGGCACCTCCCGGGCCGTGCGCACCACCGCAGCGCGCTCCGGCGTTCGCAATTCAGTGTCCACCACCACCCGCATCGCCCGCCTTCGGACACGCTTCACCCCCCGCGCCGTCAGCATCGGATCATCCGCCAGCACCGTCCCGATCCCCGTCACCACCGCGTCCACCCGCGCCCGCAACCGATGCACCCCGCGCCGCGCCGCCTCACCGCTGATCCACTTCGACTCCCCCGCCCGCGTCGCCATCTTCCCATCTAATGTCTGCGCCCACTTCGCCACCACCCACGGCAGGTCCGTCCTTGCCGCTTCACAAACGCCCCGCTGATCGCCACCGCCGCCCGCAGCTTCTCCGCCCCACCTCCTTCACCGGGTGAGGATCACGCCGCGCGCAAACAACCTGCGCGATCCCCGCCTCCACCAACGCATCAACACACGCCGGCTGTTTCCCCGCCGCCCCGCACGGCTCCAACGTCACATACATCGTCGCCCTTCGGTCTTCCCCCACGCCGAGCACAATCACTAAAGCCTCCGCTCCGCGTGCAACCCCCAAACTTCCGATGATGCCCAACCCCGATCACCACTCCCGCGCACCACCACCGCCCCCACCAGCACCCCCGGCTCGACGTCCCCGCACGCCCGCCACGCCGCCCGCGCCGCCATATCTAACATTCGCTTCGCAAACATAACATCCCAACCCCCCACTTCTCACCACTCCGCCACTTCGCCACTCCGTCTCTCCGTCTCTCCGTCTCTTCTTAGAACTCCCTCACCAACATCTTCCTCTCCTCCCCCCCCCCTCACCACTCCCCCCACATCCTTCAACCACCGCCACCCATCGTTCCGATACCCCGCCGTCGGCTTCAGCTCCACACCTCGCCACCGCGCTCACGCACAAACCTCTCCCCCAATACCGATTAAACCCCATCATCGCCAGCTCCGCACCAGCTTCGCGATCATCGACGCCAGCCACCGGCATATTCGCCTCTTCGCTCTCCACCTCGAACGCCACCCGCACCAACCCGCGCGAGCCCTCAATCACATACTCGCTCCGCCGCTCGCTCTGCCCCACGACCCGCACCACGCCCCCGGCTCAATCCCCCGCATCAGCGCATTTAGCATCTCCCCATACGACGCCCGCCCCCAGCCGATCGCACACCAACCTCACCTCATCCCCCGCCCACAAACCCACGCCACAACTCACCCAAAAACACGCCCAGCGCGTACACCGTCACCTCCGCCTTCGAACCCTCGCGGCTTCGCGATCGAGTTGAACTCTTCCTCCCCAATCGCCAAGCACCGCATCCCCGCGACGCGAACCCCACCCCGCGACAGCGCCCCCGAAACCTGATTCGCCGCAATCCCCAACTCCCCGCCGTCCTCAGCGGCAGCCTGATCGCCGCACCCCCATAACACTCGTGCCCACTCAACTCCGTCCCCAGCCGCGCCATCAACTCACCATCATCCGCAACCAACGCCCCATCCCCACTCCCATCCCCACAGCTCCGCAACATTGACAGCACCCCACGCTCCAAATGAGTCAACGGGTGCAGCCGCACCGCACTGTTCGCCAGCTTCAATTTCTTCGAATCCCCAATCAAAACCGCCGCCGCGCTCTTCCCACCGCGCCCCGCCGGCCTCCCCACCTGCGGCCCCAACCTCTCCCACAAACACACCCGACCATCCTCCCCGACCCCGCCCTCCTCCACGCGAAACACCGACATCCCAACGCACATCGGCCCGAGCAACGGCCCGTACCCCGCCTCATCAATCCCCGCCACGATCAACGCCATGACTTTCCCTACCGAATCTGGTGGGGCAGGTTTTCAACCTGCCTCTCCCCAACCGCCGCCTTCTCTTCTTCTCTCTCCACGCTACCCCTCACGGGTACTCTACCGATACGCCTCTCACCAGCCCCCCCGAAGGAGAACCCATGCCCCTCTTCTCCCTCTCCGACGCCGACGCCTCCCGCCTCGCACGCATCGAACGCAAACTCGACCTCATCATCAACCACCTCGCCATCGAGCCCCCCGCCGACGACGGCCTCAACGAGGTCCGAGCCCTCATCGAACAGGGCCCCCGCCGCAAAATCGCCGCCATCGCCCTCTACCGCAAGCTCACCGGCGCAAGCCTCGCCGAGGCCAAACGGGCCGTCGAGAACGACTTCTAGCCCGCCCCTCTCACCCCACCACACACGCACCCCAAAAACAACCCGAGCCCGCTCGAAAGCGGGCACGGTCACTCTCGGTTTCCCGAGACAAATGCGGCCAAGAGGAGTCGAACCTCCACAGTGTTACCCCACTAGAACCTGAATCTGGCCCGTCTGCCAATTCCGCCATGGCCGCAAAATCACCAGCAACCGTAGGACTCTTGCCCACTCCCGGACAAACCCAGCCACCACTCCCCAATCCCGTCTCCGTGCCCCTCCGTGTCCCCCCGTGGTAGACCTCTTCTCCCCTACACCTTCCCCGGCGTCACAAACCACAGCAACCGATAGTTCCCCCGCCCCATCACCACATCGATCCCTGTCCACCCCCCACGCCACCAACTCCTGCGCATCTTCCCCCGTCACCTCCAACCTCTGCACCCCGCCTCCAACCCCCCGCAAAAACAACCCCGGCGTGAACTCCCCCATCGGCATCAGGTCAAACAGCCGCCGCACCTCCGCCTCCCGCGCCTTGACCGTCTTGAACGACTCCGACGGGCTCATCCCGTGCTGCACGTACTCCTCCGCTGTCTTCTCGCTCAGCCGCTTCAGCTCACAACAACTCGCCCTCGTTCCGCTCCAACGTATTCGCAATATGCACCATGACATGCCGCGCCGTCTGCGCAATCAAAACCTTCGACCCGTCGGCACTCTTGATCTCCAGCTCATCCTCCCCCAACCGCGTCGCACCCGCCTCCATCCCCAGAGGCGAAATCTATGCCCCCCTCCGCCCCCGGCAACCCCCCAGCATCGGCCGATACCCAATCCGCTTCTCCTCCACTTCACAACCAACCATCAGCGCCGCAGCCAACGCGCACGCAACCCATCGCGCCGCGCCGCGTCCGTTCTGAAAGCCCGCTCGACCCTGTTTCGGAACCTCAACCACGCACGGCCTCCGTCACCACCGTCTCTCTCCCCCTCCTCCAACAATCGTGCACCGCCAACTCCCCCCGCGCCGCCGGAAAATCCCCACGGCTATGGCACCCCCGCGATTCCTCGCGCCACGCCGCCGACCGCGCCACCAGCGCCCCCACCAAAATCATGTTCTGCGTCTCCCACCCCTCCGGCTCATCAAAGATCTTGTCCAGCGTGTACTTCGCCCAAAAATCCAACATATCAATCACGTCCGCCAGCTTCGCGCCATTCCTCTCAATCCCCACGTTCTTCCACATCGCCGACCGCAAGCTCGACCGCACGTCCTCCAGGTCCAGCTCCCCGTGATCGCTAGGCCGAATATCGCTGACCACCGCCACCGGCGCAGGCCGCGACGGCGCGCTCCAGCTCGCCGGCTTGGGAATCTCAATCGCAGAAGCAACCGCCGCACCCGCCCCGTTCCCCTTCATCTCCGCCGCCGCCCGACCCGCCATCTCGCCCAGCACCAGGCCTTCAAGCAGCGAATTGCTCGCCAACCGATTCGCCCCGTGCAGCCCCGAGCACGACGCCTCCCCCACCGCGTACAACCCCGGCACATCGCTCCGCCCGCACAAATCCGTCCGCACGCCGCCGATCATGTAGTGGGCCGCCGGGTGTACCGGGATGAGATCCTTCGAAGGATCCAACTCAAACCGCTTCAGCATCGCCGCGATCCCCGGGAACCGCTCTGAAAACCCCTTGATCCCACGGCAATCCAGCCACACATGCTTCCCCCCCTGCTTGGCGATCTGCCGCACGATCGCCTGGCTCACGATATCGCGCGGCGCCAACTCCGCCAGCGGATGCACGTCCACCATGAACCGGTAGTGCGACGAATCGAGCAAGTGCGCCCCCTCGCCGCGCACCGCCTCTGTGATCAGCAGCCGCGCCGCGCCCGGCAGGTACAGCGTCGTCGGGTGGAATTGCATGAACGCCATATCGCTCAGCGTCGCCCCCGCCCGGTACGCCATCGCGATCCCGTCCGCCGTCGCCACCGGCGGGTTCGAAGTCTCCCTGAACAGCATCCCCGAACCGCCCGCCGCCAAAATCGTCGCCTTCGCCCAGATCACCTGCAACCCATGCTTGGGGTGCCACGTCACCGCCCCCATCACCGGCGACCCCACCTCATTGCTCGCCGTAATCAAATCCAGCGCAAAGCACTTCTCAAACAATCTGATCCCCGCCGTCCCCCGCGCCTTCTCGATCACGCACCGCTGCAACTCCCGCCCCGTCGCATCCCCATCCGAATGCACGATCCGGTTGGCGCTGTGCCCCCCCTCGCGCCCCAATTCCAACTCGCCGCGCACATTGCGGTCCAGCCGCAGCCCCCAGCCGATCAGTTCCTTCACCAGCTTGGGCCCCTGCCGGATCACCACGTCCACCGCGTCCGCATCGCAAAGCCCCGCCCCCGCCACCAGCGTGTCCCGCACATGACTGTCCGGCGAATCATCCGCCGCCAGCACGGCCGCGATCCCCCCCTGCGCCCACGACGTGTTGGACGTCATGAAATCGCCCTTGGCCAGCACGATCACGTCCCCATGCGAGGCCGCCGCGATCGCCGCACGAACCCCCGCCACCCCGCCCCCAATCACCAGCGTGTCCGTAAAAATCTGCGGCAGCAGCGACGACCGAAACGGGATCAGGTAGCGACGTTCATCAAAGACTGGTTGCATCAAGGAACTTTAGCCCAACGAACCCCATGCGCAAGCATGGGATCTGTGCCCGTCGAACATCGCCATGCCTACGACGCCGGGAAAATCGCATCAAACACAAAGAACAAAAACACCGCCAACACCGCAAAGATCGCCAGCGACTTGTAGAACCACGGCTCGCTTCCATACGGCCGGATAAGTCCTCGCTTCCTGAGCAAGGCCCGGCGATGAATCGTCGATACGAGCGCGCCAGCAACAACGCAAACCAGGCCTACGAGCTTGACAACCGCTATCCGGTCTAACTGTGACGTCAAGCACGTTGACATCACGAACGCTCCGAGCGGGATCGCCCCCACCGCCAGCGACTGGAGCCCGAGAGCTGACACAACCTTCAATTGCTTCGACGGAATCCAAAACGTCTGTTGCAGCCCGCACTCCGGGCACACCGGAGGCATGAGTTCCATCTGACGTTTCCGCAAGTCGTAGTTGCAGCGATGGCAATGGTCGAAGCGCACACGGAATCCTAGCGGCGGGCGGCGGGCTCCACGCCCTTCAAAAGATCCGACGGCCACCCGATCCGGACCAGCAACCCATCCGGCCCCGCGATACCGACCTCATAGATACCCCACTCGCGGTGACGGAGTATGCCGCCGGGACGGATGATCAAGTCATCGACGCGGGCGGCAATCTCAGCAACCTGCGGCGTGCGGATGAACACTCCGAACGGGTTGTTCTCCGCCGGCACGCGCCAGGGGCCCGTGCCCGCCTGAGTCAGATGCACCTCACACCCCCAGCCCGCCATGATGATGTACTGAGCCTCACCGCCCACGCGAACGAACCCGAGCCGCTCCCAGAACGGCACGGCCGACGGCAGGTTATTGCTGGGCACAATCGCGAAGGCGCCGATGGTTGGAGGCGTGGACATCTGCGTGCTCCTTGGTTGCTTCACTGCCGTGCTAGATATGTCAGACTTCACCGACGGTACGACACAGTAGAGATCAGTCTACTGCCGTGGCGAAAAGGGCCGTCGTGTCCCGCAGTGTTGAACTCTTTCCCTCACCTCCCCGTCAGCCTCTCCATCGCGCTCCGATACCTCTCCAACGTCCCCCTCACCACATCCCCCGGCAGCTCCGGCCCAGGCGCCTGCTTCCCCCACTTCCCCGCCGCCACCAACCCTTCCAAATACTCCCGCAAAAACTGCTTATCAAAGCTCTTCTGCGCCCGCCCCGGCTCATAAGAATCCACCGGCCAAAACCGCGAACTATCCGGCGTCAGCGCCTCATCGATCAAAATCGGCTCGCCCGAAATATCTTCATTTCCCCCGCTCCCAGACGCCGGACCTGAGGTCTTCCGAAGGTCCGGGTTGCTTTGATTACCACTACCACTCTCATCCCCCTCCACCGGCACCCCAAACTCAAACTTCGTATCCGCGATAATGATCCCACGCTTGAGCGCGTGCTCCGCCGCTGCCGAGTAGATCGCCAGCGAGATCCGCCGCAGCTTCTCCATCATCCCCGCGCCAACCGCCGCGCTCGCCCGCTCGAAACTGACATTCTCATCGTGCCTGCCGAGCTCCTCCTTCGTCGCCGGCGTAAAGATCGCCTCCGGCAACCGATCGCACTGTTTCAACCCCTTCGGCAACGCGACCCCGCACACCGACCCGCCCTGCTGATACTCCTTCCACCCCGACCCTTCCAAATACCCGCGCACCACGCACTCAATCGGAATCACCCGGCACCGCCGCCCGATCATCACGCGCCCGACCAGATCGGCCCGCGTTGTCTTGCCGCTTCCGACAAACGCCGAATCCGGGATATCCCCCGCGTCCGTGGACAACAAGTGCGTCCTGCACAGCCCGCGCGCCTCGATCCACTTCAACCAAAAAACTGACAACGCCGTCAGGATCCGACCCTTCCCCGGCATCGCCGTCGGCATCACCACGTCAAACGCCGAGATCCGGTCCGACGCGACAATCAACAACTTGGGCACCAACGGCCGCTCGCCCCCGCCCGGCAAGTCGTACACGTCCCGCACCTTCCCCCGCCGCAGCCCCGGCAAGGCCAAGTCCGTCTGGAACAGCGACCCGCCGTCCCGCGAACCGGACCCGCCCGGTCCACCAATCAACCCACCCGTTGAGGGAGATTCACCACCCGAACCCGAAGAAAACTGAGGGGCAGACACCATGCCGCAAGCGTACACTCCCCTCCTTCAGCACGAACAGGGGCACCGGCCCTGCTCTCGTGATTTCCAGCCTCTCCGCCGACCCCCTCACGCTCTCACACCCCGCAAAGGCCCACCCCCCGCATGCTCAGCTTCGCGGTCTTCGACGATTCCGGCCCGGCCAAAGCCTGGCCCACCCGACTCGCCCACCTCCAAGGTGCCGGCGACCTGCCGCTCCAGGGCGCGGTCACCTTCTCCAACGGCCGGCTCCTCTGCGAAAAAACCACCCCCGAAACCGCACAGCTCATCGTCCAGGTCCACGTCGATCGCCCCTCGCTCGCTCCCTCCAACGGCCAAACCGCCCCCGCTTCCGACCCCACGGGCCTCGGCATCCTCTCCCTCAAAACCTGCCTCCTCCCCGACCGCGACCAGCCCTACCTCCTCAACCTCGAACTCGCCCGCCACCAGATCATGGAGTTCCTCAACAAGCTCGAGGACTGGAACCTCGTCGATCTCCCCCCCGACAACCCGATCCTCCAGGAGTTCGAGCTCGCCCGCCGCTCCTTCACCGCCGCCCTCGTCGCCCAACGCCACGAGGACGACGCTCCCACTCCCAACTCCGCCACCCCAAAGTCCGGCGAAAAACCCCACGGCCACTGGGAGTTCTCTCCCCAGGCCGACCGCATGGCCCGCGCCTCACTCGCCCAGGCCCTCGACGCCGGTGAAAAACTCGCCGTCCTCGCCGCCGAACGACAGATGCCCCTCCGCCTCTCCGGCGAAAGCTACATCAAGGCCGTCAACACCATGACCTCGCTCACCGGCGAGCGCCCCGCCCCCGGCATCCCCCTCGCCGTCCCCGGCGCGGGCACCTGCGTCGTCTCAACTCCCCCCCTCGTCGGCTGCGCCATCTCCCCCGACCAGTTCTCCGATCCCCTCCAGCGCACCGCCGCCGTCGTCTCCGACTTTGTCGCGATGCCCATGCGCTGGATCGACATGGAGCCCAGCGAGGGCAAGTACAACTTCACCACCACCGACCGCTGGATCGAGTGGGCCGTCCGCGTCGCCAAGCTCCCCGTCGTCGCCGGCCCGCTCGTCGACCTCCGCCCCCACTGCGTCCCCGAGTGGCTCTACATCTGGGAGAACGATTACGAAACCCTCCGCGAGCTCGTCCACGACCACATCCAACAAATCGTGACCCGCTACCGCCGCACCATCACACGCTGGACCGTCTGCTCCGGCCTGCACGTCAACAGCAACTTCAAACTCAGCTTTGAACAGATCATGGACCTCACACGCATCTGCGTGCTGGTGGTGAAAAAACTCCACCCCACCGCCAAACTCCAGGTCGAAATCGCTCAGCCCTGGGGCGAGTACCACGCCGAAGTCAAACGCTCCATCCCGCCGCTGATGTACGCCGAAGCCATCGTGCAATCAGGCCTCGCCGTCGATTCCCTCGGGCTCCGCATCCAGATGGGCCAGCCCGCCTCCGGCCAATCCACCCGCGACCTCATGTCACTCTCCGCCCTCGTCGATCGCTACGCACACCTCGAAAAACCTCTCGCCATCTCAGCCCTCGGCGTCCCCAGCATCATGCCCCAAGCCATCGAGGGCCGCGACGGCGGCCTCTGGCGCACACCCTGGTCCGACAACGCCCAGGCCGACTGGCTCACCCGCGCCGCCATGATCTGCCTCGCCAAGCCCAGCGTCCAGAGCGTCTGCTGGCAAGAACTCGCCGACGGCTCCACCCGCGCCGAAATGACCGGCGGCGGCCTCATCTCCGCCAACGGGGCCGCCAAACCCGCCGCGCCACGCCTCGCGCTCATCCGCAAATCCCTGCGCGAGAACAAACCCCTCGGCTCCATCGCCACGGACCTCGGAGCGTGAACGCCGGGCCGTCCACGGACCAGAACAGGGACTGGACCACCGGCGCCGCCAAATGGTTCGCCGTCCTCCTCCTGGGCACCGCATCCATCGCTGGCATGATCTGGTCCATCACCTCGCGCACCCCCGCCGCCTGGGCCCACGAACCCAAACCAAGGGCCGTCGAGATCCAACCAAAGTCGCCGCCGCCCGCGCCCAAACCCGAAGCCAAGCCGGACACCAAGGCCTACCCCCGCGAAAAACCCTCGCCCGAAACAGCGCCGGTGCCACCCGCACTCGACCCTGAAAAAACAGCACTCCCCGCCAAGCTCGACCTCAACACCGCCACCGCCGCCCAGCTCGAACTCCTCCCCGGCATCGGACCCGCCATCGCCCAGCGCATCGTCGAATACCGCGAAGAGCACGGCAAGTTCGCCACCCTCGAATCCCTCGACGCCGTCAAGGGCATCGGACCCAAGACCATCGCCCGCCTCCGCCCGCTGGTCACCGTCCAATAGCATCGCTGGACCAACGCCCCGCGCGCGCACAAACTCCTCCGTGTTCCACGTGGAACACCCCACTGTGCCCGACTCACACACCTCCATCCTCATCGACGCGATCCAAACCGACGCGTCCCTTACCGCGCTCGCTCAGGCGCTCGACGCGGGGCGCCGCGTGGTCGCCACCGGCGCAGTCGGGTCGTCAACTTCCCTGGTCGCCGCCGCCCTGGCCGCGCGCACGAATCGACCCGTCGTCCTGATCGTTGCGCACATTGATGATGCGGAAGAAGTTCTCGAAGAACTGACGGCCGCGGCACGCGCGGTCGTCCGGTTGCCGGCTTTGGAAGTTCTTCCCGGCGAGACCGGTGTAAGTTTGGACCTTTTCGCCGAGCGTCTCGGCGTGGTCCGCGCGCTGCTCGACAACTTACTCGACTCTGCGGATCCGCCGGTGATTGTGTGCCCGATCCAGGCGCTGATGCAGTTGGTGCCGCCGCCGTCGGCGTTCCCGGCGCTGGTGCGGACGCTGGAGCGGGGGAAGAGTTACGAACTTGGTGAACTGAATCGTTGGCTGGCGAGCGCGGGGTACACGCGCAAGGACGCCGTTGAAGAGCCCGGTGATTTCGCGGTGCGCGGCGGGATTCTTGATGTTTTTCCAACGGGGAGTTCGGGGGTTCCGGCGCGGCTGGATTTCTTTGGCGACCAGCTCGACAAGCTGACTGAGATTGATCTGGAGACGATGGGATCGGACCGCGCGATCGAGTCGGTGCTGCTCGTCACCGCGGATGAAAAAGCGGCGCGGCCGGACGATCGGTCGGTGAACTTTCTGGAGCTGCTGCCGCGCAGGTGCGTGGCGGTGTTGTCGGAAACGCTGGAGATTGTGGAGCAGGCGCGCGGGTACTTCGAACGGGTGACGGACCCGCGCGGGATCGTCGGGCCGCCGGCGGTGCTGAAGATCGTCGAGCAGCGGTTCCACGCGCTGGCGGAGGTGAATCAGTTTTCGGCGGGCGCGGGGAACGCGGACGTTCGTGTGGAGTTGCCGGTGGCGATTTTGCCGGCGTTTTCCAACGACGCGGGCGAGGCGGTGCGCGAGCTGGCGGCGCTCGTCGGCGAGGGTGATTCTGCGCGGCGTGTGATGGTGACCTGCCAGAACGAAGGAGAATTACAGCGGTTTGGTGAGCTGACGGCGGAACTCCCGGCGGGCACCCGAGCGCGGTTCAAGCCCGTTATCCACTACGTTCACCGCGGTTTTCTGTGGCAACCGACCGAGGCGAGCGCGGGATCAGGGACGTTCGCGGTTGTGCCGTACCACGAGTTTCTCAATCGGTTCACGACGCGGCGTCGGGCGCAGGCGTTGCGTTCGTCGCGCGCGATGGACACGTTCCTGGACTTTCAGCCGGGCGACTACGTGGTCCACGTCGAGCACGGGATCTGCCGGTTCTCCGGGTTGCAGATGTTGAAACCGCGTGATTTGCCGGGGTTTCGAGCGGATTCTCTCGGGGCGGGGCGTGAAGCGTTGCTCGACGCAGACCTTCGCAGAGCCTCAGGTCCGGCGTCCAAAGACGCTGGATCAAAGAGCGCGGGATCGAAGGGTTCTGCGTTGTCGGGCGCGGAGCTTGAGGAGTATCTGACGCTGGAGTTTGCCGGGAAGGCGAAGCTCCATGTTCCGGTGAGCAAGATCGATCAGGTGCAGAAGTATGTTGGTGGTTTTTCGGGGAAACCACCGCTGTCAACGCTGGGGGGCGAGCGTTGGAAGGGGCAGAAGGCGCGGGCGGCCGAGAGTGTGCGAGATCTGGCGGCGGAGATGCTGCGGGTGCGGGCGGCGCGCGAGCACATGCCGGGCATCCGCTATCCGGCGGACACGGCGTGGCAGACGGAGTTTGAGGCGGAGTTTCCGTACGAAGAAACGCCCGACCAGTTGGCGGCGCTGGCGGAGATCAAGCGCGACATGCAGTCGGCCAAGCCGATGGATCGGCTGATCTGCGGCGACGTGGGGTTTGGCAAGACAGAGCTGGCGATCCGCGCGGCGTTCAAGGCGTGCGAGTACGGCAAGCAGGTGGCGGTGCTGGTGCCGACGACGGTGCTGGCCGAGCAGCACGAGAGGACGTTTCGGTCGCGCTTCGCGGGGTACCCGTTCCGGGTCGAGAGCTTGTCGAGGTTCAAGAGCACAAAGGAAGCCAACGACACGCTGCGTGATCTGCGCAAGGGGCAGGTCGATCTGGTGATCGGCACGCACCGGATTCTCAGCCAGGACGTGAAGTTCGCGGACCTCGGGCTGGTGATCATCGACGAGGAGCAGCGGTTCGGTGTTGAACATAAAGAGCAGTTGCTGCGGCTGCGGCTGACGGTGGACGTGCTGACGCTCTCGGCCACGCCGATCCCGCGCACGCTGCACATGGCGATGCTGGGGATCCGGGATATTTCGAGCCTGACGACCGCGCCGCTGGACCGGCGCGCGATCGTGACGGAGGTGATCCCGTACAACGAGAAGCGGATCGCGCAGGCGATCGCGCGCGAGCTGTCGCGTGACGGGCAGATTTACTTCGTGCATAACCGGGTCCACGACATCGTCTCGGTGGCGGACAACGTGCGGAGGCTTGCGCCGGAGGGGACGCGGATTGTGGTGGGGCACGGGCAGATGCAGCCGCACGAGCTGGAAGAGGTGATGCTGACGTTCATGCGCGGGCCGAAGGAGGGGGGCGCGGACATTCTGGTGGCGACGACCATCATCGAGTCGGGCATTGACATCCCGACGGCGAACACGATGTTTATTAATGATGCGGACCGCTTCGGGCTCGCGGACCTGCACCAGTTGCGCGGGCGCGTGGGGCGGTCGCGGCATCGGGCGTACTGCTACATGCTGCTCGCGCCGGACCGGAGCGTGCGCGAGGTAGCGCAGAAGCGGCTCAAGGCGATCGAGCAGTACTCGATGCTGGGGGCGGGGTTCAAGATCGCGATGCGGGATCTGGAGATTCGCGGCGCGGGGAATCTTTTGGGGGAGGAGCAGTCGGGGCACATCGCGCTGGTTGGGTACGACATGTACTGCCAGTTGCTCGAGCGAGCGGTGAAGGATTTGAACAATGAGAAGCGGGTGGAGCCGCCGAGCGCGACGAGCGTGGAGATCGGTGTGAGCGGGACGATCCCGAGGGCGTATATCCCGTCGGATATGCGGCGGCTGGAGGCGTACCGGCGGATCGCGACGGCGGCGTCGCGCGAGATGCTGGCGCAGGTGGAGTCGGACTTGACGCAGGCGTACGGGGCGTTGCCCAAGCCGGTGCAGCGGTTGATGGAGCTGGCGGCGCTGCGGGTAGCGGCGGCGGCGTTGGATGTTCGCACGATCACGATCCGGGAGAAGGATGTGATTTTTCGGACGGCGCACCCGAAGACGCTTGAGGATCGGTTGAACTCGGCGAAGGGAGCGCCGGGGACGGTGACGGCGCTGGCGCCGAAATCGACGGATGATCTGGCGGAGGTGTATTTTCGGCCGCCGGAGCAGTATTTGAGGGACCCGGAGACCTTATTGGCGGTTTTGAGGAGGAGGTTGGGGTGAGGATGAAGTGAGATTCCTTCACCCCTGCCGGGGCGAAAAGAAATGGGCGTGATCTTTTCCACGGGTTGCGCCCGCTGGCGCGGGCTTCACCCCTGGCTACAGGCCGCGGCCCCGATGGGGCCGGAGAGGCGGATGAGGATCAGGCAATGAAGGCGGTTGAGGCACCAGTGGTACATACATACGGCGGATGCGACCGCAAGTTGGCTTGGTTGTTGCTAGCGCGTCGGTTGTGCTTGGGTGTTGGCGACGACTTGGACTTCGGGGCACGCATCGTGGTTGCGTGTTGCGGCGCGATGGATTGACGGCGTTTGCTTTGGATCGCTGACGAGCAGGCCGCGGTATTCGCCGTAGGCCTGGGGGTGGCTTTTGTGGTCGGAGATTCGGTCGCGGGCGACGGTGAAGCCTTCGGTGGTAAGCATGTCGCGGAGTTTGGCTTCGTTGAAGGGGTTGGGGTGCATGTGGTCGCGGTAGTCCATGAGATCGACGAGGAGCCACATGAGGCCGCCGGGCTTGAGGAGGCGTTTGATCTCGCGGACGACGGCGCGGGGCTGGTCGACGTGGTCGAGGCAGTTTTCGATGACGACAAGGTCGGCGAAGCCGGAGGGGAGCGGGATGGATTCGCCGGGGCTGGAGAGGTAGACGACCTCGTCGCAGTGGCAGTCGGTGGGGAGGAGGTTTTCGGCGGTGTAGCCGTCGG
>JBGAOD010000102.1:0-13685 GCA_044221955.1 Phycisphaerales bacterium | reverse complement strand
GTGCTGCTGGCGGTAAAGATTTATGTGTCGAGCGTGCGTGCGGGTCGTTCGCGTGGTGATGCGCGGTGGTACGCGGTGTTTTGTCTGATCGCGAAAGTGCCGCATTTTCATGGGTTGGTGAAGTACTTGGTGGGAGGGTGATGGAGAACCAGGGACAGGGTGGCGGGGGCTTGCGGTTTGGCATCATGTGCCGCGGGACGACGTTCGAGGCTTGGCAGGCGCAGTGCCTGCGGGAGTTGATGGGCGTGCCGGGGGTGAGGCCGGCGTTGTTGATCGTGGATGCGCAGGGTCCTCGTGCGGCGGCGCGGAAGTCGGTGTGGGCGCGGTTGACGAGCCCGTTGCTGCTCTGGAACTTGTACAAGCGGTTGTGCGTGGCGGGGAAGTTGAAGTCGCAGCGGGCGGTGAACCTGAGCGCGGAGTTGAAGGGGCTGCCGGAGATCGCCTGCAATGTCGAGGTGCGTGGGAAATACGCGCAGTATTTTTCAGAGTCGGACGTCACGGCGATTCGGGGGCACGATCTTGATTTCATCCTGCGGTTCGGGTTCAACGTGATCAAGGGTGAGGTGCTGAACGCGGCGCGGATGGGTGTGTGGTCGTACCACCACGACGATTTGAATACGAATCGCGGGAAGCCGGCGAGTTTCTGGCCGTTTTATCAGGACAATCCGGTGACGGGCGTGACGCTGCAGCGGCTGACGGAGGGGATTGACAACGGGATCGTGCTGGGGCAGGCGCACTTTGCGACGGTGCTGAAGTCGTACCCGCGCAGCCGGGATCATGCGTTCATGGGCTCGACGGGGTTGCCGGCGAAGGTGTGCGTGGATTTGATCGCGGGGCGGGGCGGATATGTAGAGGCGGAACCGTCGAAGACGACGGCTCCGATGGCGTTCTCGCCGACGAACGGGCAGATGGTGGTGTTCCTGTGGAAGACGCTGCGGAACCGGGTGAGGGACGCGGCGCGGTGGTTGTTCGCGCACGATCAGTGGTGCGTGGGGGTGGTGGATGCGCCGATCGCGGCGTTTCTTGAGCCGGGGTTTCGGCCGCGAGTGCGGTGGTTGCCGGGCGTGCCGCGGGATCGGTTCATCGCTGATCCGTTCGGGGTACGGCGTGGGGATGTGACGACGCTGATGGCGGAGGAATTGGACCAGGGGGAGCAGCTTGGGCGGTTGGTGGCGATCGAGTGGCCCGACGGCGGGTGGTGGTGACGCGCGGGGTGCTCAGATTGCCGGTCCACGCGTCGTATCCGTTCCTGATCGAGGTCAAGGGCAGCAACAGGAATGCATTTACTGCGTCCCGGAATCGGCGCGGCCGGCGGTGTGGCTGTACCGCGTTGGATTCGAGGAAATGGGAGCGTGTGTGTACGTTGGAAGGCGTGAAGGCGGCTGGATTCGTCGAGATCGTGGAGTTCGAGGGGCGGTGGTGGATGTTCTACGGCGTGACGGGCGCGTCGGGGGCGGTGGAGTTGCACGCGGCGTACTCGGCTCGGTTGGAGGGAACGTGGCAACGGCACGCGGGAAACCCGCTGCGGGTTGATGTGCGGAGTTCGCGGCCGGGGGGGACGCCGTTCGTGCATGAGGGAAAGTTGTATCGGCCGGGCCAGGATTGTTCGAGGACGTATGGCGGGGCGGTGTCGATCATGCGAGTGACGAGGCTCACTCCGACGGAGTTTGCGGAAGAGTTGGTCACAAGCGTGCAACCCGATCCGCGGGGGGCGTACCCGGACGGGCTGCACACGATCTCGGCCGTCGGGGACCGCACGGTGATCGACGGGAAGCGGTTTGTGTTCGTGCCGGTTGTGTTCTGGAATGAAGTTCGGAAGATGGCGCGGCGGCTGGTGGGGCGCTTGGGCGGGGGCTCGGCGAGGGGATGATCGCGTATCTGAACACGGAGTACCCGAGCCTGTCGCACACGTTCATCGAGCGTGAGGTGCGGGCGTTGCGCGAGCGTGGGTTTGAGATTCGGACGTTCTCGATTCGCAAACCTGGGAAGCACTCGACGCTGGGCGGGGACCACGAGCGGGCGGCGAAGGAGACGTTCGCGATCCTCGGGAGCAAGTCGCGGCTCGTGACGGAGACGCTCGGCGCGTTGGTGTCGTCGCCGGTGGGGTGGGTGCGCACGGTGGCGGCGTCGATGAGGCTTGCGCCGCCGGGGATCAAGAGTCGGGTGTTGCACCTGGCGTACGCGGCGGAGGCGTTCGTGCTGGCGCGGGAGCTGCGGCGGCAGGGGATCGGGCACGTTCACGTTCACATGGCCAACAACGGGGCGGCGGTGGCGAAGCTGGCGTGCGTGTTTGATCGGGGGTTGAGCTACAGCCTGACGATCCACGGCTCGGCGGAGTTTTTTCATGTGGACAGTTGGACGCTGGAAGCGAAAGTGTCCGATGCGGTGTTCGTGCGGTGCATCTCGGACTTCTGCAAGTCGCAGGTGATGATCTGGACGAGCCCGGCGATCTGGGACCGGTTTCATGTGGTGCATTGCGGGATCGACACGGAGCAATTCATTCCGACGCCGAAGCCGGAGCGTGGGCCGCTACGGTTGTTGACGGTGGGGAGGTTTCATCCGATCAAGGGCTACCCGTTGCTGCTGGAAGCGTGCAAGTCGCTGAGTGACGCGGGGGTGGACTGGTCGCTGGACATGGTGGGGGACGGCGGGGAGAGGGCGCGGCTGGAGACGCTGGCGCAATCGCTGGGTGTTGCCGGGCGGGTGAAGTTCAGCGGGGCGGTGGGGCAGGACAAGATCCAGGCGCACTTTGACCAGGCTGATGCGATGGTTGTCAGCAGTTTCATGGAGGGTGTGCCGGTGGTGCTGATGGAGGCGATGGCCAAGGGTTTGGTTGTGGTGTCAACGAATGTGGGGGGGATCCCCGAGCTGGTGGATCAGGGGCGGAGCGGGGTGCTGGTGACTCCGGGGTCGGCGGCGCGGCTGGCGGAGGCTTTGATGAGCTGCGCGCGGGACCGCGAAGGGTTCCCGGCGATGCGTGCGGCCGGGCGCGCGAAGATCGAGGCGGAGTTCACGGTGAAGCATGTCGCGGACGGGATGGCGGCGTTGTTTGAAAAGTACGTGCCGGGGTCGGTTGGATCGCAAGGCTTGGAGAGTCGATCGGTATGACGAGCACTGGAACGGCTGCGGGCGGGGCGGCGGGACGGTCGGCGGGTCCGGGGCGGCGGTACCTGATCGTGTCGCCTTGTCGCAATGAAGAGAAGTACATGCGGCGCACGCTGGATAGCGTGGTGGCGCAGACGGTGAAGCCGGCGCTGTGGGTGATTGTTGATGATGGGTCGACGGATTCGACGCCGAGGATTCTGGCGGAGTACGCGGCCAAGCATGATTTCATTCGCGTAGTGCCGCGCAAGGACCGGGGCGTGCGGAGCGTCGGGCCCGGTGTGATCGAGGCGTTCTACAGCGGGTACGACACGATCGATCCGTCGGAGTTTGATTATGTGTGCAAGCTTGATCTGGACCTTGATCTGCCGCACGGGTACTTCGAGGCGTTGATCAAGGCGATGGAGGCGGAGCCGCGGCTGGGGACGTTCTCGGGGAAGGCGTACTACGTCACGGAGGATGGGACGCGGGTGCCCGAGCACAGCGGGGACGAGATGTCGGTGGGGATGACGAAGTTTTATCGCACGGCGTGCTTTGAGCAGATCGGCGGGTTCGTGCGCGAGGTGATGTGGGATGGGATCGACTGTCACCGATGCCGGATGAAGGGGTGGATCGCGCGCGGGTCTGGAGATCCGGCGCTCGCGTTCGAGCATTTGAGGCCGATGGGGACGAGCCATCAGGGGATCTGGACCGGACGATCGCGGCACGGGTTCGGTCAGTATTTCATGGGGTCGAGCATCTGGTACATGACGGCGAGCGCGGTGTTCCGCTCGATGCACAGGCCGTATGTGGTGGGGGGACTGGCGATGTGGTGGGGGTTCGTGCGGAGCGCTCTGCGCGGGAAACCCAGGTACGACGATCTTGAGTTTCGGCGGTTCTTGCGGGATTTCCAGTGGGCGTGCCTGACGAAGGGGAAGGCGCGGGCGACACGGGAGCTGGATGCGCGGCAGGCTCCGGTGTGGTCGCCGCCGTCGCGGGACGGGCGGGTGTAGAGTGAGTGTTGAGTTCCATGAACGCGGCTGAACAACTCCGTCGGCGGATTGCTTCGAACGAGGCCTTGGTGGGCGTCATCGGGCTGGGGTACGTCGGGCTGCCGCTGGCGCACGCGTTCCACGAGGGCGGTTTGAGGGTGCTGGGGTTTGATACCGATCGCGCCAAGATCGAGGCGCTGTCGGAGGGGCGGAACTACCTCACGCATCTCGGGCACGAGCTGACGGGGGCGCTTTCGAGGAGCCCGAGGTTCAGCGCGACGGGCGAGTTTGATCGGCTGGGTGAGTGCGACGCGGTAGTGATCTGCGTGCCGACGCCGCTTGGGCGGCATCACGAGCCCGACATCAGCTACATCGTGAGTTCGGCCCGGGAGGTCGGGCGTGCGCTCCGGCGCGGCCAGTTGGTGGTGCTGGAGTCCACGACGTACCCCGGGACGACGCGCGACGAGCTGGTGCCGGCGGTGCTGGGGGCGATGCCCGCTGGGTCGGGAGGGTTGGTGCCGGGGACGGATTTCTTTGTCGCGTTCAGTCCGGAGCGTGAGGACCCGGGGCGGAAGACGCACAGCACTCGGAACACGCCGAAGCTGGTGGGCGGGATCGACGCCGTGTCGGCGGAGCTCGCGTCGTTGCTTTACAAGAAGGCGATTGAGCGCGTGGTGACGGTTTCGTCGGCGGAGGTCGCGGAGGCGGCGAAGGTGCTGGAGAACACGTTTCGGGCGGTGAACATCGCGCTGGTGAACGAGCTGAAGACGATTCTGACGCCGATGGGGATTGACGTGTGGG
The DNA here is from genome assembly GCA_044221955.1 of Phycisphaerales bacterium. Classification (GTDB taxonomy): domain Bacteria; phylum Planctomycetota; class Phycisphaerae; order Phycisphaerales; family UBA1924; genus CAZCPB01. The sequence continues at coordinate 8,811 of JBGAOD010000102.1, read as the reverse complement.
AAGTGATCGAGGCGGCGGCGACCAAGCCGTTCGGGTTCATGCCGTTCTATCCCGGTCCGGGGCTGGGTGGGCACTGCATCCCGATCGATCCGTTTTACTTGACGTGGAAGGCACGCGAGGTCGGGCAGATCACGCACTTCATCGAGTTGGCGGGGGAGATCAACACTCGGATGCCGCACTATGTGGTGGACCGGATGGTGACGGCGCTCAACGACGAGTCCAAGGCGGTGCGTGGGTCGAAAGTGCTGGTGTGCGGGCTGGCGTACAAGCCGAACGTGGACGACACTCGGGAGACACCGGCGGCCGAGATTATTCAGCTGCTGGACGAATTGGGCGCGGAGGTCAGTTACCACGACCCGCACGTGCCGGTGTTCCCGCGGATGCGTCGGCACAAGATGGAGATGCGGTCGGTGGAGTTGAGCCCTGAATCGTTGAGGGCGTTTGATTGTGTTGTGATCGTGACGGACCATGCGGCGGTGGACTACGCGATGATCGCGGATTCGGCGCGTTTGGTGGTCGACACGCGGAACGCGATGAAGGGGCTGCACGATCGCGGGGCGCGGGTTGTGAAGGCGTAGAGACTCATGGACGAGGGGGTCGTGGTGTCATCGGTCGTGGTAAAAGAGAGTACGGCGGGAGGGGCTGCGCTGGGCGATGCCTCGCAAGGGCCGGCGCGTGCGGAGGCGCCGGGAGCGCCGCCGATCGTTCGGTTGCTGGGGGTTCCGTTGCACTCAGCGACGCTCGCGGGGGCGGTGGACCACGTCGCGCGGTCGGCGCTTGCGGGGGTTGGTGGTTGGGTCATCACGCCGAACCTGGACATTTTGCGGCGGCTGGTGCGTGAGCCGGAGTTTGTGGCGTTATCGTCGGGCGCGACGCTGAGGCTGGCGGACGGGCAGATTCTGGTGTGGGCGAGCCGGATGCGTGGTTCTCCGTTGCCCGAGCGGGTGGCGGGGTCGGACCTGATCTGGGCGTTGACGGCGCGGGCGGCGCGGGACGGGCTCGGGGTGTTTTTTCTTGGCGGGAACCCTGGGTCGGCGCAGGCCGCGGCGGACGTGCTGACGGAGAAGAACCCTGGGTTGCGGGTGGTGGGGGTGGAGTGCCCGCCGTTCGGGTTTGAAGGGGACGCGGCGTATTGCGCGGGGCTTCGCGAGAAGATCCGCGCCGCGAATCCGGCGATTGTGTACGTGGCGCTGGGATCGCCCAAGCAGGAGACGCTGATCGCGCAGCTGCGTGAGGTGGTGCCGGGGGCGTGGCTGCTGGGGATCGGCGTGACGTTCAGCTTCGTGAGCGGGGAGTTGCGGCGGGCGCCGGTGTGGGTGCGCAAGATCGGGATGGAGTGGTTCCACCGGTTGGTTCAGGAGCCGCGGCGTTTGGCCAAGCGGTATCTGGTGCATGGGCTGCCGTTCGCTGGGCGGCTGATCCTTGCTGCGCTGTTGGAACGATTGACCGGGGCGGCGAAGAGGGACGATCGTTGATGCTCGCGGGCGATTCCTGATGTCGAACCGTCGGGGGGTAGCGGGCGTATGCACGTCCTGCGGGAGATCGGCGAGCGGAGAGGCCGCGTTGCTCTGCCGGGGCGTCAAGAAGGACGAATCACGGCGGGTGTTTGGGCCGATAGGTGATGGTGCGTCGGGGATCTGGGTTCGTGCAGGGGTCTGAGAACGCTTATGGTTATGGGGCCGTGTGGGTCGCTCGGGCTGGTGCTTCGAGTTGGTTCTGGGGTTGGTTGTGGGGTTGGTTGTGGTGGAGATGCGGCCGGGACAGAGGAGCGATAGGGACAGTTGAACGGATCGAGTCCATCACCGTTGTCCGCGCCTCTTTCGGTGCCGCGGGAAGGCCGCGTGGGTGAGTTCGTGCATTTGCCGCGGATCGCCGCTCGGTTTCGCGGGCTGATCTTGCTTGCGGGCTCGCCTCGGGAGGGGCGGTTGTCGCGCGCGGTGGGGCGATCGATCCTGGATCTGCCGGTGCGCCCTGGGGAGACAATCCTGGGATCATGGGTAGCGCAGGCGGAGGCGGTGCGTCGGGCTCTGGATGTGCCGGAGTGCCGTGTGCGGGTGGTGTTGAACAAGGCGGCCCGATCGCCGGAGTTGGCGGGGTACGCCGAGGCGTGCCCTTCGGTGAATCTTTCGGTGGAGTTTGATCGGGAGGAGTTCCGTGGCACTGGTGGGTTGCTCCGCGACCTTGCGGACGACTACGAGCCGGGTGATCTGATCCTGGTGTGCAACGCCAACCAGGTGGTGCTCGAGCCGTTGCCGGCGTTGCTGGACGAGCTGGCGGCGGAGTTGTCTGATGTCGGCGTGCTGGCGACGGAGGACGGGACTCCGCTGGGGATGAAGCTGTTTGACGCGGGCGTGTTCCGTGCCATCAAGCCCATTGGGTTCGTGGACCTGAACGAGCAGGCGTTGCCTGCGCTGGCGATGACGCACGACGTTCGTGTGGTGACGACGGGGCGTGCGGAGGTTTTTCCGGTGCGCGAGCTGTACGACTACATCCACGCGTTGCACGCGGTGAACACGCCGGATTCCGGGTCGAGGTCCGACGCGCTGGCCGAGGATTGGTTCGAGAGTTTCAGGCTGGTGGAAGAGGGTGCGACGATCGGCGCGGGGGCGCGGGTGCATGACTCGATCGTGCTCAAGGGCGCGCGGGTTGGGGCGGGGGCTTTGCTGGTGCGCTCGCTGGTGTGCCCGGGGGCGACGGTGGAGCCTGGGGATGTCGTGTCCGACGAGATCGTGTCGGGCTCTTCGGCCCGGGTGCGGGAGGCGGGGGCGTGAAACGGCACTTCTTGGCGCGGCAGGGCTGGACGGTGTGGCACCCGGCGCTGGCGCTGGCGTTGGGCGCGCTGGGGATGTTCCTGACGTGGTCGGCGTGGAGCGACATCAAAGCGATCGCGATGGTGGACGAGGAGCAGAGCCACATCTTTCTCGTGCCGATGGTCTCGGCGTGGATGATCTGGGTGCGTCGGTTCCGGCTGCGGAACTGTGCCCCGGCGGGGACGATGGTGGGCCCGGCGGTGGTGGCGTTGGGATGGTTTTTCTCGTGGTTCGGGTACGGGAACGCGGTTCAGTCGGTGTGGCACGCCGGGGCGGTGCTGATCGTGCTGGGGTGCCTGCTGAGCGTGATGGGCAAGAACGTGCTGTTCCGGTTTCTGCCGGCGTTCGCGGTGCTGGTGTTCCTGGTGCCGATGCCCAACGCGATCCGTCAGATGATCTCGATCCCGCTCCAGACGGCGACGGCGGCGACGACGCAGATCGTCCTGGAGACGATCGGGGCTGCGGTGGAGCGGAACGGGAACGTGCTGTCGATCAACGGGATCGAGGTCGCGGTGGCCGAGGCGTGCAACGGGATGCGGATGGTGTTCGCGCTGGTGCTGGTGTCGTACGCGTTCGCGTTCGGGATGCCGCTGCGCGGGCTGATGCGGGTGGTCGTGCTGGCGGGGAGTCCTGTGGCGGCGATCGTGTGCAACGTGCTCCGTCTGGTGCCGACGGTGCTGCTGTACGGGTACTCGACGCCGGAGGTGGCTTCGCGGTTCCATGACGTGAGCGGGTGGCTGATGCTCCCGCTGGCGTTTGCGATTTTGCTTGGCGTCGTGCGAACTTTGAGTTGGGCGTTGATCCCGGTGAACCGGTTCACGCTCGCGTACCAATGATCGGATCGGATTCCTCTGCTCTTTGTTGACGGAAGACCATGAAGATCTTCGCTCCCATTCTGACTCTCGTGCTGCTCGGCGGGGTGTACGTCGAAACGCGGGGGCACCCGCGCCCGGAGAACGCGGCCCCGTTCCACGCGGCGGTCGCGGCGAAGTTGGACGCGTTCCCGATGTCCGTTGGACCCTGGGAGGGCGAGGATCAGGCGATCCCGCAAGCGGCCCAGGCGCTGCTGCGTCCCAACGCGATGCTGTGCCGGACGTACCGGAACGCTTCGACGGGGCGTGAGGCGACGCTGATCGTGATCCAGTGCAAGGACTCGCGCGATATGGCGGGGCACTACCCGCCGCGGTGCTATCCGGGGAACGGGTGGGAGGAGTCGTCGAGCCAGCGGGCGATGACGATGAAGGCTGGCGGCCAGGAATTGCCGGTGGTTCGCTACGAGTACCAGCGCAACGGGCGCGGGCACGGACGGAAGCTGGCGATCTATGGGTTTTTCGTGCTGCCGGGTAGGGGAACGGTGACCAGCATGAGCGAGGTGTACCGGGCGGCGGAGTATTACAGCGCCCGGCCGTTCGGGGCGGCGCAGATCCAGGTGGTGGTGGACGCGATCGACGACGACGAGGGGGACGCGCGGGCGTTTGATGAGCTGGTGGGGCCGCTGCTGCCGACGATCGACCTGCTGCGGAGTTCGCCCGAGGAGTCGGCACCATGAACCCACACGCGCGGGGTCCGCAACTTTCGAGCCGTGAGTACAGGGCGCTGCCGGGAGGGGCCGGGGCGGTGAGCGATCCGCTCGGCGGTTCGCTGGGCGGCTTTGAGATGCCGCAGGCCGGGGGCGGTGATCAGCACGCGGATATTTTTCGGACGATTCACCGCCGCCTGCGCGGGCGGTACGTGCTCGGGCTGGTGCTGGGCGCGATCTGCGCGGCGGCGGGTGGCGCGGCCGGTTACTTCACGCAGAAGCCGATGTACAAGTGCGAGACGACGGTCCGGGTGGTGATGTTCGACGCGATCGGCGTGAAGCAGGACCAGGACTACCAGAACCGGATCAACCAGTTCCAGACGATCATTTCGACGCAGGCGAGTTACATTCAGAGCCCGCGGGTCTTGGCCCGCGCGATGGACAGCGCGGACTGGGCGGCGCTGGGGCGGCCGCGGACGCCGGAAGTCGAACAGCAGTTTCGCGATGCCCTAAAGGTGATTCCGCAGCGGGATTCCCCGGAATTGATCAGTGTTGCGTTCCAGGACGCCGACCCCGTGGCGGCCCGGGCGGGGCTGATGGGCGTCGTGTACGCGTATGACGACATCGTGGTGAAGGTTGAAAACTCAGGGGTGGATCGTTCTCGCTTGGCGCTGCTGGAGGGTGAGCAGCGGGACAGGCGTGAGGAGATCAAGCGTCTGGAGTCGGAGATCGCCGACGCGACCAAGGAGTTCAGCACGAGCGATGTTTCGATCTATCAGTCGGCCTTGATCGATCAGATCATGAAGATCCGGGGGACGATCTCGGAGCTTGAGATCAAGCTGGCGAACGCCGGGCTGCCCGCGGCTGGCTCGGCAACGGCTGGATCGGCGACGCCCGGGTCGGGCACGCCGCAACCTCCCAAGCCGATGACGGCTTACGAGATCGCTTCGGCGGGGGACGAGGAGATGCTCGGGCTGATCGCGACGCGGCGCGGGCTCGACGCCAAGCTGGACAACGCGCTGGCGGGAGGGGCGACCGAGGCCAACCGCGAGGTGGTCAGGCTGAGGAATCTCATCGAAACCTCGGACAAGAAGATCCGAGAAGCGGTCGAGAAATGGAACAAGGAAGGCGGGAACTGGCGCGACGGTCTCGTGACGGGAACGACCAGGCCCGAGACGCCCGAGCAGATGGTGGCTCGGCTCAAGCGTCTGAAGGCCCAGCGCGACGTGTGGGAAGAAGAGGCCAAGGGCTTCAAGGGCGTCAACCAGGTGGTGGAGGACAAGCGCAAGCAGATCAGTGACACGCGTGCGAAGCTCGGGGAAGTCGAAGATGCGCTGACCAGCATTCGCACGAAGATGAGGATCAAGCAGGACCAGCCGCTGATCCAACTGGACCGCGAGATCCCGACGCCACGGGCGCCGGCCTTTGATCGACGCAAGAAGATCGGGGCGCTCGGGTTCATGCTCGGCGGGATGCTGCCGTTCGGGCTGATCGCGCTGTACGGCATGATCGACCGGCGGTTTCGCTACTCGGATCAAACGAGCGACCCGAGCATCGGGTTGCCGTTGCTGGGCATCCTGCCCGAGCTTCCGAGCGATCTGAGCGACCCCGAGGAGGCGGCGGCGGCGGCGCACTGCGTCCACCAGATGCGGACGATGCTACAGATCAGCGGCGAAGATCGGAAGGTCTACGCGATCACGAGCGCGACGTCGGGGGATGGGAAGACGTGCCTCACGCTGTCGCTGGGGCTGTCGTTCGCGGCCGCGGGGTCCAAGACGCTGCTGGTGGACTTTGACCTTGTGGGCCAGGGGCTTTCCTCGAAGCTCAAGATCCGCCCGGAGCACGGGATGGCCAGCTCGCTGGAGACCGGTCAACCGGGGGACGCGATTGTTGCGACGAAGATCGACCGGCTCTTCCTGCTGCCGGCGGGCAGGCACGACGAGGACTTTGTTTCGAGGCTTTCGCGCCCGATGGTCAAGCAGATCATCGACGAGGTGCGGGCCGAGTACGACATCATCATTATCGATACCGGCCCGGTGCTGGGGAGTTTGGAAGCGAACTTCGTGACCTCGCAGGCCGAGGGCGTGGTGCTGGTGGTTGGGCGGAACCAGCAGAGGTCGCTGGTGCAGCGAGCGGAGCAGCAGTTGATTTCGCTGGGTGCTCGGATCATCGGGCAGGTGTTCAACCGGGCGTTGTCGACGGATTTCCGGTCGTCGATGAGTTCGGCGTCGATGAGGTCGACGCGGAGCACGCCGGCGCACCCGGTGACGGCGATCCAGGTGGCGCGGGTTGACTCGGCGTTGCTGGAGCTTGATCCGGTTTCCCGCACTGTGGCGCTCGATATTCGTCGATAAGCCCGGCGTCGTGGCGTGACGCCGGGGCGCGAGCGATCGGGGCGGTTTCCTCGGCAAGGACAGAACGCGAGCATGACGGCACACCCGATTCTTCAGAAGCACACCGTGTGGGGGCTGGACCCGATCCAGTTGCATGCGCGGTTCTGGGCGTCGCGGGGCGTGCAGATCGTGCGCCCGGGGGAACTGACGGAGATCGTCCCGCACGCGGAGTTGTTCCTGCTGCTCGACCCGCGCATGCTGACGGTTTTTCGGCTGGCGGCCATTTTGGACACGCTGAGCTGGCTGGAACCGGAGCTGACTGCGGTGCGTGTGCGCGATGACGCGCGGGACGGGTACCGTGAGCGTGTGGTGACCAACCAGGCGGGGCGTTTCGTGCGATTCCAGCGTGTGTACCACGGGTCTGATCCGCGGATGGCGCGGGTGGGTCTCACCGCCGATCGGGAGCTCGCGAGGTTGTGGCAGGGCTCGCTGGACGCCAAGACGGGCTGGGCGCAGTTGCGGAAGTTCGTGCGGAAATCGGCGCGGTACACGACGACGCTGCGCGGCAAGGTCTTCGACGCGACCCACCCCGAGGAGATCGCGGGGTTCACGCGCGAGTTGCTGCACCGCTGGACGAGGCCCGACGCGACGGTGTCGAGAGTCCGGCGGATCACGGATCGCGTGTGGGCGGACGAATCGGCCAAGGTGCTGCCCGGGCCGGGCGTGCGTGGTCCGCTGTGGATCGGCGCGGGGCGCGAGCTCCCGGCGGACGCGACGGCGATCGGCCCCTCGGTGATGTGGGACGCGCCGGGTCAGAAACCCGAGGCCAAGGGGATCCGGTGGCTGGAGCTTGAGCCGCTCTCGCAGCCGATCCCGCAATTGCCGCGTCAGTCGATCGCCCCGTCGCGCCGAGTCAAACGCGGGTTTGACATCGTGTTCTCGCTCTTTGCGTTGCTGATGACGCTACCGGCGTACCCGATCATCGCGGCGGCGATCGTCATCGAGGACGGGTTCCCGATTTTTTTCCGCCACAAGCGGGAGTCGCTCGGCGGGCGTGAGTTCGGGTGCATCAAGTTCAGATCCATGCGCAACGACGCGGAAAAAATGAAGGCGGAGTTGGTTGGCAAGAACCAGGCCGACGGGCCGCAGTTCTTCATGAAGAACGACCCGCGGAACACGCGGGTCGGGAAACTGCTGCGCGACCTCCAGCTCGACGAACTGCCGCAGTTCATCAACGTACTGCGGGGTGACATGTCGGTGGTGGGCCCGCGTCCCAGCCCGTTCAAGGAGAACCAGTACTGCCCGCCGTGGCGTGAGGCACGTCTCAGCGTGCGCCCCGGGCTGACCGGGCTGTGGCAGATCAGCCGGACGCGCGCGGAGGGCACGGACTTTCAGGAATGGATCAAGTACGACATCGAATATGTCGAGCGTCAGTCGTTCTTCTTTGATCTGTGGATCATCTGGCGGACGTTCACGATGCTGCTCCGCAGGCTGACCCAGTAGCCCATGGCCGGCGCTCGGGATCGAGATCGAGGAACGCGGGAATGAGATTAAACACCAAGACGACACGTCGGCTGCTGCTGATCTCGGTCGTTGCGCTGCTCGCGGTCTCTTCGCTGGTGTCGGTGTTCGTCGTGCGCAGGTGGCAGATCGCGCGGCGTGCGGCGTCGCAGCGGTCGCAGGGGCTGGCGCACTTTGAGAAGCGAGAGTACGCGCTGACGCTGGACAACCTGGGGCCTTACCTGCGGTCCAAGGAGCACCAGGCCGACCGCGAGGCCTTGATTGTGTACGGCAAGGCGAGGGAGGCGATCGAGGAGACGAACCTTCGGCACGTGCGCGAGGCGATCGAGGTGTACCGGCGTGCGTTCGAGCTGGACCCGGCCGATCGCGAGACCGGGCTCACGCTCGTCGGGCATTACAACACGGCCGGGCTCTGGCCCGAGGCGAAAGATCTGGCGGTGCGACTGCGCCCCGCAGACCTGGCCAAGACGAGCACGCGTGACCTGGCGGCGCTGCGTGGCGAGGTTACCGCGCGGGTGTCCTTGAGGAGCTTTGACGCTCAGCTCGACGGGCTGCTAGGGCGAATCCTGGAATTGGCCCCGGACGATTTCGGGGCGCACCTCACTCGGGTCAGCGTGCTGCGTGAGAC
>JBGAOD010000101.1:0-13649 GCA_044221955.1 Phycisphaerales bacterium | reverse complement strand
GTTGCCGCCGGGGCCGGGGTACGCGGCGTTGCCCTCGTCGTGGATGTTGGCCCAGTTGAAGTCGTAGGGCGGGATGTCGGCGCGGGCATGGGGCATCAGCGCGGGGGACAGCACCGATGCCAGCGCGACCGCACCTCGCACGGCAGGGTTGGTCGCAACGTTCGCTCTCGGGCTCTTCATGGGTGGCTCTCTCCTCGGGACGCCTGGTCCCACTTAGAACATACAACGCAATGAGGAAAGAGCCAGAGTTCTCGGAACGAGAACCGGAAAAGGAGAGAATCTTTGCAATCGTACCCCGCGGGAGTGCGGTACCTGCTAGATTCCTCTGCCGTCTCGCCTTTGACAACCCGGCACGCTCCCCGGTAGTTTGTTCTCCAACGAACCGCCCCGGCGTCGGTTCCAACAAGGAGTCCCCCATGCACGAGATCATCGCCCTCTGGAAGCCGATCCTCGCCAGCGCCGCTCTGGTGTTCATCGCCAGCTCGATCATCTGGATGTTCCTGCCGATCCACAAGAACGACTACAAGAACCCGGGGGCGAAGGAGGGGGCGTTGCTTGATGCGTTGCGGGCCGCGGGGTTGGCGGGGGGGACTTACAACTTCCCGTGGTGCGATCACAAGAACATGAAGGACCCGGCGAACATGGCCAAGATCAAGGCCGGGCCCTGGGTGCTCATGCACGTCTTCCCCAAGGCACCGAACATGGGCCCGATGATGGGGCTGTGGTTTCTGAATCTGGTGCTGACCGGCGTGTTCGTGGCGTACTTGGCGGGGCACGCGGGGTTGACGGGGGACAAGGCCGCGTATCTGAACGTCTTCCGCGTCACGGGGACGGCGGCGTTGCTCGCGTACGGCGGTTCGTCGCTGACGATGTGCATCTGGCACGGGCACGCGTGGTCGCTTCTGCCGGGGAAGATCTTTGATGGTGTGGTGTACGCGCTGCTGACGGCCGGGTGCTTTGCGTGGCTTTGGCCGCGGGCGGTGGGGGCGTGAGAGCGGGTGTGAGTGCGGGGTGATTTTCGAGGCGGCTTCTTTGGCGCGGGTGTCTTGGAGCCTCGGTTACTCCATACCCTCCGGGCATGTCGAACTCCAAGACCTCGAACGGCACGCCCGGTCTTTCGTACGCGTCGGCGGGCGTGAGCCTGACCGAGAAGGATTCGTTTACGGATTCGATACCCGCGCTGGTGCGGAAGACCTATGGGCCGCGGGTGATCCCCAACGACGGCGGGTTCGCCGGGCTTTTCCGGCTCGATTACAACCAGCGCCTGTTCGCGCGGAACTACAAGGACCCGGTGCTGGTGGCCTGCGCGGACGGCGTGGGGACCAAGGTCAAGCTGGCCCAGCAGATGGGGGTGTACGACACGGTGGGGATCGACCTGGTGGCGATGAACGTCAACGACCTGATCGTTCAGGGGGCCGAGCCGCTGTTTTTTCTGGACTACATCGCGGTGCCCAAGGTGGACAAGGCGATGCTGACGGACCTGATCAAGGGCGTGGTGGAAGGGTGCAAGCAGTCGGGGTGTGCGCTCTTGGGCGGCGAGACGGCCGAGATGCCGGACGTGTACCGGGTCGGGGACTTTGATCTGGCCGGGTTCTGCGTTGGCGTGGTCGAGCTCAAGCGTGCGATCAAGCCCGAGCGGGTTCGGCCCGGCGACGTGGTGCTGGGGCTGGCTTCGAGCGGGATCCACAGCAACGGGTACTCGCTGGTGCGGAAGGTCGTCGAGCACGCGAAGCTGGACTTGAATGCGCCTTTTCTTGGTAGGTCGGCTCTCCGAGCCGACTCTTCGTCTTCGGATTCATCGGCGCGGTTCGGCAGAAAGAAGAAGGCGAAGAAGTCGGCTCGGAGAGCCGACCTACCGAAGACGCTCGGCCAGGTTCTGCTGACGCCGACGCGGATCTATGCGGGCTCGATCGTGAAGCTGCAGCGGACGTACAAGGTGAAGAACGTGATCACGGGGATGGCCCACATCACGGGGAGCGGGTTGTGCGAGAATTTGGTGAGGTCAATACCGAAGGGTTGCGACGCCGTGATCGAGCGCGGGTCGTGGGTGGTGCCGCCGGTGTTCGAGTTTTTGCAGCAGCACGGGCGGATCGCGGCCGACGAGATGGAGCGGGTGTTCAACCTGGGCATCGGCTACTGCGTGATCGTGAAGCCTGCGTTCGCGGAGTCGGTGGCCGAGCATCTAGAGAAGCTGGGCGAGACGGTGTTCCAGATCGGGAAGGTCGTGAAGGGCAAGGGCGTGGTGCGGTACGAGGAGTGAGGGCGGTCTTTGGTTGCGGTTTGGTAGCAGCGGCTCTCCGAGCCGCGATCGTCGCGCTTCGAACGGTGGTCACAAAGCGGAGCGGATGAGAAAAGACGAAGAGTCGGCTCGTAGAGCCGACCCACTGGGCTAGCGCGCGGCTTTGTCGAGCACGCAGCGGGCCATTTCTTTGGCGAGCCGAGCCGACGCGCCGGGGTCGGCCCCGCTGTCGTGGACCTGTCCGACGACCTGGGCGGTGACGATCGCGCCCTCGATCAAGATGTTGAGTTGGTCGGCGACGTGCTCGGGCTTGGCGAGGCCTGACTCGCGGCAGAGGTCCGCGAGGTAGCGGACGATGGTGCGTTTGTGCTCGGCGGCGACGTGTCGGACGGCGCATTTGGGGTCGCCGAACTCGGCCGAGGCGTTGATGAACATGCACCCGCAGAACTCGTCGCCGGTGAACCATTGCTCGTGGAAATCAAAGACAGCGAGGAGGCGGTCGAGCGGGGCTTTGGACTGTGACTCGACGAACCTCATCATGCGGTTGCGGAAGATCTCGTCGCGGCGATGCAGGGCGGCGACGATCAGCTCGTCCTTGGACTTGAAGTGGTTGTAGAGGGTCATGCGGCTGATGCCGCCCGCTTGCAGGATGCTTTCGAGCCCGCTGGCGTGGAAGCCATGCTTGTAAAAGACCTTCATGGCGGCATCGACGAGTTCGTCGCGGCGACTTGGGGGCATGGCGGGTGGTTCCTTCGGGCAAAAACTGATCAATCGGTCAGTATGCATAAGCATAGTCCGCAGAGAGACTTGAGGCGAATTGAACGATTGATTGTGCGAAAAATACTCGAAAAAAGTGGAAACCGCCTCGCCGTGCGGGCATCATACTGACTGTTCAGTCTAAATCAACGCTTTGGAGAGCCGATCGGGTGTTCCGACGCTCGCCGGGGCAAGTTCAACGCAACGAGGAGTTCCCACATGGCCCGTCTTCCGATTCAGAACGTCGAAACCGCCACCGGCTCGAACAAGGACATCTTCGCGGCCTTGCAGAAGGGGCTGGGCATGGTGCCCAACATGACCAGGGTCATGGCCAACTCGCCGGCGGTGCTCCAGTCCTTCGCCCAGTTCAACGGCGCGATGGGAACCGCCAAGCTCTCGGGGCAGATCCGCGAGCAGATCGCGCTGCTGACCGCGGAGGCCAACTCGTGCACGTACTGCCTCTCGGCCCACTCGGCGCTGGGCAAGATGGTCGGGCTGAGCCAGGCCCAGATCGACGGGGCTCGTCACCGTGAGTCGTCCGACCCGCGCACGTTCGCGGCCCTCAAGTTCGCGCAGGCGGTGATCGACCTGCGCGGCGGGGTGGGCGAGGGCGATCTGAGGGCCGTGCGTGCCGCGGGGTTTGTGGACGCGGAGGTCGCGGAGATCGTGGCGGCGGTGGCGTTGAACTTCTTCACGAACTTCTTCAACCGCGCGTTCGATGTTGATGTTGATTTCCCGGTTGTCAAGGCCCACGACCACGCCCACGCGGGCTAAGGCCTCGGTCGTCGCCCGCGAGGCGTATTCGTGCTTCGGATTCTCACGTCGCCGTTCGTTCGTTCGAGGGGCGACGCTTTCCAGAGGAACTGTCTCAACTCGGAGCCAAGCGATGACCACGACCCCAGAGGTTCCCGACTCAACGATTCAAGTGTCAGCGAACAAGGTTTCAACCATCAGGCCACCGTTCACGCGCGAGACGGCCCTTTTCAAGGTTCGTGCCGCGGAGGACGCGTGGAACAGCCGCGACCCGGAGCGTGTTGCGTTGGCGTACTCGGCGGGCAGCGTGTGGCGAAACCGCGACCAATTCGTGCGAGGCCGCGAGGAGATCAAGGCGTTCTTGCGCGGGAAGTGGGAGCGCGAGGTCGACTATCGGCTGGTGAAAGAGCTCTGGGGATTTCTTGGCAACCGGATGGCGGTGCGGTTCCAGTACGAGTGGCGTCATGCGTCGGGGCAGTGGTACCGAGCCTATGGCAACGAGCTGTGGGAGTTTGATGATGAGGGGCTGATGCGGCGGCGTGAGGCGAGCATCAACGATCTGCCGATCGCTGCGACGGAGAGGAAGTTTTATTGGCCGGCACCTGGTCCCCGGCCCGCGGACCACCCCGGGATCGAGGGAGTGAGATGAGCTCACCGTCGGCGCTTGAGTGTGTGGTTCAGCGTGGAACGCCTCCGGGGGGTGTCTCCAGATCGCTCGTTTCTTGCAGAGAATTCAAGAAAACTAATGCCGCGCGAGGTGCTTGATTCGGGTATGCTCTGGTCATGATCCGTCCCGTTCCGCACTCCCCGAAGCGGGCTCTTCGCACCGCCTTTACGCTCATCGAATTGCTGGTCGTGATCGCGATTATCGCGCTGCTGATCGGGATTCTGCTGCCGGCGCTCGGCAAGGCGCGGGCGGCTGGTCGTGCGACCGTGTGCCTCTCCAACGAGCGGCAGATCGGTGCTGCGCTCAGCCTCTACGCCAATCAATACAAGGAATGGATCCCGCGCGAGGGTTATGACAGCCGGAACCGGGAGCGGTTGCCCTGGGCGATCGCGTTGAGGCCGTACATCGATGATCGGGTACCGGCGCTGAAGGATTGGGGCGCGCTGACGCGGGACTCGTCGTACAACCCGGACAAGGACGACGTGGGTGACCAGTTCGCTCGCGCTCCCTACTACCGCGATCCAGGGCGGCCCAAGGATTTGCACAACATCAACTATGTCGTGAACGGGTTCAAGTTCACGGCGCCCGGAAAGACCGATTCGGCGAGGAAAGGCCCCTACCACATGACGCGCTCGTGGAACCCCGGAGACATCCTGTACCTCACATGCTACGCGGATGATCCGAACGATCAGGACGGGAAGAACTACTACCGAACCAACGCGACGGATTGCTCCATCGCGCAGTGGTACGACGTGTGGGACATCGGGCAGATCAAGGGCGCCGACAAGGACATCCGCATCGCTCCCAAGCGGCACGCGGCGGGCGTGAACGCGACGTTTCTGGACGGGCACGCGGGGCGCGTCACGGAGACGTTGATCCGCACGCTCGATCGGTGGGACGATCGGGACTATCAGAAGTAACGGCGGTCCCTGCCCGAACCTCGCCGTGTACGCCGCAGCCTTGCGCCGGTCGCGCCGCCAGAGGTCCTGCGGGTGTATGCTTTTGACCTTGAACAGCGTACTCCATGAGCAACCGAGCAGCCCCGAAGCGAACTCGCCCACGTTTTACAGCGTGCCCGAGGTGTACGACATCCTGCACGCCGCCGGCACGGCCGGGGAGGTTGACGGGCTGGAGGCGATCGCGCGGCGGTTCGTGACGCAGCGCCCGCTGAGCGAGCAGGTCTGGCTCGAACCCGCGTGCGGGTCGGGTCGGTACCTGCGTGTCGCGGCGGGGCGCGGACGCCGGGTTCTCGGGTTCGATCTCAGCCCGGGGATGGTCGAGTACGCGAACAGTTCGATCGCGGCCAGGGTCTCCGGCCGCTCGGCGGTCAAGAAGACCTCGCCCATGGTTGATCAAGCCGTCTACGTCGCCGACCTGACGAGCTTCGCGGGCACTTTGGCACCTGTGCTCGCGCGGGGCTCCGTGGACTTTGCGTTCAACCTGATCAACACCATCCGGCATCTCTCATCCGACGCCGCGATGCTCGCACACTTCGAGCAGATGGCGTCGGTGCTCGCGACCGGCGGCGTGTACGCGCTGGGGCTAAGTCTCTCTGCCTACGGGTTCGAGATCCCCAGCGAGGACATCTGGATCGGGCGGCGTGGGAGGTGCGAGGTGCGGCAGGTCGTGCAGTACCTTCCGGCGACCGGCGCCGGGCGCGGGGGGCGGGTCGAGCGGGTCATCAGCCATCTCACGGTGACGCGCGGCGCGCGGGTGGAAGAGATCGACTTTGCGTACGACCTTCGGAGCTACGACCTTTCGCAGTGGCAGCGGCTCGTCGCGCGTTCCGCGCTGGAACTGGTCGGAACCGTCCGCGAGGACGGGTCGGACTTCGAGGTTTCCGAGCCGGGGTACGCGATTTTTCTGCTCCGCGCGCGGTGAACGATCCTTGTGCGCGAGTTCAGGTCCGCGTGTGCTCCCTGGGCTCTGACGCTACTGCGACCGGTTGCACCCGTTGTTTGAGAGCGCTGAATACGTGGACTCGGGGACCAGCCCCAGCCAGGCATCAGAGCGCGGCGTCAGAAACAGCTCGGAATACACACGCTCGTTGAGCCTGTTTAGGTCCAGGTCAGGCCCGGGCACGCTCGATGCGTCCTGGGCGAGCCATGCCAGGATCTGCGACCTGAACCGATAGTTGTTCCGCACGGTGTCGGCCGCGATGGAACGCTCGAACCGCGTGATCGTCCGGTCGAACGGTTCGCTGTCCTTGGTGGCGCTGGGGTCTTGGCTGCGCATGAGCGCGATGCTGTTCGGGTCGAGCCGCGCGTCGTTGAGGTGCCTTGATGCGATGCGTTCCCAGGTTGCGTCGTCGGCGCTCTCGGCGGCTTCGGATAACTGCTGGGCGAAATCGTCGGAGAGGCGTGCGAGCATGGGGATTTCCACGATCGATTTCCCGTCGGCGCGGCGTGCGGCCGCGACGGCGTTGGGCTTGGGCGCGGACTGAGGCTGAGGCTGGGGCGGTGGGAATGCGGCTCGCACCAGCGGGGATTCGACCCTGCCTTTCGACATCGCGCGGGGCATCGCATCCGCCGCGTGGGGCGCGGGGGCGGCGGGTGTTGTCAAGAAGGGCATGGGGAGGGGCGAGGAGGTGCTGGTTTCTCCGCCCGAATCACGCCGCCATTCCGCGGCCAGCGCTGCCCTGGAGCGTTCCCAGTATTCACGGCGCGACTCGATCGAGGTCGTCATCGCCGCGTCGGCCGCGGCGGTGACGAGTTCGGAGAACTTCACGGGGTCGTACAGCCCCGGCAGGGCATCAACGACGCTTCCATCGGCGTCGAGAACGTAGTGGATGCTGTTGCCGGTGATGGTGCGTTTGAGCACTCGGCCGTCGCCGTAGTCGATGGTGACGATCGGGACGGGGCGCTCGCTGGCCCAGACGAGGACGAACCGCTCGCGCAGGAGCTTGGAGACGTTGGCATTGGCGTAGAGGACGGTGCGGAAGAAACGGCTGTTGGCGCAGGAGTATTCGTCGGTAAGCTTGCCGAGGAGGCGAAGGTAGAGGATGGGCTTGTGTTCGGCGCGAGCGGCGGCCTTGGCGGCATCGAGGTCGGTGTACCAGTAGAGGCGGGAACAGAGGGCGTCGTGCTGGGCGGCAACAGCGTCAACATCGGCGGCGGAGACAGTGCTCGGGCTCTTGTCGTACTCGGCGAAGAGCGCACGGAGCCCGGCGGGCCCGGCGTGTCGGAGTGCTTCGAGAGGCTGACCCTTTGCCGACGCATCGACGCGGAGGCACGACATGATCGCGGGCGCTGGTCCCGGATCGTCGCTGTGCGCGCGTGCTTGGATGCAGCAAGAAAGAACAAACAGAACCGCCGGGAAGAGGTGCCGCATGGTGGTGCTCCTGTTGGTGGTCATCGGCTCAACATACCGGCGGGAGCAGGCGGGGAGTGTCACGGGTTGGTAACAGGTGAGGTGTGAGAACGAGCGAGAAACTCGCGTGCGTATCAGTGGACGCCGGACCTGAGGCTCTGCCAGGTTTCGGCGTCCGTCTGAAACAAGAACTGCGCCGCGTCGTTTACTTCCGTAACCACGCACCCACGGTGCTCATACCAACGATCAGAAGCCCGACAACGATCGCAAGCACGATCAGGCAGCCGATCGTCGCCAGCCGATCCTTGAATGTGCTCGTCTCTGCCCTGGGTTGCTTTGGAAGTCCGCGAAATCCCATCGCGTGCAACCGAGTGGCGACGACCGGTGGATATTCGTCAAGACTCTTGAGTTTCAAGCCTTGCGGAATCTGTGACAAGACCTGACCGGGAGTGCCACCGCAGCTCGCGGTAAATCTTTCAATGCAATCGGATGATTCGTTGTCCTTGGAATCGCAGAGAATGTACCACCGACCCGCTTCCGTAGGATCTTGCATGCGGACGCAGAGCCGTGCGATTGTTTCACAGATCGAAGGGTCAAAGCGCGCGGAGACAACATAGGACACGAGGCGTCTCTTCGCCGATCCCAGATCGCCCGCGGCTTCATCCTGCTTCGCACGTTCGTGCGCGTTCACGTCTGCAAAACCCCTGTCTTGAACTGCTTCGAGTAATCCCACCCCTGCCCCGCCGCGTCCAGCGCCGCGATCAATTCCTCCCGCGTCCGGTGCGGCTCGATGATCCGGTCCACCCACCCCCGCGCAGCCCCGTGGCGGATATCCGCCTGCTCGGTGTACCCCGCGTGGATCGCCGAATAGATCTGCTTGTGCGTCTCGGGGTCGATCGTCTCGCCCTTACGTTTGCGGCTCGCTTCTTCGATCGTCGTCAGCACGCCCGTCGCCTGGTTTGCGCCCATCACCGCGCACTTGGCGTTGGGCCACGCGAAGCTCATGAACTGATCGAACGCTCGCCCGCACATCGCGTAGTTCCCCGCGCCGTAGCTGCCGCCCAATATCACAACGATCTTGGGCACCACGCAGTTGGCCATCGCGTTGACCATCTTCGCCCCGGCCCGGATGATCCCGCCCTGCTCGCTGTCGCGCCCGACCATGAAGCCGGTGGTGTCGTGCAGGAAAATAATCGGGATCTTCCGCTGGTTGCAATCCATAATGAACCGCGCGGCCTTGTCGGCCGAGTCGTCGTAGATCACGCCGGGCATGTTGGTGAACTTGGAAGGCCCGGCCTTGCCGCCCGGCATCTGGCGCTGGGTGAGTTTCTTCTGGTTGGCGACGATGCCGCAGCGATGACTTCCGATCTTCGCGTAACCACACACGAGTGACTGACCATAGTCGGACTTGTACTCATCAAAGTCAGCAGCGAGTTCCTCGTGTCCGCCCTGGTTCCGCTTTGTGCTTGCGTCGACGAAACAAGCAATCATCTCTTTAACGTCGTACTGCGATCCGGGCTTGTCCGTGAAAACCTCGTAGATGCGCTGTGGCGATTGAAATGGTTGCGCTTGCTGGCCGCTTTCGCTACGTTTAACGATCTCGTAAATCTCCTTGTACCGATCAGCGATCGACTCAGGGTTTCCAAAGGCGGCGTAGTGTGCCGTGAAAGCGCCTTTCATTTCGTCAAGGGATTCATTTGCGACGACAGGATCTAACCCTTCGTTGCGTTTCCCCGAGTAGAACGCAAGCTCCGATTCAAGGTCGGAAAGCAGTCGAACGGCTTTCGAGCTGGGATACTTTCCAACGAGATCTCTGAGCCGCTGGATGCAGCTTTCGTCGTCCTTCTCTTTGAAATCAATCGTCCCTGAGATCGAGGCGTGCATGGATGCCCCGCCAAGCTCTTCGTCAGTTACTTCCTGGCCAATCGCGGCCTTGACGAGCGCGGGACCCGCAAGATATAGCCCACTTCCTTCGGTCATCAGAAGCGTGTCGCAGAGTACCGGAAGGTACCCACCGCCAGCTACGCAGTAACCCATGATTGCAGCGATCTGCGGTATGCCTTCACCGCTCATCACCGCGTTGTTGCGGAAAATCCTGCCGAAGTCGTCTGTGTCAGGAAAGACATCCTCTTGCAGCGGGAGAAAAACACCGGCCGAGTCCACGAGATAAATGAGCGGAAGGTACGACATCATCGCAATCGTCTGCGCCCGAATGATCTTCTTACAAGTCATCGGAAAGAACGCCCCGGCCTTCACCGTCGCGTCGTTGGCGATGATCATGCAGCGCCGCCCCTGCACCACACCCACCCCCGTCACCACCCCGGCCGCGGGCGCCCCGCCGTGCTCCTTGTACATCTCGTACGCGCACCACAGCCCGAGCTCCTGGAAGAACGTGCCGTGGTCGATGAGCTTCTCGACGCGTTCGCGGGCCGTCAGCCGCCCCTTCTCGTGCTGCCGTTCGATGGCCTTCTTCCCGCCGCCGAGCCTGATCTCGTCCTCGATCTTCAACGTGGCGGCGGTCAATTCGCGGAGTGCGTTGTTCGGTGTGGACATGCGTGGCCCCTGGGTGAGCCGTCAGGGTAGAGCGGTTTGAGTTAAGTTGCGGCGTTACCCCAAAGAGCCCCACGCGCAAGCGTGGGATTTCTCCGGTTTCTTCGACGCCTGCGCCTTGGGCGCCTTTGCCGATCCGCTCTACCAACGTCGAAGTCGATCTCGCGTTCGTGCCCAGAGTCCTGAGACGTGCGATTCGGTGTGTCTCTGTCGGTGCCTCGCGCCCTCCGCCGACAAAGTTATCCACAACAGACCAAAGCCTTGACAGCCCGTTCGGGTCTTGGTATAGTCCGCCCGCCGGGCCCGCGACCAGCACCGCCCCCGGCCGTCGGACGATCGTGTGATCCCCGACGCCCGTGCTCGGCCCCCGCGGGCCCGCGTCCGAAGGCTTGGAACCCGGTTTCCTTTCAGGAATTTCCGGCCTCCAGCCGCTCGGCAGGCTTCCCCGCGGCAGTCAGAAAGGTTGGTTGTCCCATGGCCGCAGGTGCGCCCTCCGTCGAACTCAAGCTCGAGAACAAGGAAAAAAACCAGGCCCTCAAGCAGACCCTCTCGCAGATCGAGAAGGCCTTCGGCAAGGGGTCGATCATGCGGATGGACGAGGACGCCTACCTCGCCGTCCCCGGCATCTCGACGGGCGCTCTCTCGCTCGATCTCGCCCTCGGCGGCAAGGGAATCCCCCGAGGCCGCATCGTCGAGATCTTCGGGCCTGAATCATCCGGTAAGACCACACTCTCACTGACCGTCGCCGCTCATGCTCAGAAAGACGGCGGCGTCGCCGCCTTCATCGACGCCGAGCACGCGCTCGACCCGTCGTGGGCACGTCGTCTGGGTGTCAACATCGACGATCTTCTGGTGTCTCAGCCCGATTCGGGCGAGCAGGCGCTGGAAATCTGCGAGCTGCTCGTGCGCTCCAACGCGGTCGACATCGTGGTCATCGACTCGGTCGCGGCCCTCATCCCCCGGGCCGAGATCGAGGGCGAGATGGGCGACGCCCAGATGGGCCTACAGGCCAGGCTCATGAGCCAGGCCATGCGCAAGCTCACCGGCATCATCGCGCGGTCCAACTGCACCGTCGTCTTCATCAACCAGATCCGCGAAAAAATCGGCGTGATGTTCGGCAGCCCGGAAACGACCACCGGCGGCCGCGCGCTCAAGTTCTACTCTTCCGTCCGCATCGACGTCCGCCGCACCGGCGCGATCAAGGAAGGCGAAGTCACCGTCGGCAGCCGCACCCGCGCCCGCGTGGTCAAGAACAAGATCGCCCCGCCCTTCCGCGAGGCCGAGTTCGACATCATGTACAACGAGGGCATCTCGGCCGCGGGCGACCTGCTCGACCTGGGCGTCGAGACCAACATCATCCAGAAATCCGGCTCATGGTTCAGCTACGGCGAGATGCGCGTCGGCCAAGGCCGCGAGGCGTGCAAGACGTTCCTCAAAGAGAACCCGGAACTGGCCAAGGAGATCCGCCAGAAGATCCTGTCGGCCAAGCTCAGTAAGCCGGCGAAGATTGTCGTCGGCGAGAAGGACCCGGAAGAAGATCTCGATCCCGAGGCGTAAGGCTTGTTCATGCGAATTTTGTCACTCACGCCCTCCCTGTCGGGAGGGTGTGAAGTTTTCTCTGCGTCAGAATTTGTCTGGAATCGGTCAGCAGGAATCAATAGGATTTTGACATGATCTCTGAGCAACTCCGCGAAGTCCACGCGGCCCGGCCGTTCGAGCCGTTCACGATGCACCTGACCGACGGCAGGGATTTTACGGTCAGTCATCCCGAGTTCCTGGCGGTGTCGCCCGGTGGGCGAACCGCATACCTCGCCACCGGTGAGCACAAGCTCGAACGGATCGATGTGCTGATGATCGTTTCGATCTCGACGGATAGTTCACGGCGGGGTAGGAAGCGGCGGAAGGCTGGATAAGAAGACGTGACCAGATCACACAGAAACTTCAAACGCGCTGGCGATGACGGTCCGGCGGGGCGCCGTCCGCCGCTTCGCCGTCTTTAGCGAACGTGCAGACCATAGAACTCTGACCCCAGCCAATTCAAGAGCTGGTTGGCCCAGCCCGTCCCGCTTCGCACATCAACAAAGCGATACCGAGAACCGCACGCAATTGAAAGTTGATGCGCGGCAGTCGAGTTTCTGTGCGTGCCGATGTACATCCCGGGCATGCCCTCGGGAAGGCTCCTGAATAGCTCGTGAATTTCTTCGCGGTCAGGCCCGTCCCCGCGAAGTCCACAAACAACAATTCCATCAGCTTGAGACAGAGCTACCTTAACCGTCCTCGATGTCTGGAAGCATTGGACAATCATCTGGAGGATAACGGATTGCAATCGGTTCAAATCCGATATGTGCCGGAATGTCGAGACTGATCGAGGTGCGAGAGTTCCAGTTGAACGCCATGCCGGGCGGGCCGGTGAACAAAGACACGCAGCCATGCGGTTTTAGAACCAGCGGCATTCGCAAGCTCGAGAGCTCGCTGAACACTCTATCCGCCAGATGCACAGGAGTTGAACTGTTCGTATTGAATATGCGCGCGAAGCACATTTCTAGAACGCAGTCATAGTTGTACGAAACGAACACGGGGGAAAAACACTTCATCATGCAATCAATGATGGGCAACCATGCCCAGTTCACGAACCGACGCTCTTCGAGCCCTCTCCTGAGCTCTCTATCCAAGTGCTTGAACAGGTACCAGAGATATACGCGGAGTTCGTACGCTGGTCCCTCCGCTGTGAATGTCCAATCTCCCGGTAGGTTCCCTCGGTTGAGCCTTCCGATCGCTGCGATCCGCTCGCAGAGACGATTGAAGTCCCCATCAGCATCCCGAAGCAACTTCGCGAGGTTTGGAAAGAGCCTCGAGTCGGGTGACCAAAGCGGTTGCCGAGGAAGCTCGTCATGTGTGCCCGGAAGATACTCGACGTGGATCGGCGGGGGAAGCAGCCGCGTTGTATTCGTGTCTACCGCGCTCTCAAGGCCGCAGTGCTTGATGTAGTCCAGCGTAAAACCGTTTCCGAAGATCACGACAAGTCTTGGACGCGACTCTGAGTACATGCATGAGATGTCAGTGGGAATGAGCGAACGCGCGGTTCGTTGGATTGCATCGAGCGGAGTCATGGGCAAGGCTACGCCCAATTCAGATGAAACACCGGCGGGCGGGCGGGTGGTATGTCCGCTGCTCGGAGCGGGCATGCGCTTGATCTGACCTGGGCGGTTGACCATGCTCGCTCAAAGCAGCGAGCATGCCACACCTGCTGAGTTGGACGGGACATGTTGTTTGACGAGGAATCGGCTCGGAGAGCCGACCTACCAAAAGTGGCTCACTCGCAGGTATACACCAGCGACCCATCGGCTAATGGCGTGAAGACCAGCCCGGGGTGGG
>JBGAOD010000100.1:0-13869 GCA_044221955.1 Phycisphaerales bacterium | reverse complement strand
CGCTGCCGCTTGGAGGCTTGACGCGGGAGACGGCGGGCGATGGGGTGCGCGAGTCGGCGGCGACGATCGATCGGCTGCTTGAGCGTGGGGTGGAGATGACGCTGGCGATCGATCGGATGCCCGAGGAGTTCGGGGCGGAGCACCGCGCGGATCTTTCGGACCCGTGGACGGCGTTGCGGAGCGTGGGTGCGGGGTGGGAGCCGTACTTGGACCCGTACTTTGAGAAGTACGGGCAGCGGGTTCGTCGTTGGCGTGTGGGTCGGGTGGGGGACGACGTGGCGTTCTGGCGTTCGCCGCTGTCGGGGGATCTTGGATTGACGCGGCGGAACCTTGGGAGGTGGGTGGCGGCGCCGGTGGTGGTGGTGCCGTGGCGGATCGATCGAGGGTTGAGCGAGGGTTCGCTTGGCGCGATGGGGGAGCACACGCAGTTGAGCGTGCTGGTCCCGGAAGATGTTCCGCCCGGGGCGATCGAGGACTTTGCGGTGATATGGAAGAAGGCGTTTTCGAAGGGATCGGCGCCGGAGCTGGCGATGGTGCTTGAGCCGCTGCCGGCGGAGGAGTACGGGTACGCGGCGGGGTCGGGGGAGGTTGTTCGGCGGGTGGTGGCGTTCTGGCGCGGGTTTGATCCGTTGGGCGAGTCGTCGGGGGGGAAGAGGGCGCCGGGGGTGATGTTGTCTTCGCCTTGGGAGTACCGGGACGGGCGGACGATGGACATTCGCCCTCGGCCGGAGTTGGCGGCGTGGGTGAACGTCAACCGGAGGCTGGCGGGTCGTCGGGTTGTGGGTGAACTCGCGGTGACGGCGGGAGTTCGTTGTTTTATTCTTGCGCCGGCGGAGGAGAGCGCGGCGGGACATGGTGGCGCGCTGGTCGCGTGGAACGAGAGCGCGGACCCCAAGGATGCGGTGCTTCGGGCGTATCTTGGCGCGGGTCCGGTGCGGGTGGTGGACCTCTACGGGAACTCGTCGGAGGCGCCGCTGGACGTGGCCGCGGGGGGCGCGGAGGGGGGCGTGGAGGAAGGATCGACGAGCGGGAGGCGGCCGGAGATCGCGGTGCCGATCGGCGCGGAGCCGGTGTTCATCGAGGGGATCGACCCGATGCTGTCGAGGTTCCTGGCGTCGGTTCACTTTGAGCCTGGGATTCTGGCTTCGACGAACGAGAACCACGAGAACTCGCTGGTGTTCGAGAACCCATGGACGACGGTTCTGGACCTGCGTGCATTCATTATCAAGCCGGGGGGGTTGGATGCCAAGGGGGTGAAGGATCGGACGTGGAAGATTTCGCCGCGGGCGGGGCGGGCGATCGTGCCGTCGGGCGAGATGGGGCGGATTCCGCTAACGATCGCGTTCAGCCCGGCGGAAGAAGCGGGCATGAAGGATTTCGTGATTGACTTTGAAGTGACGGCGGACAAGGCGTATGGGCTGATCCGGCTGCGTGCTCCGCTGGAGCTTGGGCTGTCGAACGTCAGGCTGGAGCTGTCGTCGGTGGTGCTCAAGGACGGGGACGTGCTGATCGAGGCGCAGGTTTCCAACACGGGGACGGCACCGGTGGATATTGAGTTGACGGCGTTCGCGCCGGGCGAGCCGCGGGTGAAGAACCAGATCAACCGCTTGCCGCCGGGGAACCAGGTGCTGCGGCGGTTCCCGTACCCGGGCGGGGCGAAGGCGCTGCTGGGCAAGCGTGTGTTCGTGGCGGCGGTGGAGCCGGAGTCCAAGGGCCGACTCAACAAGAGCGTGCTGGTGGAGTAGGGCGGGCCATGGCGGCGCGGGCGCGTGAGTGAACTCAATGAGCGGTAGTTGCGGCACGGAGCCCGAGGAGCTCTTCGATGGCGTCGGCGGCGAGGGTGCGCGCTGATTTTCCTTTGAACTGCGCGACGACGGAGGCGAGGTCTTCGCGCTGCTTCTGGGCGATCGATGGATCGCGGAGGAGCTTGAGAACGGCCGCGGTGATCGGTTCGCTACCGCCGTAGTGGGGGACGAACTCGGGGACGATGGCGCGGGTGGCGATGACGTTGGGGAGCGAGAAGAGCCGGGTGGCGACGATGGCTTTGACGAGTGCGAAGATGAGCGGGTTGTGTTTTTTGTAGAAGATGACCATGGGCTTGAGCTGCTTGGTGACCTGCATGGTGACGGTGCCGCTTTTGACGAGGGCGACGTCGGACCAGCGGACGACGGCGTCGGTGTCGGCGACCACGGCGCGGATGCCGGCGGGCCAGCCGTTGTTCTCGGGGAGGGGCGGGCCGAGGACGGCGGCCATCTCGCGGAGCGCCATGTCGCGGAGCATTGTTTCGACGGCGGGGCGAGTGGCGGCGACGACGGCCTGGAGACCGGGGAGTTGCTTGCGCAGGTCGCGGAAGACTTCGAGCATGAGCGGGAAGTTGCGGCGCACCTCGTCGGGGCGCGAGCCGGGCATGATGGCGAGCTTGGGCGAGCCGCGTGGGAGGAGGGCGGCCCGGCGGTCGAGCTCGGGTTCGTTGAGAGGCTCGTCGAAGAGGAAGTGCCCGATGAAGCGGGCGGGGACGTTGCGCTTGGTGAAGAAGCGTTCTTCGAAGGGGAGGATGCACAGGACGAGGTTGGTTCGGCGGCGGAGCTTGTGGATGCGCCAGCGGGCCCAGGCCCAGATCTGCGGTGCGACGACGTGAACGACGGTGATGCCGTGGGACTTGGCGAGGGCGCAGATGGGGAAGTTGGCGGCGGGGGAGTCGACGGGGACGTGGAGGGTGATGGGCTCGTTGCTGGGTTGTTTTTGGGCGAGCCAGGATTCGATTCGGGCGTTGATGCGTTGGTGCTCGCGGATTTTTTCGTAGCCGGGGACGCCCATGACGGCTTCGTCGCCGGTGCGTTCGACGATGGTCGCTCCGGCGGCTTCCATTTTCGGGCCTCCCCAGGCGTAGATGGGGAGGGTGGGGTGGCGGCGGCGGAGTTCGGCGATGACGGCGGAGGCGTGGTCGTCGCCGCTGGGCTCGAAGGCGGTGAAGAGGATGGCGGAGGAGTTGGATTGGCGCGCGGGTTGGCTGCGCGGCGGATGGGTGGTGCCCGGGGGAGGGTTGGTCATGGGCTGGGCGGTGCTCACTTGTGGAGACTGAAGCGAAGTTTAGGGTGGATGTCAATGAAATTGTTTGGGGAGAGAAAAGGAGGAGGAAGGGGAGAGGCAGGTTGAAAACCTGCCCCACTAGGTTGGGTAGGAAGAGAAGGAAGAGAAGGTAGAGGAAGAGAAGAGACGGCTCGGAGAGCCGTCCTACCTAAAAGCCGGAGCTTTCGAGCCAGGCGGAGGGCTTTTTTTCTAAGGCGGCGGCGACGGAGAGGAGTGATTCGAGGCTGGGGAGGTGGGCGCCGCGTTCGATGGAGCTGAGCTGGCTGACGCTGACGTTGGAGGATTCGGAGAGGTCCTTGAGGGTCCATCCGCGCTCGGTGCGGGCGAGGCGGATCTGGCGGCCGAGCTCGTGGCGGAGGCGGTCTTGGGGGCGGCGGCCGAGCGAGAAGGCGTCGGCGGCCTGGGCGAGGCAGCGTTTGAGCTCGGGGAGCGAGAAGGGTTTGGCGAGGTAGTCGAAAGCGTCTTGCTTGAAGGTTTTTCGCATGCTGTCGAGGGACGGGTAGCCGGTGACGACGATGACGCAGAGGCGAGGCCAGCGCTTGCGGACTTCGACGAGGACGGACTCGCCGCTGACGTCGCCCATTTTCATGTCGAGCAGGACGATGTCGGGGAGGCGGGATTCGCAGGCGTTGTAGAACTCTTCGGGAGTGGCGACGGCGCGGACCTCGTGGCCTTGGTTTTCGAGGACGCCCTGGATGTACTGGCGGAAGTCGGCGTCGTCGTCGAAGGCGATGATCGAGAGCGGCGCGGTGATGGTTTCGGGTTGGAGTTGGGTGTCAGGCATGGGGAGCGGGCTCCGCGGCTTGGGTTGCGGGTTGAGCGAGATCGATCGTTGGTTCGATGGGCATTCGCACGGGGAGCATGATCTCGAAGATGGAGCCGGAGCGTGCTGGGCGGTTGCGGGCGAGGATCATCCCGCCGTGCTCGCGGACGATGCCGTCGGAGACGGCGAGGCCCAGCCCGGTGCCGTGAGAGTCGAGGCGGGTGCTGGCGAAGGGCTCGAAGAGTCGGGGGAGGATTTCGGGGTCGATGCCGGGGCCGTTGTCGGCGATGGAGGTGCCGATCCATTCGCGGCCGTCTTTCTCGAAGCGGAGGCAGTGGATGGTGATGAGCCCGCGTTCGCGCGGGGGAGCGTCGGCGTGGTCGCTGCGGCGGTTAATGGCGTCGGCGGCGTTGCGGAGGAGATTCACGAGGACCTGGACGATGCGGTCGCTGTCGCACTCGACGACGGTGCCGGTGGGCACGTTGTTTTCGATGGTGAGTTCGGCGGCCTTGCGGTCGAGGCGGACGAGGGTTGCGGCGTCTTCGACGATGGCGTGGAGATCGGCGGGGGATGAGCGTGGGGGGCGGACGCGGGCGAAGTCGAGGAGGCTCTCGCCGAGGCGTTCGAGGCGGCGGACTACGCGGAGCATGAGGGCGGCCTCGGCGTGATCGAGGGGCGTGTCGTTGAGTTTTTCGACGAGGCCTTTGAGGACCGCGAGGGGCGTGTTGAGCTCGTGAGCGATCCCGGCCGACATCATGCCGAGGCTGGCGAGTCGGTCGGCGTCGGCGAGGTTCCGGCGTGCGTTCTCGAGGAGGTGGTTTTTGCGTTGGAGGTCGGTGGCGACTTCTTCGAGTTGGGAGAGCGCGTCGGCGAGGGCGGTCTGGTTTTTGCGGAGGGAAAGAATGGAGGTATTGCGAGAGCGCATGATCTCGCCGAGTTCGTCGGCGGGGATGGCGGATTCGGGGATGAGTTCGTCCTCGGAACGGCCGTCTTGGACGGCGCGTTCGGCGTCGAGCATGCGGCGGATGGGGGCGTAGACGTATTGCGGGAGGACGAGGAGTTCGAGCGCGGCGGCCACGAGGGCATAGACGCCCAAAAGGGCGGCGGCGGTGAAGAAGTAGAGGCGCGTGACGGCGGCGCGGGCCTCGGCGATGCGGACGGAGGCGACGAAATAGGTGCCCCTGGGTTGGGCGTCGGGGGAGAAGAAAGGAAAAGCGCGACCGACACCATCGTGAGGGGGGGCGGGGAAGGGGATGCCCGGCGAGCCGGCGCAGCGAGCGGCGAGTTCGGGGGTGATGCCGATCTGATCGGGGGAGCCCGCGTCGATCCTGGTGAGGTTGCCGGTGCCAGCGTCGGGGGCGTCGGCGGGGCTGGTGCGTTGCTCGGCCGCGAGTGCGCGAAGGACGAGCCGGGCTTCGTCGGCCTCGGCTTGCTCGACGATTTCAGTGACAGCGGGGCGGAGAAGGGCGAGGAGGACGATGGCGAGACCGAGGGAGAAGACGGTGTGGAGGACGATGAGTTTCTTACGGATGCGCATCTGCGCGAGGAAGCCGCCGGCGGGGCGGGCGAGGGTCACGCGGAGCTTGGCGGGTTTTTTGGAAGGAGGCGGCGCGGCGATGGCGGGCCTGGTGGTGTCGGGGTTGGTGGGGAGATCGGGCATATGAGATGTGGAAGGCCGGGAGTTTTTGTGGGGAACGGTTCGAGAGATTATTGGATAGCGGGGTGAACGTGATACGAATCGTCAGTGAAACAGGTGCGAAGGGCAGAGAAGAAGGTGTAGAAGGAGTAGCCACGCGGAGCGTGGGGGTACCCAAAGGCACGAGACTCAGAGAGGATCTGAGGGAGAGGGAGGGAGAGAAGAGTCGGCTCGGAGAGCCGACCTACCAAAGGCGCTAGCCTTGGGCATGCTGCTCTTGTTTGATATCGATGGAACGTTGCTGGTGACGCAGGGGTCGGGGATGCGGGCGATGGGGGAGGCGGGGCGTGAGCTATTCGGGGCGGGGTTTGATGAGACGAAGGTGAAGTTCGCGGGGCGGCTCGATCCGCTGATCTTCGCGGATCTGCTGCGGCACAACAACCTGCCGGTGACGCGCGAGAACATGGCGGCGATGCTGAAAGGATACCGGAAGCATCTTGGGCCCAAGCTAGCGACGCCGGGGAACGGTCGGGCGTTGCCGGGTGTGCATGAGCTGCTGGCGAGTTTGCGTTCGCGGACGGACATCACGCTGGGCGTGCTGACGGGGAACATCGAGGAGACGGGGCGGCTGAAATTGAGGGCGTGCGGGATTGACCCGGACCAGTTTGTGCTGTCGGTGTGGGGCGATCATTCGCCGCACGATCCGCCTGCGCGTTCGCACCTGCCGGCGGTTGGGATTGCGCGGTACCGGACGATGTTCGGACGCGAGATTGATCCGGCGCGGGTGTCGATTATCGGCGATACGCCGCACGACGCGGAGTGTGCGCTGGCCAACGGGTGTCGGTGTTTGGGAGTGGCGACGGGTCAGTTCTCGGTCGCGCAGCTCCTCGAATCGGGGGCTCACCACGCGGTACCGGACCTGACGGCGACTGCGGAGATTGTGGCGTGGTTGGTTGGTGACGCGCGATCGAGCAAATGACAGGATTGTTCGGTAGAAAAAGACTCCACTCGGGCGTGCGAAGTTGATACAGTCGGCTTCGAGTCGTGTACGGCACGCCGCGAGGAACTACAGGCAAGGGATGCCGCTGAGGAGTAAGGCCGCGATGTCCGACAGCTACCGCGCACTCTGTTCAGATTTTTATGTGAACCTCAAGCTCGGGGTGAAGATGGAGCTGCCGCGCGGGCGCGACACCGTGCTGGAGCTTTTCGAGCGGACTCGGAAGCAGTTCCCGGCGATGGCGAACTTTCGTCGGTATCGGGATGAGCTGGCGTTGGAGTCGCCGCAGTCGGACACGCCGCACCGGTGGATCGCGGTGCGGGCGAACAGCGTGCGGGCGGGGAGCGTGAACCCGCCGACGATGCCGCAGGCGTACACGCTCCATCAGTATGTGCTGGAGACGGCTCCGGTGTACCTGAACATCAGCCCGCTGGATATTGAGTGTGTGGAGTTGCTGTTCGGCTTTGATCTTGCGGCTCCGGGGAACCACGATGGGATCGTGTTCGAGACGTTGGTGGGCGGGTCGCCGCTGGCCAAGCTTTCGGAGATCCCTGGTGCGAGCCTGACGGACTATCAGCCGATCGTGGGGATGACGTTGAAGGACGAGGTTGGCGAGCGTGGGGACGTGGAGGCGCACTTTGAGATCAAGACCAGGCCGACGAGCCACCTGTCGCACCGCGAGGGCGACGGCGGGCGCGACCCGATCAGCGTGTATGTGACGCTGCGGCGTTTTGGGGCGATCGGGGATTTGAAGCAGCTGCCGTTGATGCTGGGGCGGCTGGCGGAGATCGGCGAGGAGCTGGTGGAGTCGCGGGTGGTGCCGCATGTTTTGGTGCCGCTGCGGGACGCGATCGCTTCGGGGAACGCGTGAGTCGGGTGTTTTCTGCGGCGTGCGGTGCGGGTGAGTCCGGGGTTTTCCGAGCGAAGATTGTTCGGTGCCGGTGTTCTAAGCCGCGAACCCTTGGGGGACATTTTTTTCATCTCTGATTCGTGCCGATGAAAGTCGGGCGATCCTGGGCGGTTCGACCGGCGTATGAGGGCGGTCGCCGCTGTGAGTCCCGGGGTTATCCGGGCAGGTGGGCCGGCGTTCTACGATGGGAGTCCTGCGTAGACCGCCGGGCCGGTCCGGGTTGACCTGATGAGGGTGCCGGGTTCGGCGCGATGGGGCACGCTCGCGGAGGGTTTTTTATGTGCGGAATCGTCGGCTACATCGGCTCGAAGGCGGCTCAGTCGTATTTGATCGAGGGGCTCAAGCGTCTGGAGTACCGTGGTTACGACTCGGCGGGGATCGCCACGATCGAGAAGGGGAAGCTGTCGGTGATCAGGTCCGTTGGGCGGGTGAGCAATCTTGAGGACAAGCTGGAGGAGTCGGGCGGTTTGCGCGGCACGCTGGGCATGTGCCACACGCGCTGGGCCACCCACGGCGGTGTCACCGAGTTCAACGCCCACCCGCACGTGGACGACAAGAACGGCATCGCGGTTGTTCATAACGGCATCATCGAGAACTACGCGGCGCTGAAGACTTATCTTGAGGACAAGGGGCACGTCTTCAAGAGCCAGACGGACACCGAAGTTCTGGCGATGCTGATCGGTGAGCTGTACGACGGCGACCTGGAGAAGGCCGTGCAGTCGGCGCTGCGCGAGGTGACGGGCGCGTACGCGATCGTGGTGATGTGCGAGAAGGAGCCGAACGTGATGGTGGTGGCCCGCAAGGGTTCGCCGCTGATCGTGGGCGTGGGGGCGGGTGAGTACATCGTGGCCTCGGACGCGCAGGCGATCGTGGCCCACACGACCCAGGTTTTTCACCTTGACGACTACAACGTCGTCAAGCTCACGCGCGAGGGGTTCCGCACCTCGACGATCCACAACGTCGAGGTGACGAGCAAGATCACGCAGCTTGAGATCGAGCTGGAGCAGATCGAGCTGGGCGGGTTCGAGCACTTCATGCAGAAGGAGATCTTCGAGCAGCCCAAGGCGATCAAGAACTGCTTCCGGGGGCGGATCGATCTGAACGAGGGGCGGATCGTGCTGGGCGGGGTGTCGAACCTTGCGAAGGACTTGCTCAAGGCGCGGCGGTTCGTGCTGGTGGCGCAGGGGACGGCCTTGCACGCGGCGATGATCGGCGAGTACCTCATCGAGGATCTGTGCAAAATCCCGGCGGTCGCGGAGTACGCCAGCGAGTTTCGGTATCGGAACCCGATTATTGAAGAGAACACGGTGTGCGTGGCGGTGAGCCAGTCGGGCGAGACGGCCGACACCTTGGCGGCGCTGCACGAGGCGCGGGAGCGCGGGGCGTTGTCGCTGGGCGTGATCAATGTGGTGGGCTCGACGATCTCGCGGGATACCGACGCGGGCGTGTATTTGCGTGTGGGGCCTGAGATCGGCGTGGCGTCGACCAAGGCGTTCACGGGGCAGGTGGCGGTGCTGACGATGATCGCGCTCTTCCTGGCGCGGCGTCGGTACATGTCGGCCGACCAATGCCACGAGTATCTCACGGCGCTGGAGTCGATCCCCGACAAGATGCAGCGGATTTTGGAGCTGGACGACGTGGTGCGGAAGGTGACGCAGAAGTACGTCGAGCGTGAGAACTGGCTGTTCCTGGGGCGCGGGTACAACTACCCGACGGCCTTGGAGGGCGCGCTGAAATTGAAAGAAATCAGCTACATCCACGCCGAGGGGATGCCCGCGGCCGAGATGAAGCACGGGCCGATCGCCCTCATCAACGACGGCATGCCGGCCGTGTTCATCGCCAACAAGGGCCGCCAGTACGAGAAGGTGATGAGCAATATTCAGGAAGTGAAGAGCCGCGGCGGGCACGTGATCGCGGTGGCGACCGAGGGCGACGAGCAGATCAAGAAGCACGTCCACGACGTGATCTACATCCCCGACATCGCCGAGCCGCTGAGCCCGATGCTGACGGTGGTGCCGCTGCAGATGATGGCGTACCACGCTGCGGTGTTGCGCGGGCACGACGTGGATAAGCCGAGGAATCTGGCGAAGAGTGTGACGGTGGAGTAGGTCGGCTCTATCCATCGGCATAACATTCCAACAATTTACGGGGAGTAGCCTCCGCGTCGCCAATCGTTCTTTCTGCGGCGGCGCGTACTCAGGGATCGTCAGCACGGTGTCGGCCATTCCCGGTCGGCGTCCGGTCCCTGTCGTGGGTCGCGTTTGCGGCCTGCTTGGCAAGACCAATCTTGGGACGGCGGTGCCATTGCGCCCGCCGCGGGTTGGCTTTGCGGAGGGCTGTGCGTGCTGAGTTCCATTTCATCGTTCGTGTTGGCGCAGGCGGGGTCTTTCGCGACCGGCCTGTGTTCTTCGGTGACCGCGGCCTTGGCGTCGGGTTCGGGCGTTGCGGACGCCGTGCCCGGGGACATGAAGGTCTGGGCGTATGTCGCGTTCATCGGGCTGGTGGTGTTGTTCCTGGCGCTGGACTTGGGCGTGTTCCATCGTGAGGCGCACGTCGTCACGATGAAAGAGGCGGCCTCGTGGTCGGTGGTGTGGGTGACGTGCGGCTTGGCGTTCGCGGTGTTCGTGTACTTCGCGTACGAGAACCACTGGCTGGGGTTAGGGCTGACGACGCCGATGTACAACCCGGCGGCGATGGTTGATGCGAACGCGGCGACGATCATCTCCGGTGAAGTCCGCGGGCTCGACGCGGCCAAGCAGTACCTGACGGGGTACGTGGTCGAGAAGTCGCTGGCGATGGACAACATCTTCGTGATCGCGTTGGTCTTCGGGTTCTTCGCGGTGCCGGCCAAGTACCAGCATCGGGTGCTGTTCTGGGGGATCATCGGTGCGCTGCTGATGCGGGGCGGTATGATCTTCCTGGGCTCGGCGCTGATCATGAAGTATCAGTGGATCCTGATTGTCTTTGGCGGGTTCCTGATCCTGACGGCCTTGAAGATGGCGTTCATCAAGGGGAACGACGACCCGGCCAACAACTGGGCGGTGCGGGTCTGCAAGAGGTTTTTCCCGACGGTGGACTTTTACGATGGTCAGAAGTTTTTCACCAGGCGGACGTTGAAGCCGACGTATTCGGTGGACGCAGCGACGGGCAAAGAGGTGATGGACCCGCCCCCGGCGGGGACGTTGAGCGCCAAGTGGGCGATCACGCCGTTGTTCCTGGCGCTGGTGATCGTGGAGATCACGGATTTGGTGTTTGCGGTGGATTCGATCCCGGCGATCTTTGCGATCACGCCCGACCCGTTTATTGTGTTCACGAGCAATATCTTTGCGATTTTGGGGCTGCGGGCGTTGTATTTCTGCCTGGCGGCGTTGATCCAGAAGTTCCGGTTCTTGAAGCCGGCGCTGATCATTATTCTGGCTTTTGTGGGCGTGAAGCTGCTGCTGCTGAGCGTGCCGCCGTATGTTCATGTGATCGGCGAGAAGCTGGGGCGTGAGTGGCCGGCGATGCACTCGATCAAGGTTGATACGACGCTGTCGCTGCTGGTGGTGGTGGGGATGCTGGCGTTGGCGGTGGTGCTGTCGGTGGCGATGCCGGCGAAGGGGAAGCGAGTGGGGAGTGGCGAATAGCGAGTGGTGGATCGCGACGTTGCGATCGTCGAATGCCGAATCACGAAGGGCGGAGTGACCGAATGCTGATTGTCTGGGCGGGCTTCATCGGGCTCCTGGCCGCGCTGCTCTTCGTCGATCTGTACGTGCTCAACCGCGGGCACCAGACGATCGGGGCGGGGAAAGCGGTGCGTCAGTGGGCGGCGTGGGTCGGGGTGACGTGCGTGAGCATGTTCGGCCTGTACGCGCTGTACGAGCACGTGCTGATCCCGCGCGGGATGGTGGCGGTGGATTCGGAGGACATGCTGATGCCGCGCTCGGGGTGGAACGCGGCGGTGATGTGTATCCAGGCGTATCTGGTCGAGCAGATGCTGAGCATGGACAACATGCTGGTGATCGCGATGCTGATGGCGTACTTCAAGGTGCCGGCGGCGTTTCAGCACCGGGTGCTGTTCTGGGGGATCATCGGCGCGGTGGTGTTGCGCGGGGCGATGATCATCGCGGGGGCTTCGCTGGTGCAGCGGTTCGAGTGGGTGATGATCGTGTTCGGGGTGATGCTGCTCATTACCGCGGTGAAGCTGATCGCGACGAAGGAGAACGGTGGCGCGGATCTGGATAAGAACCTGGTGGTGAGGTTGAGCCGGGCGGTGCTGCCGGTGTCGAAGGAGTATGACGGCGCGAGGTTCTTCACGAGGCTGGAGGGGCGGTGGCTGGTGACGCCGATGTTCTTGGCGCTCTTGGTGGTGGACCTTGCGGACGCGGTGTTCGCGATCGACTCGATCCCGGCGACGATGGCGTTCACGCACGATACCTTCGTGGCGTTCACGGCCAACTGCTTCGCGGTGCTGGGGCTGCGGGCGCTGTACTTTGCCGTGGCGGCGATGATCGCGAGGTTCGTGTACTTGAAGCCGTGCTTGTTCTTGCTGCTGGGGTTCATCGGGATCAAGATGGTGATCCACAGGTGGGCGCCGATCCCGGAGCTGGTTTCGTTGGCGGTGGTGGTCGGGGTGCTGGTGGCTGGGGTGGTGGCGTCGGTGGTGGTCAAGCCGAAGACGAAGGCTGAGCGCGTGTTCGAGGGTGAGTGATTGAGCACGCGGTGAGGTTGTGCGCAACAAAGAGCCCGGACCTTCGAAGGTCCTCAGGTCCGGCGTCCGTCGTCGGATGTTCCCTGGTCGAGGTGTTCAACTCGATCAACCGATCTCGAACGCGATGACGAAAGCGTCGAAGTCTTCGCCGGTGACGAAGCCGTCGCCGTCAAAGTCCGCGGTGAGCGACCCGGCGGTGAAGGCGTCGACATAGGCGTCGAAGTCTTCGCCGGTGACGAAGCCGTCGCAGTTGAAGTCGGCGGGCTTGCAGGGGCAGGTGACGACGGTGGCGAGGATGTCGTCCACGCCGGCCTCGACGACCGAGCCGCTCCAGAGGTCGCGGGCGATGAAGCGGAGCTTCATGCTGGCGGTGGGTGCAACGAAGTCGCTGACCTTGAAGCGTTTGTTGACCCAGGCGTTAGCGTTGTCGGTGACGAGTTCGAGCTGGGTCCAGGTTGAGCCGTTGTTATTGGAAATCTGGATGGGCATGGAGTCGGCGTTGGGGGCGCTGCCCTGGTCGTTGGAGTACCAGCGCCAGTATTCGATGTAGGCGTCGCCGGGCTGGAAGCCGGCGGGCGTGGTGGCGTCGAAGGTTGGGGAGGTGAGCGTGGTGGTGCCGCCGTCGATGTCGTTGGCGCCGACGCTGGCACCCGCGGCCGCGCCGGTGATCCAGCACTTGGTGCCTACGGGCGAATGGTCCGCGCCGGGCTGGGCGGCGGTGGCCTGGGGGACAGCCAGTTCCCAGGTACCGGCGGTCGCGTTGTCGCCGGCGGCGCCGATGGTCCAGCCGGTGCTGGCCTCGGCGGCGTCGGAGTAGTTCACGATGGTCTGGCGGACGGGGGTGGTGTAGAACGCGTTGGGCGCACTGGCGGGTGATCGCCCGGTGGTGGCGGCGGTGGTCTGGGCTTCGAGATAGAACTGGGCGTCGCTGCCGCAGGTCGAGACGGGGAGCGTGGCGGTGTAGGTGGTGCCGCTGATGAGCGTGAGCGTTGCGGGGGTGAACGCTCCGGTGGTGCTGGGGCGTGCGTAGATCTTCGCGGTGCCGGCCGAGAGCGTGGTGCCGGGCGTGGGGACGACGTTGACGCGGAAGGTTGTGGTGCTGCCGGCGCTCGCGCTGGCGGGCAGGCCGTCGGGGAAGGTGAACTTGACGGGGAAGGCGATGGATTCTGAGAGCGTCAGAGCGCCCGCGAGATTCTCGCGGCCCGTGGGCACGATCTGGTCGGCAGGGAGCGTGAAGCCGTTGGTGCCGGTGTCGCGGAGCTCGATGGAGAGGGCGAGGATTTTTCGCGGTGTTGTGCCCGCGCCGTAGTTCCAGTCAGAAGCGCCGCCGCTGGCGGGGTAGATGGTGGTGTAGATCGGGCCGGCGGTGTAGAGCAGGCCGTTGACGCTGGCGATGGCGGAGCGGATGTCGCCGTTGAGTTGATCGAAGATGGCGGCGTCGGGCGGGAGGGCGCTGGTCCATCCCCACGGCGACAGGATGAGCTGCGAGTAGCTGTGGTAATCGATCGAGGCCCGCATGCGCGGGTTGGCGAGGACGAAGTCGCGCAGGTTCTGGGTCTCGGGCTCGCTGAAGGCCGACGGACCTCGGTAGTCTTCGGCGCTGGGTGTGGTGCTTGCGCCCGCTCCGCCCCACTGGTAGCCCCAATTTCGGTTGGGATCGACGCCGAAGGTGCCGTCGCTGTTGGCGCGACGGTTCTTGCGCCAGAGGCGGTTGGTGGTCCAGGTGTAGTCGTACCCGTCGGCGTTGACGACGGGGATGATGATGACCTCGGCGTTGTTGAGG
>JBGAOD010000099.1:8295-14056 GCA_044221955.1 Phycisphaerales bacterium | reverse complement strand
TCCAGAAAAACTTTCATCCCGCCCCTTCCCAAAGAACCCCACGCGCCAGCGTGGGAACAACTCATCGAACAGGCCGCCGCACTCACTTGCGCAACAAAACGCTCTTCAATCAAGAAATCATCTGAAATCCACTCACCACGGGGTGACACGGAGGGACACCGTGTGAGAACTGGCCCGAAAGCCCGATTGTTTCCTCTCCGTGTCTCTCGGTGTCACTCCGTGGTGAACGACTCTTCGAGGTGATCTACTCCGCCGCCCGGCGCAGCTCGCGCCGCCGCCGCTTGTAGATCAATCGGATATTCCGCGCATAGATCACGACCCCCGACGCCTGCCCCAAGATTGCCACAGGGTCCTGCCGCCACACGAAGTACGAGAACAACGTCACCGACCCGACCAGGCTGAACCACCAGAACGACTCGGTGATCACGCTCTCGCGCCGCCGTTCGCTCGTAATCCACTGCAAAACCATCCGCCCCGAGAACGCGAGCTGCCCAAAGAAACCGATGCCGACCCACACCAGGTTCGACCACGCCGTGATATTCAGCCAGTGAAAAACCCAGTTGCTCCGCGGCGTGATCGCGTTCTGGTACACCGACTCGCCAAACAGTTCGCGGACCTCGGTCTCGGCGTAACTCCGCGTCGGCTCGTGCCCGCGCATGAACACCCGAAACTCCCGCACCCCGCTCGCAGCGTCCACCGACGACTCCAAAACTCCGCGATCATCGCCAAGCCGGATGTCCTGCGTGATCGCCCCCTCACGCGTCGAAAACTTCGGCCGCGACGCCGGCCCGAACGCCAGCCACAGCCCCAGCAGCAGCACCGCCGCCATCGCCGCTTTCGGCTCCCACTTGAACCGCTTCTTCTTAGGTAGGTCGGCTCTCCGAGCCGACTCGTCATTCCTCACATCGCTCACGCGCCGCCCCGTTTCCGCGCATCATCAACCACAGCAACGCGCAAAACCTCCGTCGCGGCCACCGGCCGCCGCCGATTCCGCATGTACCGCACCGCGAACAAATCAACCAACCCCGGCAGCGCCCGCTGCATGATCCCGAGCCCGTACTTCGGCACCCCCGCCACCCGCGGCCGATGCCGCACCGGCATCTCCACGACCTTGTACCCAAGATGCCGCGCCGTCACCGGGATAAACCGGTGCATCCCGCGGAACTCCAGCGGCAACGCCACCGCGATCTCGCGCGTCATCAGCCGCAACGAACACCCCGTATCGCGGATCGTGTCACCCAAAAGCGACCGCCGAAAAACCCGCCCCACCCACGACCCGACCTTCCGCACCACGTTGTCCTTCCGCGCGTGCGATCGGTCGCCCTGCACGAAGTCCGCGCCCGTGTCGCGCATCAGTTTCAACATCGCCGGCAGGTCGGCCGGATCGTTCTGCAAATCCGCATCGAGCACCGCGACCAGCCGCCCCCGCGCCGCGCGAAATCCCGCGTGAAAAGCCGCCGACTGACCGTTCCCCTTCCCCGGCGGAGTCCGCGTCATCGCCACGCACCGCAGCCAAGGCCGAGTCTTCATCTGCTCCTGAACCCGCGCCCGCGTCGAGTCCGTCGAACCGTCGTCCACGATCACAAACTCAAACGGCACCCCCAGCGCCGCGAGCGCATCATGCACCTCGCGCACCAGCGCCTCGACGTTGTCCTCTTCGTTGTGGGCCGGCGCGACCACGGAAATCTCGATCGGAGCGCCCGGCGCGGGAGATTCGGCGGGCTTGGGCTGGACCTCGGTCTGCATCGCTACGCCAAGCATATGACCCGGCCCGGCCCGGCATCGGTCTATAGTCGTTCGGGCCCCGATCACACGCCCCGATCGACACAAAGCCCCGGGAATTTTCATGCACCTCAAGCACTCCGACAAAGCCCACGGCCCCGAAATCGTCCCCGTGACGTTCAACCTCGAAGACCCCAAAGGCCTCACCGGCGGCGACCAGAAGGAGCACAAAGTCCTGGCCGCCAAGGGCGAGCACCTCCTGGAAGTGGCGATGGAGGCCGGCATCAACATCGAGCACGCCTGCGGCGGCGTCTGCGCGTGTTCCACCTGCCACGTCTACATCGAAAAAGGAATGGACCAGCTTTCGGAAGCGACCGAGGCCGAGGACGACCGGGTCGAGGAGGCGGTCGGGTTGCAGCGGAACAGCCGGCTGTCGTGCCAGTGCGAGGTGATCGGCGACGGCCCGATCGTGGTGCGCGTCCCGTCGTGGAACCGCAACGCGGTCAAGGAAGTCCCGCACTAGCGGCGCGGGAGGGATCATTTTTCATGGGACTTTCCAAGAACTTCGGCTGGTTGGAAGTGGACCGGATCGCGGAGAAAATGGCGGAGGCGCATCCGACCACCGACCCGCTGACCGTCAAGTTCGTGGACTTGCGGCGGATGGTCCAGGCGCTGCCGGGGTTTGTGGAAGAGCCGGGGCACCCGGTCAACGAGAAGATTTTGGAAACCATCCAGATGATGTGGCGTGAGGAGTTTGAGGATCTGACGACCGACGAGGACGACTGACCACCCATGAGGGTGTTCCACGTGGAACACCTCCAACCTACCGCGTGCCATGGCCCAACCGCGCAAGCTCCAGGATCGTTACTTCAAGATGGCGAAGGCCGATGGGTATCTTGCGCGGTCGGCGTACAAGTTGCAGGAGATTCAGGAGAAGTTTCGAGTACTTCGGAGTGGAGATCATGTGATCGACCTGGGTTGTGCGCCGGGGTCGTGGCTGCAGGTGGCGTCGGAGACGGTGGGTGAAACGGGTTCGGTGGTCGGGATTGATCTGCAGGAGGTGCGCCACCGGATCGGGCCGAACGTGCGCACGATGCAGGGGGATGTGTTCAAGGTTTCGGCCGAGGAGTTGTTCGAGCTGGGCGGCGGGGTCTTTGAGGTGGTGCTGAGCGACATGGCACCGAACACGTCGGGGCACGGGGACGATTTGCTTTCGGCGCGGCTTTGCCATCGGGTGCTGGAGGTTCTTCCGACGCTGCTGCGGGCGGGCGGTTGTTTGGCGATGAAGATTCTGGAGGGTGAGGACACGCCGCACGTGATGAACCGGGCGCGGCGGATGTTCAGAGATGTTGCGGGGTTCAAGCCGAAGTCCAGCCGCGATGTTTCGCGGGAGACGTTTATCGTGGCGAAGGGTTTTCGGCCGCCGGCTCCCAAGGTGGTGCCGCCGGGTGAGCCGGGCGCGCCGGAGCAGGATTTGCCGCCGGGGTCGGTGTGACGCTGCTCGCTCCATTTTCCGCGCTGGCGGCGGCTGCGTTGTGCGTGCCGGTGCTGGTGCTCTTGTACATGCTGCGGCTCCGGCGTCGGCCGGTGCGCGTGAGCTCGACGCTGCTGTGGCGTTCGGCGGTGGATGACTTGCAGGCGAACGTGCCGTTGCGGTGGTTGCGTGCGTCGTGGTTGTTGTTTTTGCACGTGTTGATTCTGGGGTTGTTGATCGTGGCGTTGGGTCGGCCGGTGTTGTCGGGGGGCGGAGCGGTCGGATCGCGGGTTGTGATTCTTCTCGACCGCTCGGCGTCGATGCGGGCGGCTGATGGGAAGGGCGGGGCGGCGCGGTGGGATGCGGCGCGGGCGCGCTGCGCGTCGCTGGCTGACGAAGCGATCGGTTCCGGCGGCGCATCGGTTGCGTTGGTGGCGTTCGGGGCGGAGGCCCGGGTCGTGGCGGGATTTTCGACGAGCGTGTCGGAGTTGCGTGATGCGCTGAACGGGCTGACAACGACGGATCAACCGGCCAACCTACAGGCGGCGCTGCGGGTGGTGGGAACGCTGACCGCGCCGACTGGGGAAGAGGGTTCGGCGCGGGCGACGACTGTTGTTGAGCTGGTGACGGACGGCTCGCTCGATACTTCGGGTGATCTGACGCTGGCGGGCGGAGAAGTTCGCGTTGTTTCGGTTGCGCCGGCTGTTCCCGAGGAGGGCCCGGACAATCTGGGGATTGTGGCGTGCGCGGCGCGGCGAGATTACTCCGATCCTGCGCTGACGCGGGTGCTGGTGCGGGTTGTGAATGCGTCGAGGGTGGCGCGGGATATCGCGGTGGCGTTGTCGCTGAACGATCGCGTGGTGGAGCGTCGGGCGCTGCGCGTTCCGGGGGGATCGGAGGGCGCGTCGGTGACGTTTGAAGTTCACGCGCCGGAGGGGGGCGTGGTCACTGCGGATCTGGATCGGCTCGATGTGCTGGCGGCGGACAACCGGGCGTCGTTGGTGCTTGCGCCGGCGGCGCGGGCGCGGGTGATGCTCGTGCGGGCGAATCCGGTGACCGAGTTGGC
Organism: Phycisphaerales bacterium; assembly: GCA_044221955.1. Classification (GTDB taxonomy): domain Bacteria; phylum Planctomycetota; class Phycisphaerae; order Phycisphaerales; family UBA1924; genus CAZCPB01. The sequence continues at coordinate 9,794 of JBGAOD010000099.1, read as the reverse complement.
GGGGGCAGCAGAAGCGGCCGATTCTTCGCTCGCGCCGTGGTGGTTGCTGGCCGATGCGCTGGGAGAGCTTCGGGCGTCGTTGCGGGTGGTGTCGGCGGCGGAGTACGAGCGGTTGGTTTCGGCGGGGGAACTCGGCGCGGACCTGGTTGTGTTCGAGGGCGTCACGCCGAGCGTGGTTCCGCGGGCGGCGTCGCTGTCGTTTGGTGCGGGGCTTCCAGTATCTGGGTTGGCGGTGGCGGGGCTGGCGGAGAGCGCGGAAAGCGCGAGCGACCGGGGCGGGAGTTACGTCGTGGCGTGGTCGCGGGCGCACCCGGTGCTGCGGGATGTGTCGCTCGATTCGGTGTATGTGGCGGGGCGGCCGCGGGTTGTATGGACGGGGAGCGCGGCGGGGTTCACGTCGCTGGCGGATGGGGTGAATGGGACGTTGATCGGGCTGTTGAACGACGGGCCTTACCGAAGGGTTGTGGTGGCGTTTGATCCGGCGTCGTCGAACTGGCCGTTGCAGGCGGGGTTTCCGATTTTTCTGAGCGCGGCGGCGGACTATTTGACGCAGCGTGGTGAGGAATCGGCGGGGCGTGCGTTTCGGACTGGGGAGAGTGTGGTGGTGCGGGCGGGGGCTGGGGCTGGTGTTGGGGCTGGACGGGTTGAATTGGTGGGGCCGGAGCGGTTGGTGGCGGCGGCTGGGCGTGAACGATCGGATTCGGAGGTTTCGTTCGGGCTGGTTGAGCGGGCGGGGTTGTACCGGGTGGAGCCGGCGGGGCGGGACGCTGTGGTTGCGCTAAACCTTGTTGATACGACGGAGACGATGCTGAGATCGGCGACGGAGTTGCGGGTGTCGGGGCGTACAGTGGGTGCGGCGGGCGGCGGCGGTGTTGGGCGCGAGCTTTGGGCTTGGTTTGTAGGGGCGGCGGGGGCGTTGTTGGTGGTGGAGTGGTTGGTGTACGCGGCGCGGATGCGTGTGTGAAGGTGTGCGAGAGGGGTGGGCTTGATGTGGAATGAACTTGGCAGACACACCGTGAGGCCGCCGGTGGGCTTTGATCGGCGGGCGTTTTTGGCGGCGTCGGTGGCGGGCGCGTCGTTGCTGGGGGGCGCGGAGGTTGGGCGCGCGGAGGTGCCGCGGCCGGCGCGCATCAGGGCGCGGGGTGGGCCGCGGTGCATGAATGTGATCTTTGTGGTTTCGGACGGGATGAGCGCGGGGACGATCGCGCTGGCGGACATGATGAACCGGCGGCGGCACGGCCGGGGGTCGCGTTGGGTGGACCTTTGGAGGCGGCCGGGCGTGGCGCGTGCGACGGCGTTCACGGCGTCGGCGGATTCACCGGTGACGGATTCTGCGGCGGGTGGTTCGGCGTGGGGGTGCGGGTTTCATGTGAACAACGAGGCGTTGAACGTGACCCCGGACGGGCGGGATCGGAAACCGATTTTGGTACGGGCGAAAGAGGCGGGGAAGGCGACGGGGGTGGTGACGACGGCGCGGGTGACGCACGCGACGCCGGCGA
>JBGAOD010000099.1:0-8232 GCA_044221955.1 Phycisphaerales bacterium | reverse complement strand
GCGTTTGGGGGAGGTGAGAAGCACTTCCCCAAGGCGCTCCTGGAGGCGCACGCGGGCGTGCGGGTGGTGCGGACGCGGGAGGAGATGTTGGGGCTTTCGGAGAGTGGGTTGCTGGTCGATGCGCAGGGGAGGCCGAGGCGCGTGCTGGGGTTGTTTGATGCGGACCATGTGCCGTATGTGCTGGATTCGGCGTCTGCGGCGGCGGCGGGGACGGGTGTGAGGCCGCCGTCGTTGGCGGAGATGACTGGTGTGGCGCTGGGGTTGCTGTCGAAGCGTGCGGGCGGGTTTGTGCTGCAGGTGGAGGGTGGTCGTGTGGATCATGCGGCGCACGCGAACGACGCGGGGTCGCTGGTGGCGGAGCAGTTGGGGCTGGACGAGGCGATCGGGGTGGTGCTGGAGTTTGTGAAGGATCGCGACGACACGCTGGTGATTTTGACGAGCGATCACGGGAACGCGAACCCGGGGTTGACGTTCTATGGGCCGGACGCGCTGACGCGTTTTGACCGGATCAACGACGTGAAGCACTCGGCGGAGTGGGTGTTCGGGAAGTTGGATTTGAAGGCGGGCGGGGGTTTGGCGGCGCAGGTGCGGGACGTGGCGCACGAGGCGACGGGGATTGCTTTGTCGGAGGTTGAGAGTCGGATGGTGGTGGATGCGCTGGCGGGGCGACGGGTGAGCCCGTTCGCGGCGGCGAACTCGCCGGTGAGCGTTTTGGGGGGGATCTTGGCGGATTCGCTGGGGGTGGCGTTCTTGAGCCCGAATCACACGTCGGACTTGGTGGAGGTGACGGCGCTGGGGCCGGGGTCGGAGGGGCTGCCGCGGGTGATTGATAATGTTGATCTGTGGGGCGTGATGGTGGGCGCGCTGGGGCTGGAGGCGGCGGGGAAATGAGCGGGCGGGAGATCTCCGGGTTGCATTATTTGGGCGGGGTTTCGAGTTTGCCGTCGACGGTGCGGGTGATGCCGAGGGGGTTTTCGTCGCGGAGTTCTTTGGGGATGTTGGGTTGTGGCGCTCCCTGGAAGCAGACGGGGCGGCACCAGCGTTCGGCGGCGGTGGGTCCGACGGCGGTTGATTGGGGTTGGTTGCAGGCGGGGAAGGGCCCGCCGTGGACCATGGAGGTGCAGACCTCGACGCCGGTGGGGACTCCGTTGTAGACGATGCGTCCGACGCGTTGTTCGAGGACCTGGTGGAGGCGTTGGGAGAGTGGGAGGTCGAGGCCGGAGGCGAAGATGGTGCCGGTGAGGCTGCCTTGGATGGAAGCGGCGGCGGCGAGGAGTTGGTCGTCGTCGTCGCAGGTGACGACGATGAGGGAGGGGCCGAAGCATTCTTCGTGAAGGGTGTGGGCGTGGCGGAAGGTGTTGTAAGTTGTGCGGAAGACGACGGCGGAACAGCGGATGGGGGAGGATTGGTCGGAGCCTGGGTCGAAGCCTTCTTCGCGGTGTCCGGCCTGGGGTGAACCGCCTCGGACGTCGACGTTTTCGACGGCGGTAATTTCGCTGATGCGTTTGACGAAGCTTGCGCGGACGCGTCGGTTGAGCATGGTCATGGGTCCGGCCTGGTTCATGGAGTCGGCCATGGCGCGGAGGAAGACTTCGAGTCCGTCGCTGCGCTTTGAGAAGACGAGCCCGGGGCAGGTACACATTTGGCCGGAGGCGTTGGTGACGGATGCGTAGAGGCGTTCGGCGATGGACTTGGGCTGGGTTTCGAGGGCCTCGGGGAGGAGGAAGACGGGGTTGACGCTTCCCATTTCGGCGAAGACTGGGATGGGGTCGGGGCGAGCGGCGGCCTCGCGGACGAGGGCCATTCCGCCGGAGGTTGATCCGGTGAAGCCGACGGCGCGGATACAGGGGTGGCGGACGAGTTCGATCCCGACGGCGGTTTCGCGTTCGCCGCCGGCGTGGAGGAAGGAGAAGCAGCCGGGGTCGAGGTCGTGCTCGATGACGGCTTGGGCGATGGCGCGGGCGACGAGTTCGCCGGTGCCGGGGTGGGAGGGGTGTCCTTTGACGATGACGGGGCATCCGGCGGCGAGCGCGGAGGCGGTGTCACCGCCGGCGGTGCTGTAGGCGAGTGGGAAGTTGCTGGCGCCGAAGACGGCGACGGGCCCGAGGGGGCGGAGCATTCGTCGGACGTCGGGCTTGGGGAGTGGGCGTCGGGCGGCGTCGCCGCGGTCGATGGAGGCGCGGACCCAGGAGCCGTCGCGGACCATCGCGGCGAAGAGGCGGAGGGAGTTGACGGTGCGTTCGCGTTCGGAGACGAGGCGAGCGGGGCCGAGGCCGGTTTCGGCGGCGGCGATTTTCACGAGGTCGTCGCCGAGGTCGGAGATGCGTGTTGCGCAGGTGTCGAGGAAGGCGGCGCGTTGGTCCTTGGAGCGGGCGGAGAGGTCGAAGAATGCTTGCCATGCGGCGCGGCAGGCGGCGTCTACTTCGTCGGGGGTTGCGGCGTGGTAGGTGGTTTCAAGGTTGCTGCCGGAGGTTGGGTTGAGGGCGCGGAAGGTGCGCGCGATGGGGAATCGTGCCGGGGGCTTGGGGTGCTTGCCGCTGGCGAGGACGCTCACGCCTTGGACTTGGATCTGAAGTTGGGGAGTCGTGGTCATGGTGGAGTGTATTGGGAAGTGGACCGGGGCACGCTGCGTTGAGATCGGGTGTTCCCTAGGCGATTGGGCGGCAGCCGAACGGGCCGCGTTCGTAGCGTGGGAGGCGGGGGTCTGCGGCGAGGGACCAGAGGTCGATGCCGCCGGCGACGGAGCGGGCGGTGTTGTACCCGAGTTCGCGCGCGAGGAACGCGGCCTTGAGGGAGCGCACGCCGTGGTGGCAGAGGAATGCGATTTGGGCGTTCGGATCGAACGCGTCGAGTTGGTCGGCGAGCCATTGGGCGAGTTGGTCGAGTGGGACGTGGGTCGAACCTTGGACGTGGACGAGGCCCCACTCGGGCTCGGTGCGGCAGTCGATCAGCACGAACGGCGCGTCGGCGGGGCTTGAAAGCAGAGCGGCGGTCGCCTGGCGCGGGGTGATTTCCAGGTCTGGGCGGAAGGGGTAGTTGGGGGGCAGGCCGCGCTCGTCGAGCATTCGGGGTTCCGGTCTTGGGGCGCGGTGGTTATTCCTCGCGCTCGGCGGGAACCTGCTCGCCGCCGGTGTCCTCGGGGTTGAGCCGCTTGGTGGGGTCTGGGTAGTCCTCGGGTGGCGGGGCGAATGGTTGTTTGCTGCGGTCGTGGGCGAGGCCTCCCCATGCGGGGGAGCGCTCGTAGGGCTCGCTGGGGCTCCATTCTTCGAGCGACTGGGGCTCGCCGACAAGTTTGGGGAGGATGAGGAGTCCTTCCCCGGCGGCGTAGAGGGGGAGGACGAAGGCTTCTTGCAGGCGGGACCACCAGGCGTGATCGCCGAGTTCGTCGCCGTTGAGGTCGAGGGACGAGGCGAGGGTGGGGTACTCGTTACGTTGGCGTGCGAGGTCGTCGGTGAGGCGGAGGTCGGTCTGGTAGTGCGGGCGATGGCGTGTGCCGTCAAAGGGGACTGCGAAGTCGCGGGTGGGCCAGTTGTTGCGGTCGAGCGCGACGACGGATGGGCCGTCGTTGCTGCGTGGGCTCGCGGGGGCGTCGTTGACTCCGACGAACGGGGGCGGGGAGATTCCTTCGACAAAGAGGGCGTCGCCGACGCTGAGTCGGTCGTTGGAATCGACGCAGCCGGTGAGGGCGATTGAGGCGAAGAGGCTCGCGGAGTACGCGGCGGCTTTGGCGATGGGTTTGGGGAGAGGGGTGGTCATCGGGTGATGGTACTCCGATGCCGGCGAACGGGGCTTAGCCCACTGTTGTCGTGGGAGCGGTGGTGCGAATCGCGATCAAAGCTGGGACCAGAGAGGTGTAGGGGAGAAAGAGGGTGTAGCCCACGCGGAGCGTTGTGGGTACCCCGGAAAACGGCGTGGCGTCGTCGGCTCACCTCAGTTGGGTGGGCGTGCGCGACGGGTGTCGATCGCGCGGGAGGCCGCGAGTTCGGCGGCGTCTTCGGAGAAGCCTCTTCGGAGGAGTGCGGAGTAGAGGCGGCGTTGTTCTTTGGTGGGGTCGTTCGGGCGGGAGGTGGGGCCGCGCTTGGCGAGGATGGACCTGGCGATGGTGAGGGCGGCCGACTCGTCGTCGGGATCGGGCGACGAATCGGCAGCGGGATTGGAATCGGGGTTGATTCCTCGGCGGCGGAGTTGGTGTTCGAGGCTGGGGCGTGCGTCGCCGTGGCGTGCGGCTCGTTCGACGATGGAGTCGGCGAGTGCGTTGTCGTTGAGGAGGTCTTGGGCGCGGAGGGAGTTGATCGCGTCGGCGCAGGTGGAGTGCTCGAAGCCTGCGGCGAGGAGGCGATCGTGGAGTTCGCGTTCGGAGCGCGGGCGCGCGGCGAGGAGTGTGATGGCCTTGCGGAGGCACGCGCGACGGCGGACGGCTTGGAGAAGGCGGGAGCGGGTGTCGTCGGTGCAAGACGAGCCGTTGGTGAGGGCGAGTTCGGTGAGGTCGGCGGGGGAGAGGGGTCCGAACTTTTCGCGTGCGATGAAGGCGTCGGCGAGTTGGCCGCCGGGACGGGGCTTGATGCGGAGGGTTGGTGCGGGGGGCGCTGACGAGGGAGCGAGCGGGGACTGCTCGAAGAGCGATGCGGGTTCGGCATCGGGGTTTGGTGTACGCCTTGGTTTCACGTTTGCTCTGGTGACTGGTCGGTGGCTCGATCGACTATTCGAGTTCGTCGAGAAATCCCTGGATCTCGCTGGCGGCGTGGCTGTCTTGGGCTTGGCGTGCGGCGAACAGGCCTGCGCGGAGCGTGGCGATCGCGTCGGTGGTGCGGTCGGCGTCGTGCTGGGCTTTGGCTTTATGGAAGTAGGCGTAGCAGTATGCGGGGTCGGCGACGAGGCAGCGGTCGTAGAAGTCGATCGCGCGGTCGGTCTGGCCGAGTTTGGCGTGCTCTTGCGCGAGGCCGTAGAGGATGAAGGGGTCGGCGGGGTCGAGGGCGAGGAGTTTTTCGAGTTGGTGGATGCTGGGCATGGTGGTTCTGGTCGCGGGCGTAGGGGGAAAGTTCGTTTGAGTTCGATGGCGCAGGTTGTCAACCTGTGCGGCTCTCGGGCAGGTTGAAGAACTGCCCCACTAGACCGGAGCATTATTATTGCCCGTGCGTGGCCGGTACTATGCGGTCATGTCAACGAATCAGATTTCGACGGGCGGGGCTGAGAGTGCGGGCGCGCGGAACACGCCGTGCGTGCTGGTGATCCGCGACGGCTGGGGCGAGAACCCGCACGCCGAGCAGGACTCGTATAACGCGGTGAAGCTTGCCAAGACGCCGGTGGCGCACGCGCTGACGAGGGATTGGCCTCGGACGCTGGTGAAGACCAGCGGCGAGGACGTGGGGTTGAATGAAGGGACGATGGGGAACTCGGAGGTCGGGCACCAGAACATCGGCGCGGGGCGGATCGTCGATCAGGATTCGGTGCGGATCACCAAGGCGTGCCGCGCGGGGCTGCGGTCCAACGCGGTGCTGGCGGGGGCGGTGACGGCTGCGCGGGACTCGGGCGGGACGGTGCACCTGATGGGCATCGCGTCTGACGCGGGCGTACACGGGCTCTTGTTTCACTTGTATTCGGTGCTGCGGCTGTGCAAGGAGGTTGGGCAGTCGCGGGTGGCGGTTCACTTGTTTACGGACGGGCGTGACACGGGACCGTACACCGGGAAGAAGTTTGTCGAGGAGGTCGAACGATCCTGCCGCGAGATCGGCGTCGGCGCGGTGGCGTCGGTGATGGGGCGGTACTGGGCGATGGATCGGGACCATCGGTGGGAGCGGGTGGAGCGGGCGTACCAGTGCTTGACGGGGCGCTTGACGGGACGCGGGCACGGAGCGGGCGATGGTGGCGGCGCGCCGGTAGCGAGTTCGGCGACCGCGGCCATCCAGGCGTACTACGACGCGCCGATGAGCGCGACGCAGAACGGCGACGAGTTCGTCGCGCCGACCATGATCGCGGCCAGCGCCAAGGACGCGCAGGCGAGCCGGGTGAAGAACGGCGATACGGTGATTTTCTACAACTATCGCGGCGATCGGCCGCGGGAGTTGATCCAGGCGTTCGTGCTCGATGAGTTTCTGGGCAAGGTCAAGGCCTCGCCGGATTCGGGGCTGAAGGGCTTTGAACGCGGCGCGAAGCTGAAGCTGAACTTCGTGACGATGGCGGAGTATTGGGACGCGTTGAACCCGTACGTAAAGGTCGCGTTCCCGAGGCCTCCGAAGTTTGTGAACATCGCGGGCGAGACGATCTCGAAGCTTGGCCTGCGGCAGTTCCGCTGCGCGGAGACGGAGAAGTACCCGCATGTGACGTTTTTTTTCAACGACTACCGCGAGGAGCCGTTCGCGGGTGAATCGCGTGAGAACCCGCAATCGCCCAAGGTGGCGACGTACGACCTGAAACCGGAGATGGCCGCGGCGGAGGTGCGCGACGCGGTGCTGCGGCGGCTGGCGGCGAAAGACTGCGAAGAGTTCATCGTCGTGAACTTTGCCAACGCGGACATGGTCGGGCACACGGGGAGCCTGCCGGCGGCGATCAAGGCGTGCGAGACGGTGGACGCGTGCGTGGGAGCGATTGTGGAGGCGGCGCTCAAGCGCGGCGGGAGCTTGATCGTGACGGCCGACCACGGGAATGCCGAGCAGATGTGGGACCCGATCAACAACGCGCCGCACACGTCGCACACGACGCACGACGTGCCGTTGTATGTCGTCGGAGCGGCGTTCAAGGGGCGGAGATTGCGCGATGGCGGGCGGCTGGCGGATATCGCGCCGACGATGCTGGCGATGATGGGGCTCGAGAAGCCGGCGGAGATGACCGGGGAATCTCTGCTGGCCTAGGCGCCCGCTCGTTCACGATTCGGTGTGGTTGCGGTCGGTGGGATCGTCGTCGCGTTCGTTGTGTTCGGCGTTCCCGGGGTTGCTCTCGTTGGCGAGGAGGTTCGTGAGTTTCCCTTCGAGGCGTTTGAGGCGGGACATGGTTTCGTCGAGGCGGCGTGCGAGGTCGATGAGGGCCGCGTTGAGTTCCTCGTTGGCGCGTTCGGCGTAGAGCTGGGCCTCTTCGAGGCGTTCGAGGCGTGCGTGATGCACGGGGTCGTTCGGGGTGGGGTCGGGCGTGTTGGTGTCGCCGTTCATCGCACGACGCTAGCGCCCCCGATACTCTTGGGCTATGAACCAATCCGCGTGGCGTGTCGTGAGGGGTCGTGGGTTTGCGGGTGACGGCTGCGTCGGGCGCCTGGCTGGCGTGCTGGGTTTGGCGTGCGCCGTCGCTGGTGTGTGGGCTGGTGAGTGTGCTGGTGAGTGTGCTGGTGAGTGTGCTGGTGAGTGTGCTGGGGACGGGCTGGCGGATCGGGCGGCGGTGGGATTCCGGTACGAACCACCGACGATCGAGGCGAGCGTGAAGGCCCCGGAGCCGCCGCCGCGCGATGTTCAACCGCTGGGAGAGAGGACGATCGAGATGGCTCCGCCGAAGAGGTTCGGCGAGGCGGGTTCGCGTTGGTGGACGATCGGGGCGGGGATGGCGGACAACTTTGACAACGCCGTCGACTCGAACGTTCACTTCGCGTACACGTATTTTTTGGCCCCGGACATTGAGTTTACGGGCGAGTTGGCGGGGTGGTATTTCAACCAGCCGGGGGACAACCCGTTTGGGGTGAGCGCGGTGATGGTGTTCCGGTGGCACTTCATCAACACGGGGGCGTGGACGGTGTACGCGGACACGGGTGTGGGGTTCCTGCTGGCGACGGACAACGTTCCGAACGACGGCACGAGCTTTGATCTCATGCCCCGCGCGGGGATCGGGTTTACGCGGCAACTGACGGAGGGCGGGACGCGGCTGCAGATGGGGGTGCGGTGGCACCACGCGTCCAACGCGCGGATCTTTGGGGATGCGAGCAATCCGGCCCGGGATTCGGGGATGGTGTACGCGGGAATTATCTTCCCGTTCTAGTGGAGTTGTGTTGTGGGGAGAGCGCCGGGTCGGGGGGAGCGTTACCCGGCGGCCTTGATCTGGGGCGGGTTTGCGACGTCGCTGACGACGACGCGATTGCGTCCGCCCTTTTTGGCCGCGTACAGGTTGCGATCGGCGGCTTCGAGCCAGGCTTCGGAGGACGTCTGGGTTGCTCCGCCGCATCCGGCGACGCCCAGGCACATGGTGACCTTGCGTTCGGGGTGGCGCGGCCAGCTGATGCCTTCCATGGCGACGCGGATTCGTTCGGCGACGGCG
>JBGAOD010000098.1:0-14246 GCA_044221955.1 Phycisphaerales bacterium | reverse complement strand
CTGGCCCTGCGGTACGAGGCGCGGCATGGCGTCGATGAGGGCGATGAAGCCGTGGGTGTGGAGCTTGATCTCCCAGCGCGATGAGCCGGCCATGACGTCGCGGACGGGTCCTGCGGCGGCGTCGAATGGGACGTGCTTGATCACCTCGGCTGGGAGGGGCGTGATCGGGCGCGTGCCTTCGCGTTGGGTCTGAGTGTGGATGGATTCAGTGGGATGGATGGGCGATGCCGTCATGCGCAGAGAATAGCTTTGCGCACGAACCGAGCGCGTGTGATGTGGCGGCGTCGAGTTCGCCACTCTCACGTTGGTCGGGCCGAGGCAACGGGGCGCGAGGGAAGGCGTTGGGCGCGGCTGAATCGCGCTGTCGAGGTGCGATGCCTTGCTTGTGTTGGATGTGGCGTTACGGTGCGTCCGGCAGCAGCGCGTCGTCCTCATCCTCGCTGAAGAACCGCATGTGCGTGTCGAGCGTTCCGCGTGAGACGGCGACGCCCTCCCGAGACTCGTCGCTCCCTTCGCCGCCGAACTGGTGGTGGTGGTAAATGTTGGGATCGCTCTGGTCCTGCGCGGTGCGAGTCTTGCTGAAGGCCGCGTGCTCGTCGGTCCAGAGCAGGCACATCCCGGTGCCTTTCCAGTTGCGAGAGAAGGTCTTGCCCTCTTCGTAGTCGGCTCGATCCCCGACGTACACGATGGGTTTCCAGAGGCCGCGCGGCTTGATGTCGTTGTCGTACGAAAAGGAACAGTGGAACCGGGCCTCGTCGATGTTCGCGTTGCTGACGGCGGTTTCGGCCGTGATTTCCGAGCCGTTGAGATCGGCGAAAACCGGACGGCCGTCGGCGGCCTCGGCGCTGGCTGGGGTGTCCCGCGTGTTGGGGTTGACGAACGCCTGATTGGGGATGGCGTTGACCTTGGCGAGGACGCTGAGGGACAGCATCGGCTTTTCTTCGTAATTGACGAGGGCCGGGAGCCTGTCCTTGTAGTCGTTCATGTAGGCCACGTTGCCGACGCCCAGGTCGTGGAGCCGGGCAAGGACCACGGCCTGTCTTCCCGCGGTGCGGGCATGGCCCAGCGCGGGGAGAAGGATCGCGATAAGCGTGGCGATGATGGCGATGACGACGAGGAGTTCGATAAGCGTGAAAGCGCAGCGAGGGCGTGCGCGATCGGTACAGGCGCGTAGCATGGAGCGTCCCGTTGATGAGGGTGCTTGTTGACGATGAGCGCGGGGGTACGTTGTGAAGAGATCCGCTGCGACGGGTGTGTCACACCCGCGGAGGAGCCCGTGCCGAGCAGCGCAGGGGCACGCTGATCGAAGGGTCGCGTGGTTGCGAAAGAATGATCAGCCCGAGAGGTTGGAGCGGGAGCGGCGCGACGGTCGGCGTGGGGAGCCCGTCGGACTTGTCAAGCGTGACGGCCACGCAGACGGCACACTCGTTGTGCTGTCCCTGCCCGTGGTCATGATGGTGCCAGAAGCCCGCGGTGGCGATCGCCATCTGGGCCGCGAAGCAGAGCATGGCAACAAGGGCGATCCACTTGGGAGATCGAGCGAGAGAAGAGTTTGAGCAGCGGGCGGGCATGGCGATCGCGTTATTGAGAACGCGGAATCATTCTTGCCTTGCCGGCGAGATCGATCAAGTGTGACGAAGGGCTATTCAGGCTTTTCCTTCGCCTCGTCTTGGGCTTGGCTTTGGGGCTTCGGGGGTTCCGGCGGCGACGGCCAGAGGATCCAGTCGCCGTCGATGGCGGGGCGTTGAGCTTGGTCTCGGAGCGCGTTCTTGGCTTTGAACTCCGACATCCATCGCGCCGGGTTCCCCGCCGCGTAGCTGACCGCTTTGGACGCACGGCCTTGGTCGTCCTTGCGATCCACACCGACGGAGTAAAGGAGCGGAGCACCGTTTGTCAGGGTGTAGCGCACGGGTTGGCCGTCGAACATGTCGAGGGGGAGCTTGGGGAGGAGCGAGGCGTCGAGATCGGCGAGCCTGGCGGGGAACGAGCCGTGCGTGCGGCGGTGGAGTTCGAGGGCGACGGCGGTGAGCACCGCGGCGCGACGTTGGGCCGCCTCGTCGTACGCCCATGTCGTCCGAGTCAACGCTGGTGACAAGGCTAGCACAATCCCGTAGCGGGCCCGCGTCAACGAGTCGGCCGTGAGTTTTTCCACAATGAGGTCGGGGCTTTGTTCGTCCGTGCGTTCCCAGGGGGGCGTGCCCGCGTAGCGGGCGGCGCTGTCGAGGATCGCGTCGAACTTCTCCGCGATCTGGCGTCGCGAGAGAGAAATTCCCGACGCGGCCCCGACGAGCAGGTCGTCGCGGAGCCGATTCTGAGCCGAAATCCCTGAATTGTCCGAGTAGCCCCCGTGGATCGTGAAGTACTTGTTGAGTTGGCGGAAGCCTTCGGCGGTGAGGTGGCCGTCGCCGTGCCCGTCGTCGGTGTAGATGCGCTGCAGGATGTCGGCGAGGTACATCCGCTCGCCGCCGAGGTCGAGGCGCGGGGCGCTGGTCGAGGCGAGGTGCGCCAAGGACGCGAGTTGGTCGTTGGTGAGAAGCGCGGGCTGATCGCGGAGGATGTTGCCGAGTTCCTGGGTGGCGAGGTCGTTGATCGCGAGGTTGACGAGGCTTCCGATCAGGAAACCGTGTTCGCTCGCGTGCGCACCCATGCGGTAGATTGCCTGGAGATTGGCGTGGACTCGTGCGGCGTCGCCGGCGTGCGTGGCCTCGCGGGCGTCGAAAACGAGCAGGCGCGCGAAGTGCCGCATCGTGCCCAGGTGCGGGAGGAGGACGGTGATGAGTTCGGGGTTGGGGTCGTTGACTTGAACGGCTCGAAGTCGGTCGGCGTTTTCTTTGGCTTGGGCCCGGGCCTTGTCCATGTCGGTGCCCATGAGCCAGATCTGGTACGCGTCTAACTCGGGGTCGTCGTGGATGTTCGAGAGTTCGAGCCCCAGCGCCGGGCGCGCGGCGGCCTGTCGCAGGAGTTCGAGCGTCGCGCGAGATTCTTTCATGTACTCGACGGCGACCGGCCAGAGCGGGTCCACGGCGCTGACCACTGGGAAATCTTTGAGGATGTCCTTGGGCATGCGCGGTTGGGCCAGGTAGGCCCGGCGATACAAGGGCCAGGCGCGGTCGGATTCTGGAATAGTCGCGGTGGAGGCGTTGATCTCGGCGAGGTAGTTGCGCGAGATGGTCGGGCTGGTGAGGAAGGCGCGGGCGGCGAAGATTGCGTAGAGGGCGAAGAGCGTGAGGAAGAGGCACGCAACGCTCTTGGAGGCGGCCACCATCGCACGCCACGCGCGTGGGCGGCCTCGTTTCTTGGCGCGGCGGATGAGCGTGGCGGCCTGGGCGGGATCTCCGAAGGTGGTGACGAGGGTTTCGGGGGATGCGCCGGAGGTGAGGCCGTCGTGGAAGTGGGCGATCAGTTCGCGGGCGACATCAAGGCGTTCGTTGTGCCAGAGCTTCGTTCGGCGCGTGACCTCGTGGATCAGTGATTGGAGCGGCGTGGGAAGTTCGGAATCGGCGACGGCGCGGTTCAGGGACTTGGTACGCGGGCCGAAGGGTTGAGCGGACGGGCATGGCGAGGATGCTCATCACCCGGCCGCGTTCGGTGATGTTCGGAGTGCTCACGCGGCACCTCCGGCGGCCGCGACCCGCGGGCTATGGGCGAGGGACGCGGTGATCCCGAGCGAGGCCATGGCCGCGCTGACCGCACGCCACTGCTCGGTATCCTTGGCGAGGCGGGTGACACCGGCCTTGGTGAGGCGGTAGTACTTGCGGTCGCGTTCGGCGGCGCTCTTTTGCCAGTACGACTCGATCAGGCCCTTGGCTTCGAGGTTGTAGAGGAGGGGGTACAGGGTGGACTGGCCCATGTCGAGCACACCGGCGGTGCGTGCGGCGAGGGCCTCGACGAGCTCGTAACCGTACATCTCGCCGCGTTCGAGGAGTTTGAGGACGGCCAGGGGTCCGGCACCGCGCATGAGTTCTCGTTCGATTCGCATTGGGGGCTTTCGGGATCAGACGGAGAGACGGAGAAATCGAGGAGGAAGGGCAGACTGCGGGACACATACTATGTCTCACGTAGTATAACGGCGAAGTGCCCGGACAAGTTCAGAAAAATCGAGAGCTTCGTTGAGGGCATCGCGATACGGCTGTCACGAAAGCACGCGTTTCTTGCGACGATCCGCGATGTTTCAAAAAAAATTCGGCCCCGGCGTTGCCGCCGAGGCCGGTATTTCCCGGGTTCTCTCGTTGTCCCTCCGGGGACTTCTGGCCGGGAGTATCTCTCTTGGTCCCTGCTGGGCTGACACTCAAAGAAAGGCGTCGGAACGCGGATCGGGCGCGAGGAACTTCCGATCGGGATACGCAGGATCTACGGGCTCGGATTGGAAATTGGAACCTGAAAGGCGACTGGCGAGTGCCGCATCACCGTTCGACGGTCGGGACGATCCGGTTCCGCAATCCGTCCAACTTTCTTCTCCCGTCTCACGGCCCCGCGTGGGAGGTGTCAGCGGGGTGTGAAGTTCGATCGAACGGGCATCGCGCTCGGGCGTTGGCGGGCTCCCGTGGTGAGCCCGAGCCCCGACTCGGCTACTTCGACTTGCAGCCGCACCCGGCCCCGCACCCGCCCCGCGGGGCATCGTCTTCGACATCCGGGCCGACGAGCCGGTCGAGCTTGCAGGCGAGGAATCGGGCGTGGTGTTCGAGGTGCCAGACCATGTAGGCGAGCATAAGTTTGACGGTGAGCGGGCCGCGCTCGGGGTGCATGGCGGTGCGGCTGAGTTGGGCCTCGGTCAGCGTGCTAAGCCACTGCCCGGTCCATTGCCGCACGGTGTGAATCAGAGCGACGTTGCCGCCCAGGACGTTCATCACCGCGTGCTGCTGCGCGGCCGGGTCTGTGGCCGGGGCGTGGTTGAGTCCGTACACGTCGTGGTCGATGAACGAGTTCTCGTCCCAGCACGCGAGCACCGGGTTGTCCTCGCCCACGGCCTTGCGCATGCGGTGCGCCTGGGCGAGGTCCGCGTCGGCCAGGTGCCCGAGCAGGACGCGGACAGGCCAGCGGCCGACGTCGGCCTCGGGGAGGAACGCCTGGTCGATCTGAGATTCGGTCAGCTTGAAGAGTCGGCGGTCGAAGTTTTCAACACCCTTGCGGTAGCGGGCGATGAGTTCGGCGCTGGGGAGCGTTGCGAGTTGGATCGCGGATTCCATTGGAGAGAGTTGCGAGACCCGGCGGCCCGAGCAGTCTTGGGTGGCGGAATCGGGGCCGGTGAACTTGGCGGTGGTGGTGGTCATTTCGAGGTCTCCCTGGTGGTCGAGCGGATCATAGGTGCGACGGGCACACCCGTTCGAGGACAGGGCGCGTCCGTGGGGAACCGGTACATGATCAACGGCCCCGGCAGGCTTTCGCACGCGAAGGGTGTGCGACGCCTCACTTGGCGATCAGTTCGACCATCGCCGTGCCGTGCGTGCCGCCGCGGCGGTAGCTGAGTTCGACGGTGTCGCCGGGGTCGTGCTCGCCCAGGACCCGCACGAGTTCGGCGATCTCGCGGGTGGGGCGGTTGTTGATGGCGGTGATGACGTCGCCGGGGAGGATCGGGCGGCGGGTGTTGCGGGGCGGAGCGGGCTTGGCCTTGGGATCGGCCTTGGGATCGGCCTTTGGATCGGCGGCCGTTGGTGGGACGGGCTCGGAGATGCGGGCCTTGGGGTTGATGGCGACGACGACGGGCCCCTCGCCGTTGCCGGCATCGATTTCCAGCCCGAGGCTGGCCTTTCCGGGGAGGATTTCTTCGGGCACGGCCGGGAGGGCGCGGACCCAGGCCCGGTAGTCCTTGTTGAGCGCGGGCGTGTCCATTCCCATGACGAGGTTGAGAGCATGGAGCCCGGTGGGGTCGGCCGGGTAGGTGTCGCAGTATTGGGCGTACCACTCGGCGAGCTTCTTCTTCTCGGCCAGGTACAGGAAGAGCGTGCGGGCCTGGGCGTACATCGCGAGCGGGCGGCCGGACATGAACTGGGGGCGCGAGAGCCCGCAGAGTTTTTCGATGGGGAGGAGGAGGTTGCTGCGTTCGAGGCGCTTGGTGATGTTGGTGCGCCAGGACGTCGCGGGGACAAGTGTCGGCGGCCCTTGGGCGGTAGAAGGTTTGAGGTCGTAGTCCTCGACAAGGCTGCAGAGTCCCTCCTGAACCCAGATCGGATGAACCTGGCCCCGCCGGGTCATGTCGCGCCAGTGCAGAACATGGAAGAACTCGTGCCGTAGGCTGGAGCCGAGGTCCTGGGAAACGAGCCGCTTGGCGTCGTGGTCGTAGGAACCACCGATGGAGCTGGTGGACGTAAGCATGGCCGGGCCGAACTGCGCCACGACCCAGCTCAGGAAATCTTGACGGTTGGGGAGGACGACGACGACCCACGGATCGTTCTTGGCGAGTGCGGGGTCGAGGATCCCGGGGAAGACGGTCTCGTCGCCCCAATGCGCCACGCGCGTGATCTCGGCCCGGGCCTGCTCGAAGGACTTTTCATCGAACGCCGAGACGAACGTGAGGCGGAGGAGGTCGTCGCGGGCTGTATCCTTGTGGGAGAAGTTCTTCTGGGCGAGCGCGAAGGTGGCGTCGCGGTGACGTTCGAGAACGGTCGGCCAATTGGCGAGGAGCGCGGAGAACGCGGGCGTGGCCCGGATCGGCGCGAGGGACGGATCGGCGTTGAGTTGTTTGAGATCGACGAAGCCGCGCTGCACGGCGTTGACCAGCGATTCCACCGCGGGCTCGGGCTTGTTCTGGAGGGCCAGCGTGCACGCGAGGTTGTAGTGCGGGACGAAGTTGCGGTCGTCGAGGGCGATCTGCTCGCGCAGGAATCGCTCGGCCTCGACATAGTTGCCCTTGGTGAACGCGGCGAGGGATTGCTCCGCGAGCTTCGCCGGGTCTGGCTTGGCCGGGTCGGGCTTGCCGTCCTTCGGCGGCGTCGTGGACGCTGGCTGATCGGTCGCCGAGAACGGAGACCGGACAGAAGTCTCAACCCCGAGGCATCGCGTCGCAGCCACGCTCAGCCCGACTGCGACCAGCAGGAGCCGTCGAGCGAACGCGATCCTCGATTGTGTTGGTCGGAGCAACATCATCATGGTCCCACCAGCGTGCGGAGGGCCTGGGGATACGCGCGACACTCAAGCTCGAACACCCGCGCCGCCAGCGTATCGGGCGTGTCGCCCGGCAGCACTGGGCAGCGGAGTTGAAGCACGATCGGCCCTTCGTCGTAGCGGTCGTCCACGAGGTGAACGGTACATCCGCTTTCCTTCGCACCGGCACTGAGCACCGCCTCGTGGACGTGGTGCCCGTACATTCCCGGCCCGCCGAACGCGGGGAGAAGGGACGGGTGGATGTTCACCACGCGGCCTCGGCACCGGTCCGGGATCTCAAGGTACGACAAGTACCCCGCGAGCACGACCCATTCGATTCGGTGCTCGACGAGAACCTGTTCGAGCGAATCACGCGGAATTCGGCCCGGGATCACGCGGACGTTCAAGCCCCGTTCGCGGGCGCGAACCACGCCCGGGCAGTCGCGTGAGGCGATGACGAGGGGGATGCTCGCCCGAAGCGAACCGGCGACGATCGCGTCGTGGATGTTGAGGAGGGAGCGGCCCCCGCCGGAGATGAGCACGGCGAGCCGCGCGGGCTCGCGGCGTGGCCCAGAGGGTTCACTCACGCGGGGTGTTCCGGTGGCGCTCATGCCAACATCTTGAGGGCCGCGTCGCGGTCCTTGGCGATGCCGAAGACTTTTTCCAGCCGTGTGATCTGGAGCAGGTTCAACAGTTCCGGTGACAGCCCAAAGACCACGAGCTTGCCGCCGTTTTTCTTGCAGTCTCGGTTGAGCGTGACGAACATGCCCAGCCCGACGGAGGCGAGCAGCATGACCTCGCTGAGGTCGGTCGCGACCTTCCACCCGTGCTTGGGGGCCGCGTCGCTGATCTCGGTGAGCAACACGTTGCACTCTCGCTCGGCGATCTTCTCACAGAGCGGCGTGGCGACGAGGGAGCCCGCGACTGTTTCGGTCTTCAAATAGGTAGAGGCCATGGGAATCCTTGAACCGCGAAGGACGACGGACTATTCGGGCCGGGGCATCGGCGCGGCGGTCGGCGGCGACGCGAACGGGATGGGTCGGCCGGTTGAATCGACCGAAACCATCGTCAACGTCGCGGATGTTACCGAAACCACGGTCCCCTCGTTGTACCGCTCGGCCTCGACCTCAATCCCGACCGTCACGCTCTTGGTCCCCATCCGCAGCGGGCGGGTGTAAAAGCTGACGACGTCGCCCAGATGGACGGGGGCCTTGAAGTCCACCCGATCGATCGCGGCCGTCACCCACCGGTGCTGCCCGTGCCGCCGCGCCTCGACGAACCCCGCCTGGTCGATGTAGCTGAGAATCACGCCGCCGAAGATCGTTCCGTAGTGGTTGGTGTCGCGCGGCAGGGTGACCACGCGGAGGCTGAGGCGGCGTTCGGGCGCGGGGTTCTGCACGGGAAGACGATAGCCGCGGAAAGAAAACGGCACGGGTTGGAACCCGTGCCGCTGGTCGGTGTGATCTGGACGACCGGAGTTTCAATGAACCAGGTTGGTCGCGGCCTCGATCGCCTCGACGACCTGACGGAGCTGGAACGGTTTCTTGAGGAACCCGTCGTATCCGAGACCTTTGAGCCCGTGGGCCTGTCCGTCCGTCAGCTTGCCGCTCATGGCGACGATCTTGGTGAACTGCAGGTGCTCGTTTTTGCGCACCATGTCCGCCAGCTGCTTGCTGTCGGACTCGCCAATGTGGATGTCGAGGAGGATTACGTGCGGCTTGAACCGCTCGCACTCCATCCCGGCCTGGAAACCCGACAATGCGGTCTTGACCTCGTAATTGGTCTGTTCGGTGAGGATCCGCTCCATCACGTCCACGATCTCGCGCTCGTCATCGACGATCAGCACGCGCGTCCGCCCGCTCTGCACCCCATCCAGCGGGATGTTGTGGGCCCGCATGAACTTGACCAGCTCGCCCGTGGGGATGCGGCGATCTCGGGAACCGGGGATCCGGTACCCCTTCAGCGTGCCCGAATCGAACCATTTTGAGACGGTCCGCGGCGCGACGTTGCAGATCTTTGCCACTTCGCCGGTCGTGAGGACTTCTTTGTCGAGTGACACGGGCACACCTCTTTGAAGTACGGACTGGGGTGGGCGTGCCGAACATTCGGCCGCGGATTCAACGATCCGATCGGCGAAAGAAGAGAGCGCCTTGACGCTTGCGCCCGACACGGGGGCGAAGTTCCAGTTCTGGGACGGGGCCCGGGAGCGCAACATTCGTCCCGACCGCCTTGGCGGACCAGGGGAAACCGGTCGGATTGACACTGGCAGGGAAGACCTTGTAGAGTGCCGTCCCGTGCGCGGCGGCGAGAGTCGAGGGTGACCCCGGCTTTGGGCGGATCATCCGAGGCGTTGGCGACGTATGGGGTAGACCCGTGATCGAACGGCCGCTCCGCACGTGACGTGCCGGGTGTGGGGGACGGGCGCGGAGGCCGGGAGTTTCAACGGTGGTCGGGTGGGAAGTTCACCCCGGTCGGTAGATGTGGTGGATCGGCGTGTTTGGACGGATTTCGGGTCGGCAAAGCCCGGCCGAGGGTTCTATTGTTTCGCCCCCCTCTGCGGTGTTCGTCGTCGCGGGGACGTGGGAGCGGTTGAGTGTGAGGAGTTGCCCGTGGCTGGACTTGCTTTTCGTCGTTTGAACACCCTGACCGCGGCGTGCCTCGTTCTGGCGGCGGGTTCGGTGCTGGCCCCGAGCGTGCTCGCCCAGGGGAGCGCGGCGGCATCCGCGAGCGCCCCGCCAGCGAAGGCCCCGCCCGCCCGTGGCGAAGGGGACGCCCCCACGCCCGCGGACCTGCTCAAGGATTTCATCCACTACGTGCGCATCGACCGGGCCGACGTGGCCGCAGGGATGGCGCGGCAATTGATCGACCTCAAGCTCACGCCCACGCAGTTCGTCGATCTGGTCGAACAGGCCAACGAGGTGGATCGGTTCGTGGTCACGGTGGTCAAGGCCCAGCGGATCAACAAGGAACTCGAAGACCTCGCGGCCAAGATGCAGCTTGCCTACGACACCGGCAAGCTCCAGCGGGCCCGCAGCCCCGAGCAGATCACCAAGGCGATCGCCGGGCTGACCGGCGGGCAGCGTGAACGTCTCCTGTCGCGCGAGCGCCTCCTTTTCGCGTCCGAGTACGCGATGCCGCAGTTGCTCGAGGCGTACCTGGACCGCACGAACCCGGCCCGCCAGGAGCAGGTGCGCGGGCTGCTCGTCGAGCAGGGGCGCGTTTCAATCATGCCGCTCACAACCGCGCTGCCGAGGCTGGACGCTTCGCAGCAAGAGCAGGTCGTGAACGTGCTGGGGCTGATCAAGTACAAGACCGCGATCCCCTTCATCGCTGACCTACAGGCGGGCACGCAGTCCGCGGACGTGCGCACGGCCTGCCTCCGGGCGATGGAGAACCTCGAGGCCCAGGGCATTTCCGGCGACGTGGCGGCGCTCTACGCCCAACTGGCCGAGGGTTTCTACGCCGAGCGGACCGACCTCACCAGCTTCCCGGGCGAGGACAACCAGTTGCTCTGGGATTACAACCCGGGCGTGGGCCTGACGATGCAGGCCATCCGCACGCCGGTGTACCACGAGGCGATGGCGATGCGACTCCTGGAGCGTTCGCTGACGCTGCGTTCGGACAACCAAGGGGCGCTCGCGCTGTGGGTCGCGTCGAACTTCCGGCGTGAGATTCAGACCCCCGCGGGCTACCTGAACCCGGCGTACCCGGCCGGTCGGCGCGAGGCGATGTACTACGCGGTCGCGTCCGGCTCGCAGGTCCAGCAGGCCGTGCTCGGGCGGGCGATCGATGGGACGGACACGACGCTGGCGCGGCGTGCGATCGCGGCCTTGGAAAAATCGGCGGGCGGCGCGAGCCTGTGGGCGGCGGGCGACGGCGCGAGCCGCCGGCCCTTGCCCGAGGCGTTGACCTACCCCAACCGCCGCGTGCAGTACGAGGCGGCCCTCGCGCTCGCGGCGGCCCAGCCGCGCGCGGCGTTCGGCGGTTCGGACCGCGTGGTGCCGACGCTCGCCAGCGCGGTGCGCGGGTCGGCGATCAAGACCGCGATGATCCTCACGCCTGAGAACGAAACCTACACCGTGCTGCGCGGGATGCTTGAGAAACAGGGCTACACGGTGATGCCATTCGGTCGCTCGGTCGCGGACATGGCCGGGCCGTTGTCAGAAACGGCGGCGGTCGATCTGGTCGTCCTCAACAGCCAGCGTGGCGAGGTCATCCCCACGCTGATCGACGAGGTTCGAACGACGGCCAAGCTCTCGGCGGCCCCGATCCTCGCGCTCACCAGCCCCGAGGCCTACTCCGACCTGCACCGGCGCTACGAGCGCAACGCCACCGTCGCCCTGCGTCCCTCCGCCACCGGCGAAACGCAGCTTGGCAAGGCGATCGAGCAGGTCGTCGAGGCGGCCAGCGGCGGGCCCATCACCGAGCAGGAAGCCAGGAACTACCAGACCCGCTCGCTCGCGGCGTTGCGTGATCTCGCGGTGTCGCAGAACCCCGTCTTCAACGTGGGCGACGCGACCCTGCCGCTCATCGCGGCGGTCGGCGATACCAAGGGCGAGGAGCGGCTCGGCGTCGCCGAGATCCTCTGCCGCATCCCGCAGGAGCGGGCCCAGACCGCGATCATGGAAGTCGCGATGACCTCCAAGGGGAGCGACCGCGTGGCCCTGCTGGGCAAGGTCGCGGACTCGGCCAAGCGGTTCGGGAACCTGCTGCCGACGCGGCAAGTGAACGAGCTGGTCGAGCTCGCGTCGAGCGGCGTGGATTCCGAGGCGACCGCGGCCGCGGCCTTGATGGGCGCGCTGAACCTCCCCAACGACAAGGTCATCCCCTTCATCTTGAAGCAGGGCGAGAAGCTCGCGGATAAGAAGTAGTTCCGCCGCCGACAGTCTGCTGATTCCGAGAACACACCCCGATCCCGCGATCGGGGTTTTTCGTTGGGCCCTGGTCGAGGTGACTTACCGTCGCACGAAAATGTTCCGTCGTCCGGGAACGGCGCTCCGAATCCCGCCAAACCCCCGAGCCGGTCAAACCCGTGGGACGTGGACGTTATAAACGCTAAGTCCAGCGTTGATCCTGCGCAAAGAAAGCCAAAGCGACTCAACCACCCGGGCGGGGCGGTCGATTCTCTCATGCCGTCGCCGGGTTCCGGGCTCTCCGTTTGGGGCTCGGTGCGGCAGAAGGCGAAGTTACCCGGGCCGCGCGTTGCGGCCGGGCCAAGGTGTGCGGGGGGGCGTGAACGCAAACCGCGTCCGCTGACGAGTTTCCCCGGGTTCTCTTTCGAAGGAGTCACAGCATGCGGAATCGGATCACCAAGCGTATCAACAAGGCCGTCACGCTCGTCGAAATCCTCATCGTCGTCGTGATCCTGGGCATCCTCGCCGCCATCGTTGTCCCCCAGTTCGCCAACGCGACCAAGGACAGCCAGGCCGGCAACATCAAGGCCCAGATCAAGTCCATCAGCAACCAGCTCGAGCTGTACAAGGCTCGCGTTGGCACCTATCCGACCATTGTCGAGCTCAACACCAACCCCACCTCCGGTTCGCCCGGTGGTTGGGGCGTGATGATCGACGGCGGCTACTTGAAGGCTGCTCCCAAGAACCCCACCAACGCTCTGTCGGATGTCGAGGCTGGCACGCTCGTGGCCGCGACTGGCGAAGTCGACGGCACCGGCGCGACCGGCTGGGCCTACGACGAGGCTACCGGTGATTTCGGCGCGAACAACTTCAGCGAGGCGACCGGTACGGTCCGCATCGGTAACTAATCTCGCTCGAATCTGAACCTTTCAAACGGCCGTCCCGTGAATGGGTCGGCCGTTTTTCAGTGAGTCAGGGTTCGTGGAGCTTGATCGGTCAGCGCGACGGCGCTCAGCGAACTCGGCGATCGATCGGGCGGAAGGAGGTCGTGGTATGTCAATGGCACTGTCACGCCGGAGTGTTTCGTTCGCCAAGGCCGCACGTCGGATCGAGCGGGCGTTCACGCTCGTGGAGATCCTGATCGTCGTGGTGATTTTGGGAATCCTGGCCGCGGTGGTGGTGCCGCAGTTCTCCAAGGCCGTTCAGGACAGCAGCGAGACGGCGACGTTTGATCAGCTCAGCAAGGTGCGGCGCGCGGTGTCGTACTACTACGCGGTGAACACGGCCTGGCCGACGGTCACGGCGGGGGATGGGACCTGGGGCCCGCTGCTGGGGAGCTACATGCGCGACAAGCCGGCGAACTTCTGGGTGCCCGGGCCGGCGAGCAAGGTCATCACAATCGGCACCACGGCGGATACGGCCTACGTGACGGACCACGGGTGGATCTACGACGACACGACGGGCGAAGTGTGGGCGGGTGGGTTTGATCTTTACGACAACCCGCTGCCCAGGCCTTGAGGCTCGAAGAGCCCCCGACCCGAATCCCGACCCGATTCCCGACCGAGGAGTGATTCCACGCTGTCGCCCGCGCCGGTGCTCCGCGTCGCGGCATCGACAAGCCCCGCGCGCCAGCACCAGCGCTTGAGCGGCAGGTGCTGCTGGTAGAGCGCGTGAAGAACCTGTTTGGACCACGGGCCACGCACCGCCTCGGCGGGGATCGAATCCCAGGCCTGGAGCGAGTCGTGGAGTTGCTCCATGGATTTCGCCTCGCGGAAGAGATACTCGCGGGCGTACTCGACTTCGCCCGGGGCCGTGATATCGCGGCGGAAGAGATCGGCGGCGCAGCGCGGGGCCTGGTGCGCGAACCCCCACGCGGCGTACCCGAGCCGGTATTCGCGGCGCAGGTATTCGTGCGGGCTCAGGCGGTGGTCGTGCAGCCCGCGGGCCCTGGGGCGGTAGAGGACGCGGGCGGCGAACCGCTCGCGGAGCCGCCACGCGAGTTCGTCGTCCTCGAAGCCGTAGGTGCTGGGAAAAACGCTCAGCCCCCCCACCGCGCGCACGAGGTCAGCGCGGATGGAAAGATTGAGCAGCCAGGCGTGCCGGAAACCCCAGTCGCGGTCGGGCTCGCTGCCGCGATCGCCCAGCGGGTTTTCCACGTCATTCACCTGCTCGTCCATCCGGTGGTAGAAAAACACCATCGACGATTCACGGACGAGGCGGCGGAAGAGCGAATCGGGCTCGAAGACGCGCCAAGGGGTCGAGCCGAGCACGAGCGACGCCGGGGCGGACGCGCTGTGAGCGGCGTCGGTCGCG
>JBGAOD010000097.1:0-14407 GCA_044221955.1 Phycisphaerales bacterium | reverse complement strand
CTCGGAGAAATAGCACGCCAAGACCCCGACGCACGAGTGCGCTGCCGAGCCGAGCGGTGCTTGATCGGACAACACGCAAGCGCCACCGCCGGCCAGCTCGGGCGGGCGAACCAACCCCCACGAGCCGCTCGAAACCGTGGTTGAACCCCGCATCCACCCCTGAACCATCCGAGCGATGGAGCGACTCACATGGGATCCGAAGTAATCGTGAACCCCAACCCGGCCCCTCTCCTCGCCCAGGCACGCGAACCCTTCCGCCTCGCGGGCTCTTCTCGCGGCGCGGAGAGCGGCACAACGAGCTGGTGGCCCACGGCGATCGACGCACGCTCGGCGATCACGATCGCCGGCGCAGTGGCGCTCGTGCTCCTGCTCACGTACCTGGCGCTCCGTATCGGCCGCTCCCTCGCGCGCGCGAGAGCTCGCGATCAAGCCTGGGCCGGAATCGCCCGCGCGATGTCCCTCAACCGCCGCCAGCGCGACTGCCTCCAGCGCCTGAGCGCCGCCGCTGGGATCTCCGAGCCCGCGGCCTTGCTCATTACTCCCAGCGTCTTTGCCGCCGCGTTCGCGGCAGGCGCGCCGACCCTGGCGGATCGGGACAAGCGAGACCTGATCGATCTCGCGGCGACCCGCGGGTGGACAATCCCAACCGCCCCCGCCTTGCCCACACGCGCGACCACGCACGCATCAACCCTGGAAGTCAAACCCAACCCTCGCGCCACGGCGGCCGCCAAGCCCCCGCCGCGCAGGGAAAACAGCCAGCCCACTACGCAGGCTCGCACCCGCCCCGTTCGATCAATCGCTCGGGGGAACGCTGCCGCGCCGCGCGATCGGGGCCTCTCCCCGTAAGCGCCGCGCGATGTCCAACAGGATCGTTCGGTTGTAGTTGATGGCGAAGTGGCTCAGCGTGTAGGCAAACAGCCCGCGCGTGTCGGTCCAGCGCGGCTCATGCCCGGGCGGCGCAGCGTTGCTCGCCCCTACCCACCAGTCCCGCAGCTGCGCATAGCACACCAACTCATACTCGTGGTCCGCCGTGTCCCTATCCAGCCCCCGAAGGAACGCCGACCCCGGGAGCATCTCGTGCGCCGCCCGGTCCACCGCGACCACGCGCGTGATCTTCGCACCCCGGTGCGGCGTCGCGATCGTGAACAGCCGGCGAAGCTTGAGCCGCGACGCCGCCTGCGCACGCCCGACGGACGCGTAGCGAGCGACCAACCCGCCCATCGAAATCCCGATCGCGTCAAACTCACGCGTCTCTCCCGCTGCCGAACCCGGAAACGCAGCCGAAGCACTCCGCACGGCACGCTCGGCCGCAGAACCGATGCAAGTCAGCGAGGGGTACGCCACCGGCAGGAACGATGCAGCGTTCCCGCTGGTTATCTCGGCCAGCCGCGCCGAAACGGCCCGCGAAGTAAACAGCGGCGAGTGATACCCCGCAAGCACCAGCACCGGACGCTCAAGAGGCTTCGGCGTGCGGCGCATCCGCTCCCATTCCGCGGACTGCTCCGCCGGCGAAAGATCAAAGTCAGGATTGGCGCGGAAACTGGGCAAGGGGCGCTCGGCGGGACTGGCCTTCTCTGCAAACTCGGCGCGATCCACGCAACTTGTTGGTGCATCGACGCAGGGATTTTCACGGTATGACACTACCGTAGTTCCACCGCCCCGCGACGGTCGAGCGATCGCGCACCGCCCACGCAGCTTTCAAAGAGGGATTCATGCCATGCACACAGCACTCTCCAGATCAGTCAGCCTCGTGATCATCGCGCTCGGCGCATGGGTCGGCGCGTTGAACTCACCGGCACCCGCCGCCATCACCCAGCCCGTCCGCACCGACGGCCAGCCCATCCCCGGCCAGCCCACGCAGGCCGAGCAATACATCCGCATCGTCGATATCCCCGAGCACCGCCGCGTCCGCCTCGAAACCTCCGTCCGCACCTTCCGCAAGCCCGGATCGCCCGACGTCCATCTCGTCGGCGCCATGCACGTCGGCGACAAGGCCTACTACGACGCGCTCCAGAAGTTCCTCGACGCCCAGAGCATCGTGCTCTTCGAGGGCGTGAAGCCCTCCGGCGTCGGCGAAGCCTCCAAACTCGCCGGTGACGACGCCGCCAAAGCCAAGCTCACCGAGCAACGCCTGCGCCTGCTCGCAAACATGATCGAGAAACACCGCGTCGAGCACGGCCAATACCCCGCAACCCTCGAAGCGATGACCGCGACGTTGCGCCGGCCTATGGCGCGGATCATCGAAGGACTGAAGGTCGATGGGTGGGGGACGCCGATCGTGTACAAGAGCACGGTGCTCGCCACGCCAAAGTCGGACACGATCGTTTCGTTCGACCTCTTGAGCCTGGGAAGCGACCGTGCCGAAGGCGGCGCAGACTCGGCCAAAGACCTCGCCTTCTCGCAGCAGAAACCTCTCACCAAAGCCGAGATCGGCGAGAAGCGCGACGGCATCCAGGTCCAGCTCGCGCAGGCCCTCGGGCTCGAGTTCCAACTCACCGCCATCGACTACACCCACGACTCCTGGCGCAACAGCGACCTCTCCATCGACGACGTGCAGGCCCGCCTCAAGGACTCCGGCGCCAACGGCGAAGCCCTCTTCAAAATGCTCGACGGCAGCTCCTTCTCCGCCAAAGCGCTCGGCTGGATACTCAGCATCATGAAAACCAGCCCCACCATGCAGTCCATGGGCAAGCTGATGATGATCGAGATGCTCAGTCGCGCCGACGAACTGACCAACTCCTCGTCCGTGATGGGCGAGCAGACCTCCAAGCTCATGCAGGTCATCATCATCGACCGCAACAAGGCCGTGCTCGCCGACCTCGCGAAAGTGATCGAAAAAGAACCCACCACCAAGTCCGTCGCCCTCTTCTACGGCGCCGGACACCTCCCCGACCTCGAACGCGCGGTCACCGGCGACATGGGCTACGTCCTCGACGGCGAACAGTGGTTCGCCGGCATCGACATGGACCTCAGCAAAGCCGGCATCACCGAGGCCCAAGCAACCCAGATGCGCGAGATGGTGAAAAAATCGATCGACGGGCAGATGGGGAAGAAGAGGGTGCCGAAGAAGTATTGAGGATGTCTGCCGGGTGCCGCTTTTCAAACTGTCTGTTCCTTGGCCCCACGGGCCAAAGATCTCGCGATTGCGGACGAATTCGCTCAGTCAAACACACCTTTCAAGTCGAACCCCACCTGACGCGCCTTCGGCCTGCGCACGCAGCGATGCCAATCGCGAGCGCACTACTCACGCCGGGTGCCGGAACAACAAATGCAATATCCATGGTATTGTCCGGGAGGCTCCCTACAAACTTCGCGCTGAGCGTGTACGCATCTAATTCCCAAAGCATGTTGCCCGAGGTCGATGCGTAGAGCGTCGTACCGGACGGGTTGGAGGCCAAACCGGTAATCGCCGAGTCGAGGGCCGAAACAGTTCCCAGCACGCTCGACAAGCCGGTTGAAAAATCGAGCGCCCAAAGCTGCCGACCGGAAGAGTACACTACCTGCTGGTCGCTGCGACGGGCATACCCCGAAGGCCAAACCCCCAGCGGCCACGGAGGCGTGGTGTAACCCGAATCGACCCGGTTGAAAATCACGAAGTAGTTGAAGTGGCCGTTGACGTTCTTCGGTCCGCTCAGGTACGAACCACCGTCAAGGTAAACCAGATCAGTGACTTCAAGCGGGTCGAAAAAGTTGTTGACCTCGTGAAAGCGTGAAGCAGCCCCGGTCGAGGGGTCAACATCGAACGCGTCAAATGAATATGCCTGCTGCGCGGTAACAACAAGCTTTCCCACATCTGGGTCGTAGGTCATCCCCACAGGGATCATCGAACCACCGCGGCTGTTGAGGTAGGTCGACGCACCAACGAACCGGTTTGCCCCACCCGCGGCGGGTATTTCATAGATCGAACCATCGCGCGTGAGCGCGAACACACCCGCGCACGCCTCCGCGTCGAACACCAGAACCCGCGCACGCCTCCGCGTCGAACACCAGAAGTGCAAGCAGGCCTGCCGCGGTGCGGAAAAAAAACCTCTCCATGTTTCCTCCCCTGCCCTTGAACGAAGAGTTGCTCAAGACCTCCGAATCGTCAGCGAAGCCTTTTTCTCCACCTGCCCCGCCGCAATCTTCCCGTACCCCGACCCCAATTCCCCAATCGGGTCCGGCGGAATAATCTGCACCTTCTTATCCCCGAGCTTCACCTCACCACGACGAACCCTCTCCTGGAACGCCAAGCACTCCCCCAGCAGCCGATCGAGAATCTCCGGCTCCGGCACGTTGGCCACCTTCTCCCCCTGCACATAAATAATCCCGCGTCGATCCCCCGCGAACACGGCCACATCCGCCCCCTCCGCCTCCCCCGGCCCGTTCACAATGCACCCCATCACCGCCACCTTCATGGGCACCGTGATCTTCGCCGCCAGCGCCTTGCGAACATCCTGAATCAGCGTGAACAGATCCACCTGAATCCGCCCGCACGTCGGGCACGCGATGAGGTCCACGCCCACGCGTTCGCGCAGCCCCAGGCAGTACAAAAGCTCCAGACCGTCCTCCACCTCGAAGATCGGGTCGTTGGCGTAGCTGATGCGAACGGTGTCGCCGATGCCGTTGATCAGCAGCCCCCCCAGCGCCACCACCGAGCGGATCGTCCCCGTCTCCTTCGGCCCCGCGTGCGTCACACCCAGATGCAACGGATGATCAAACCGCTTCGAGATCTCCGTGTACGCATCAATGACCAGCGCCGCGTCCATGGATTTCGCGCTGATCGCGATATCGTGAAAATCCTGCTCGTAAAAAATATCGAGGTACTCTTCCAGCTTGGTAATCATGATCGCGAGCAGGTGCCCGTGCTTGTGCTCGCTGAAGATCGCGCCCAGCTCCTTCATCCGCTTCTGCTTGTCGCGGCGCTCGATGATCGAACCCTCGTTGACACCGACACGGATCGGTATTCCCTTTCCGCCCGCCGCGCCCTTGCACGCCTGGATGACATCTATAACCTGAGCCCGGTCGGTGATGTTGCCGGGGTTGAGCCGGATCTTGTGAACCCCCGCGTCCACCGCTTCCAGCGCACGCTGAAAGTGAAAGTGAACGTCCGCCACGATCGGCACCCGCACCCGCGGCAAAATCTCACGCAGCGCGTCCGTGTCCTTCTTCTCAGGCACCGCCACACGCACAATGTCCGCCCCCGCCGCCGCCATCCGGTTGATCTCGGCGACGCACCCCTCCACGTCATGCGTGTACCCGGCCGTCATCGTCTGAACGCTCACCGGCGCGGGCGTCGTGGGCGTGCCGTCCTTGTCGGGCAGCCCGCCACCGATGGTGATGAACCCGACCCGCGAGTCTCCGACGGTAATAGCCCGTGTTGGGCGGCGTGGAAGCATGGTGATTCCATCGTAGACGCCGCCAGCGGGCCGCCGGTTCGTCCGACCGCCTCCGTCTCCCGCCCAAACTCCCTTACCCAAGACCGGACGCGGGCGGACGCAAACCATCCCCGCCCCGCGCCGGCCGGTGCGATCGCGCGGTCAGCCCGTTCAGCAGCCCAGGCTTGCGCTCAAACGCCGGATCGCCGGGCTTCAACCCATCCACCTCGGGCGTCCGCCAGATCAGCATCACCAGCGCCGCGATCACCAGCGTCGCCGAAACAAACGCCAGCCCCATCTGCGTCCCCGAACCCGAATGCCGTAACTCGGGCGCAAACCGGCCCAACGCCAGGTCCCCCAGGTGCCCCGCCCGGCTGGCCACCACCGTCCCCAGCGGCATCAGCCCCATCGCGATCGTGTTCACCACCGCCGACACCCGACCACGCATCTGGTCGTCCACCAGCATCTGGATCGCCGACGCCGAGCTGTTCCAACCCCACATCCAGAAAAACCCAATGAAGAACATCAGCACCAGCCCGACCGTCGGGTTGGAAACCAGCGAAAAAACCAGGATCCAGATCCCCGCGCCCAAGATGCTCACCGGGATCAGGTGGTGCATCGGGTACCACTTGGGAATGTACTTGATCGCAATCCCCCCCGTCACCGCGCCGATGCCCATCACCGTCAGCAACGCGCCGAACGTGTCCTCCTTCTTCCCGTACACCTCCGAGATCACCAGCGGCATCAGCTGCATCACCGGCGTCGCCAGCAGCCCGAACACAACCAGCGCCAACAGCACCGCACGCGGCCCCTTCCGCGTCCACACCCAGCCCACCGCCTCGAGCGTGCGACGCCACGCCTCCCCGGGGTGCTTCCACTTCCCCAACATGTGCGCCGGCGCCGGCGCGTCCGGCGTCGTCAGAACCGCCAGCATCACCACCACGAACATACCGGCGTTGAAAAGCAGAATCGCGGCCGCCCCGTTGCCGGAAAACGCCGTCATGATCGCCCCCGCCAACGCCGGACCGACCAAACGCGCAAAGTTGAACGAGATCCCATTCAGCGTGATCGCTCGCGTCAGGTCCGACTTGGGCACCAGCCGAGGCGTCAAAACCTGCATCGCCGGCGCGTTGAACGCCGTCACTATCCCCTGCGCAAGGCACAGCCCCAACAACACCCACCGATCAGCAAAGTCAAAGTACGCCGCCGCCGCCATCACCAGCGCGATCACCATCATCCCCAACTGTGTGAGGATCAGCAGCCGCCGCCGGTTCACACTATCCGCCACATGCCCGCCGATCATCCCCAGCAACAATGTCGGGCACAGCTGCGCCATCGCAAGGTACGCCATCCAATCCTCGGACTTGGTCTCCTGCGAAACAATCCAACGAACCGCCACAAACTCCAGCCACCCCCCGACATACGAGCCGAAACCGGCGAACCACATCGTCCGAAAGTGCGGGTGCCGCAGCACGCCCCAACGCGAGTTCTCGGACAGATCCCTCTCGCCCGCCCCGCCCGCGCTCGGGTGCGCGGGCATCATCTCCCCCTGGATACCTTCCAGCGGCGAGCCCTCGATCGCCTCCACATCCGCCACGCTCATCACGCCCGCGCCCCGCCCCTCACTTGGCGCAGAAGGCGACCCTTCAGGGTTGGTTGTCGCGGGCGAAGTCGTGTCCATGGGCATTGGCCTGGAGAGGCGAGCTGACGCAAGCGTAGGTCAGGATTCCCCAGCATCGCCGCGCGATTCTCGCCCGGGCTCAGGTCGGCCGGTTCTCCGAACCGGCCTCACGTCCCGACCCCGCCGTCCGCGCCGATCCCGTCGCCCCCGCGTGGTTCGCAAACCGGTTGCGTCCAACGCCCAGAAAAACAAGCCACTCAAACGCAACCATCCCCCCCATGACCCCGACCGCAAACCCCACGATCGACGCCACCGCCGACAGGTTCGTGCTCAACGAGTAATACGGCGACAGATCCAGCCTGCGATCGCCCAGCCCCAGAACCTGAACGATGCTCAGCGCCGCGGGCGCAAACAAATACGGCAGAATCCCCGCCGCCAACCACCCCACGCTCGCGTGCGCACAAACCTGCAGGGCCGCAGCCCGGCTCAGCCGAAACCGCCGCCGACGCGCAAAGAAACGGATGCCGAAAAACTCCACCAGCGTCAGCGCCCCGAAAAAACCATACAGCACCAGCGTCACGCAACCAAGACTCACCGCCCACGCCAGCCACTCAACCACCGGACCCCGCCCGCGCCAGGCACGCACCGGATCGATCGTCAAAACGCCGACCAGCGGCGGCGCAAGCAGCAAACTCGTCAGCAGCACGTTCACGCTCAGAAGCACGCCCGCCCGACTCTCACTGACAATCACCTCCCCAAATGTCGCCGTCGGGCGGCGAATCATCGCAACGATCGTGCTCAACCACGAGCCCAAACTCGCCCCGCGCTGCCAAGGCGACCCCCCGCGACGCCCGGGCAGCGATTCCGCGATCCCCGTCCCGCATTCGGGGCACTGTGCCCCACGCACGCTCGCCGCACGCTCCGCGACCATTCCTTCAGCCCGACTCGCATCCGCCCCCGAGCCCGAGGTCAGTTCAATCGGCAACCCTTGGATCGGGTACCCGCACGTTTCGCACAGCAAAGAGAGATCGTCCACCGCTCATCCTATTCGTCGCCGCGCCGCCTTCGGTTCTCCACCACACTCGCTCGGCCGACACCGGACTCTCCCTATCATCCCGCTCAGGCTTCAACACCGGGAGCACACCGTGTACAGCTCAACCTCAACCGACCATCGCGCCCTCTTCGCGGCCCACCGCCTGCGCTACACACGCCAGCGGGCCGCCCTCTATTCAACTCTCGCGGCGACCACCTCCCACCCCACCGCCGAACAGTTGTTCGAGATGACCCGGGCCACCATTACCAGCACGCGCGGCGGCGCAACACCCCAGCGGAGCCTCAGCCTCTCAACGGTCTACAGCGTGCTCGAAGCGTTCGTTGAGCGCGGACTCTGCCGCAGGATCACCAACGTCCGCGGCGTCGGGCCCTGCCGGTTCGATGCCGACGTCTCCGAGCACGTCCACGTCGTCATGCCCGACGGAAGCCTCCGCGACGTGCCCGAGCCCATCGCCAGCCGCGCCCTCGCAACTGTCATGGGCGCCGAACCCGGATCTCACGGCGTCATCCAAGACATCGAGCACGCCATGGGCGTCCGCATCGGACGCGCAAGCCTCCAACTGATCGCCCACGCGTGACCTCGCCCGCGACCGCATCAATCGACCAACTCGCGGCTACCGCCAACCGCGATCCAAGCGCCCACGCCATGGGCACGCTCTGGGCCGCCGCGTTCGCCGCAGAAACCTGGACCATGATCGCACGCCCGGGCGCCCGACGCTTTGAACCCCTCACTACAACCTACGAAAACCTCCACTGCGCGCTCGCGTTTACCACCCGCCAGCGAGCGCTCCAGTTCGCGGACGCAGAAGGGTTGCGGACAGAGCCCGGGTCCGACGCCCCAACCGCCGAACTGCTCTCCCTCCCGGTCCCCGCCGCCGTGGACCTGCTCGACGAACTCCGCTCGGTGGGCGTCCAGTGCGTGCTCCTCAACGAAGCCAGCGGGCCCTTCCTCGCCCCGCTGGACCAACTCGTCAAGCTCTTCGCGTACCACGGAATCTCATCCCCCGTCGCGTGAGTGCCCGCGATGTTCGTCGCTTGGTAGGCTGTGGGCGCGGCATGACAGCCCGCACGAGCGATCGAGAGGGAACCGCGTGGCCCAACCAATACCGTCAGGAAAGATCTGCGTGCGGTGCGGGCAGGACTGCTCGGGCCGCCCGCGCGTCAAGGACCAGCAGGGCCGGTACTGCTGCAAGGCGTGCGCGGAAAAGCAACCGACCGCCCGCGCGAGCGCGAGCGTGCATCAGCCCTCGGAACCAACCTCCGCGCCCCCGGAACCGCAGGAAGCCGCGTGGGACGCCGGGCTCGACGCCCTCGAGTTCGAGCCCGTCGTGCTCCCCGAGTCAAGCCTGAAAGTCTGCATGGGCTGCGGGCTCCCCATGCAGCCCGGCGCGGTCATCTGCGTCTCCTGCGGGACGAACCAATCCACCGGGCAGCCCGCCGGGCCGATCGTCGTCGGACAGGAAAAGCCCGCCCAACCCAGCAAGCCACTACGCGTCTGCTCCAAATGCGGCTACGACCTCGCCGGACTCAAAACCCCCAAGTGCCCCGAATGCGGCACCGTCAACCTCAAACGAAAGCGCGGCCTCGACCTCGACCGCGAAGCCGCCGAAAAAGCCTACAAGTGGGAGTACATCAAACCCCTCATCATCCTCGGCGTCTGCGGCGCGATCGAAGCCGCCGTTCTCTTCTCCAACTACCGAGGCACCGAACTGCTCGGCGCCACCGTCCTCTCCCTCCTCCGCGTCCCCGTCGGAATCCTCGTCTACTTCGCCTGCGCCTTCGCCTGGCTCGGGTTTGAAAACACCTTCAAACTCACGATCGTAAAACTCCTCGGCGTCTTCGCCGCCGTCTCGCTCGCCACCACCGTCAGCCTCCTCATCCCCTTCGGCATCTACCGCCTCAGCCTCTCATACTTCGTGCAGATCTGGATGCTCTCAGACCTGATGGACATGGAATACAGCGACGCCGCGTTCGCCTCCGCCATCACCAGCGTCGGCCTCATCGCCGCCTATTTCGCCATGGCCTACGCCTTTGCCTGAGCCCAACAAATTCGTCGACGCGCACCTCCGAAACACCCATCATTCCTTTGCAACCCCACAACGCTCGATTACCATGCCCCGATGCTGGCATTGTTCTCGATCACCATCTTCCTCGGCGCGGCCCTGCTCTTCCTCGTGCAGCCCATGGCCGCGAAGCTCATCCTCCCGCGACTGGGAGGCACCCCCGGCGTCTGGAACGGCTGCATGGTGCTCTTCCAAGCAGCCCTCCTGGGCGGGTACGCCTACGCGCACTTCGTCGGCGCAATGAAGCCCGGCCGTCGCCCCTTGACCCTCCACGCCCTCGCGCTCACCCTCGCAACCCTCACCCTCCCCGTCGGAATCCGCGCGTTCACCGAAGGCCTGGAGAGTTCGCCCCTGCTCGCCGTCGTGACCATGCTCGCCGTCGGGTTCGGCGCGCCCTTCCTCATGATGTCCACCGGAGGGTCCCTCGTGCAGCGATGGTTCTCAACGACCGACCATCCCCAGGCACGCGACCCCTATTTCCTCTACGCCGCCAGTAACGCGGGCAGTCTGCTCGGTCTCCTCGGCTACCCCCTCCTCGTCGAACCAACACTCACCCTCAGCCAGCAGCGCTGGGGCTGGTCCGCCGGGTACGTCGTCTGGGCGGGATTGACCATCGCGTGCCTCGTCGCCGCCATGCGGCGGCCCGGCACCGTCATCTCACCCGCCGCTGGCACCGCCGACCCCGAGCCGGCGACTGACGCACGGGATGGTCCCGGCGCGATCGAACCTCCGGCGACGACCAAGCAACGCTGGGTTCGCTACACGCTGTGGATCGCTCTTGCGGCCGTGCCGTCGAGCCTCGTCCTCGGCGCGACCCAGCACATCACCATGGACCTCGGCGCCATCCCCCTCCTCTGGGTCGTACCCCTCGCCGTCTACCTCGTCACCTTCATCGTGGCCTTCTCGCCAAAGCTCAAGGGCCTCACAACCATCGCGGCCTGGGGGTTGATCCCCGTCCTGGCCCTGGTCGCGCTCGTCTGGCAGCAGTACTGGAAGCAGCCCATCCTCTGGATCGTCTCGCTCCACATGCTCGCCGTGTTCTTCGGCGCTCTTGCCTGCCACGGAAAACTCGCGTCCATGCGCCCCCGCGTCGAAGACCTGACCAAGTTCTACCTCTGCCTCGCCCTCGGCGGCGTCCTCGGCGGATCTTTCAACGCCCTCGTCGCGCCGTACCTCCTCATCCGCATGGAGGAGTACCCCATCGCCCTCTTCCTGGCGCTCGCGCTCGGCTTCCCCACCCCCGCATCCTGGAAAGCGTCCCGCCTGACCCTCGCTCGCGTGGCAGTCTCAGCGGCCGCCGCCTGTGCCCTCCTCTGGACAAACCTCCGGAACTACCAGACCCAAGAGAGCACCAACATCCTCCACACACGCAGTTTCTACGGCGTGCTCCGCGTCCGCACCAAGCCCGACACGCCCTTCCGCCGACTCATGCACGGCAACACCCTTCACGGCTTCCAAGCCTGGGCCGACCCCGAACTCCGCAAACTCCCTTCCTCCTACTACTACCCCACCGGACCCATCGGAGACCTCTTCGCGCTCCCCTGGCCCCAAGGCATGCCCATGCGCGCCGGCTTCGTCGGCCTCGGCGCAGGCTCCCTCGCCGCCTACAGCAAAGACAAATCACAACACTTCACGTTCTACGAGATCGACCAGGAAGTCATCAACATCGCCTTCGATCCGCGGTACTTCACCTTCACCACCGACAGCCGCGCGACCGTGGACTCCGTCGCCGGCGACGCACGACTGTCGCTGGTCAAAGAACCCGACAGCACCTTCGACCTCCTCGTCCTCGACGCCTTCAGCTCCGACGCCATCCCAGTCCACCTCCTCACCGTCGAGGCCGGAAAACTCTACCGAAGCAAGCTCAAGCCCACCGGAGTCATGGCCTTCCACATCACCAACCGCTACCTCGACCTCCGCGGCCCGCTCGGGGCCCTCGCCAAACAACTCGGCGTCGTCGCCATGTACCGCAACGACACCCTCCAGGACGCCACCCCCGGAGAACTCAACACCGGGCGACTCTCCTGCAAATGGGTCGTCATGGGCACCCCCGGCCCCTGGGTCGGCATGCTCCGCGCGATGAAATGGGAACGCATCGACGACACCGCAACCGCCCGCGCATGGACGGACGACTTCAGCGATGTCCTCACAGTGTTCTGGAAGACTGGGCCGAGTCTGTAGCGATCAACGTGAAACACGGTTCAGAGAACTCGGTAGAAAGAGTACCGCCGCAGCTTTCTTTCGGGCGCCCTCCGCGCTCAAATCGTTCTTTGGAAAGGCAGTGCGAGGTTGGAGTGTGGCATGAGATCGAACCTGCGGGTTTGCCGTTGCTTACCTGTGTTCCTCCCTGCGCTGTTCTGCACGGTCTCGCCGGCACGCGGCACGAGCGACCAACCCGCTTCGGTGGCCGCCGAACCTGCGGAGCGCAACGCCGCGTTGCTGTATTGGCAGTTCCGTCAAGAGGCGCTGGAATCACAGTTGTTCACCGTTTTTGGCACCGATGAGCAGGACGCGAAGGATTGGACGCCGAACGCGGAAGAGACGAAGTCGCTGGTCGAGAACAAGGCGGTCATTCAGAAGCTGCTCCGCGCCACGAAGCTCAACCTCTGCGACTGGGGTACGGAGTACGAACTTGGCCTCGGAGTGACGCTCCACCAGCTCCCTATCGGCCGTGGAGCGGCGCGCCTGTTGCGGGCCGACGCGCGGCGACTGATCGCGGCAAGCGACGGTGATGCCGCCGCCGAGCGAATCGCCGCGATGTTCCTGGTGGCCAGGCACATGAACGAGCCCCACGCCACGACGGTATCCACCATGACGGGCGGTGGGATAGTCTCGATGGCCCTGACCGAGATCGACAATCTCGTGGCGCACGACGCGCTCACGGCTCGCGGGCGCGAGTCAATTCGACCGTGCGTGTATCGGCTTCTTGAAACCGATCCGCTCGACATTGTCGCGGCGCTCCGGTTCGAGCGCGACTGGGCGCGTGAGGCTCTCTATCAGGAAATCTTGCCGGGGGTATTGGAGCGGCAAGGGCTGAAGAGGCCCGCGCCCGGAGAGGCACTTCAGAATCGCGTCAGGGCGGAAACCGGCACCCGACTCGTCACGGCGGACTTTGCCCGCCGACTCAGGCCCGCCTTCGACGAAGCGATCGCGTGCTGGGGCGATCCCGACGCTGTACCCAAGCTCAATGCGATCTGGGAGCGCGCTGAAGCCGGAGAGTTCGGGCAGGGCAGTATCATGCTCGCCAAGCTCCACGAGCGAAAGCAGAGCGAGCTCGAAATCATTGAGCGGGCCAAGCGCATCCGAGCAAAGCTCGACGCCGAGCCTGGATCGCGATGACGCCCAACGACGCTCAGGGAGACTCGCGAGCGCTCCAGCGTCTCACGCACGCAGCGACCGCGCGCTCAACCCCGCCTGCTCCGGGTCCTGCCCCAGCGAACTCGTCCGCATCGTCTCGCGCTGCTTGACCAACTCCGCCGGCAACGGCTCCGCGAACGTGTAGTTGAAAATATCGTCCGTCGTCGGCGCCACAATCGTCTCCGCCGTCTTCACCACCTCGGCCACGATCACCTTCCCACGCTCTTCCAGCGCCGCCTGCTTCGCATCGTCCCACAGCCCGCGATCATTCAAGAACTTCCGCAGCCGGATCATCGGGTCCTTCACCGTCCACGCTTCCACTTCCTTCGCGTCCCGATACCGCCGCGCATCGTCCGCCGTCGTGTGATCCGCCAACCGGTACGTCACCGCCTCAATAAAGCTCGGCCCGCCGCCCGCCCGCGCACGCTCGATCGCATCACGGCTCGCCTTGTACACCGCGAACAGATCGTTCCCGTCCACCTGCACCGTCGGCATCCCGTACGCCAGCGCCTTCTGCGCCACCGTCTCCGAGTTCATCTGCGACTCACGCGGGACCGAGATCGCCCATTGATTGTTCTGACAGAAAAACACGCACGGCACCTGCAGCGTCGACGCGAAGTTCATCGCCTCGTGAAAATCCCCCTCGCTCGTCGCCCCGTCCCCAAAGTACGTGATCGCCACCCGCGGCTCCTTCCGCAGCTTGAACGCCCACGCGATCCCCGCCGCGTGCAGCATCTGCGTCCCGATCGGGATCGACAGCGGCGTCATGTTCACGCCCTCGGGGATCTGGTTCCCCCGCTCGTCACCCATCCAGTGCAGCAGGATGTAGTGCATCGGCAGCCCGTGCATGAACAACGCCGCGTTCTCGCGGTAGCACGGCACCAGAAAGTCCACGCCCTTCCTGGCCGCGAACCCCGACCCGATCGCCGCCGCCTCCTGCCCCTTGTTCTGCGGGTACG
>JBGAOD010000096.1:0-14929 GCA_044221955.1 Phycisphaerales bacterium | reverse complement strand
CCCCGCTCCCCATCCCCCACTCACCACTCGCCCTCTTCGCCCCCATGCTCCAGCAACTCCTCAGCATCGCCCGCAACGCACTGGTGGAAAGCCTCCGCCAGCCCGTCTTCCTCATGATGATCCTCCTCAGCGGCGTGCTCATGTTCTTCTCCACATGGTCCACCGGCTTCGCCATGGGTTACGACGAGTCCTCCGAGGTCACCGGCGACAACAAGCTCCTCCTTGACATCGGCATGGCCACCATCTTCGTCCTCGGCATGCTCCTCGCCGCCTTCATCGCCACCGCCGTCCTCAGCCGCGAAATCGAAAACAAAACCGTCCTCACCGTCGTCTCCAAGCCCGTCGGCCGCCCCACACTCCTCGTCGGCAAGTACCTCGGCGTCTCCACCGCAATCCTCATCGCCGTCTCCACCATGCTCATCTTCCTCATGTTCGGCATCCGCCACGGCGTCATGAGCACCGCCGCCGACGACATCGACCAGCCCGTCATGCTCTTCTCCCTCGCCGCCGTCTTCCTCTCACTCGCCCTCGCCACCTGGTGCAACTTCTTCTACGGCTGGAGCTTCCCGCAGGTCAGCGTACTCCTCATGCTCCCCCTCTCCCTCCTCGCCTACCTCGTCGTCCTCGCGATCAGCAAAAAATGGGCCTGGCAACCGCTCCACACCGACTTCAAACCACAAGTCCTCATGGCCGCCGCCTGCCTCGCCATCGCCGTCCTCGTACTCACCGCCGTCGCCGTCGCCGCCTCCACACGCCTCAGCCAGGTCATGACCATCGTCACCTGCGCCGCCGTCTTCCTCGCCGCGCTCCTGGTCAACCACTTCGTCGGCAACCGCGCCTTCAAAAACCAACTGATCTCCGTCATCAAGGAAGCCGCGCCAGCCCAGCCCGAACAGGCCGATTTCAACCACGCCGGAGACACCTACAGAATCACCCTCGGCGCGCCCCCCGCCAAACCCTTCAAGGTCGGCGAATCCTTCTACTACGGCCCAAGCCCCAGCGGCGCGTTCCTCGACGTCCCCGCGTTCGAACCATTCCAAGGCGACCTCGCGAACGCCCCCAGCATCCTCGGACCCGACGCCAAGCCCGCCGTCGTCATCACCGCCGTCGAAAAAGACACGCTCACTATTCGCAACGTCGGGAACACGCCCGTCGCCGTCAACCGCCCGCCCATCGCCGGGAACTACGTCTTCCTCAAACCCACCGAAGTCAGCGTCCCAGCCCTGGCCGCCTGGGCCGTCTTCCCCAACTTGCAGTACTTCTGGCTCCTCGACGCCGTGACCCAGAACAACCCCATCCCCGCCGACCACGTCATCCTGATCGCCGTCTACGGGTTCGCCCAGATCACCGTCTGCCTCGCGCTCGGAGTCATCCTCTTCCAACGACGCGACGTCGGCTGAGTTCCCACCCTAGAATCATCCCACACATGGAAACCGCCGACCGCAACCCCAACCGCGGCGGCCCCGAGGAGTACGTTCGATGGCCCAGAAAGAAATGAACAGCGACAAAATCAAGCTCATCATTGCCGTTGTCGCCCTCGTCCTCGGCGGCGTGCTCATCGCCTGGAACTTCGGCGCCTTCGACAAGGTTCTGCCCCAGGGCAAGCAAGGAACCGACGCCAGCGCCAAGATCACACCCGAAATGCAAAAGGCCTACGAGCGCCAGAAGAAAGAACTCGAGCAGCTCGAAAAAGAAGGCAAGGCCCCCGCCCAAGCCGGCTCCTGATCCGAGTCTTACCTCCTCGCATTCTCTACTTTCTCTAGTGGGGCAGGTTTTCAACCTGCCTCTACCATTTCTACCTCTTCCCCAGTGGGGCAGGTTTTCAACCTGCCTCTTCCATTCCTACTTCTTCCCCAGTGGGGCTGGTTTTCAACCTGCCTCTACCATTTCTACCTC
The DNA here is from genome assembly GCA_044221955.1 of Phycisphaerales bacterium. Lineage (GTDB taxonomy): Bacteria > Planctomycetota > Phycisphaerae > Phycisphaerales > UBA1924 > CAZCPB01. The sequence continues at coordinate 13,033 of JBGAOD010000096.1, read as the reverse complement.
TTCCCCACCGCCACCGAATAGCTCTCCACACACTTCTCCGCCGCCCCATCCCACGTCAACCGCCGCAGCTCGAACGCCCCGTGCTCCCGCAGCGTCGCGCCCAGCGGCGGGTGCCTCAGCACCGCCACGATCTTGTTGGCCATCTCGTCGATATCCCAGAAATCGACCTTGAGCACGTGCGTCAAAACCTCCGCCACGCCGCTCGTCTTGCTCACGATCACCGGGACGTCGTGATGGATCGCCTCAAGCGCCGCGATCCCGAAAGGCTCGCTCACGCTGGGCATCACATAGCAATCCGCCATGCCGTACACCCGCTCGATGTCCTGCCCGCGCAGGAACCCGGTGAACAAAACCTTGTGCCCGATCCCCATGTTCGCCGCAAGCTCGATCATCCGCAGCGCCATATCGCCCGAGCCCGCCACCACGAACTTCACGTCGGAGAACTTCTCCAGCACGCGCTTGGCCGCCGCGATGAAATACTCCGGGCCCTTCTGCATCGTGATCCGCCCCAGGAACAGCACGATCTTGTCCTTGGCCTCGATCTGCGCCCCCACCGCCGGCTGATCCGCCTCCTTGCGATGCCGTTGTACACCACGTCGATCTTCGCCAGGTTCACGCCGTAGCGCGCACGCAGATCGACTTGGTGGGTTCGACACCGCGATCACACGTCGCCCCGTGCATCCCCGCGCTCGATGTCGTACACCCGCTGGTTCACGTTGTTTCCTGCCCGGTCAAACTCCGTCGAATGAACGTGCACGATCAGCGGCTTCTTGCTCAGCTTCGAGATCGCCAGGCCCGCCGGGTACGTCAACCAGTCGTGCGGCGTGGATCACCTCGAACTCTTCCGTCGCCGCGAGCGCCACCACCAGCCGCGAGTACCTTTCCGCGTCACGATCAGGTCCGTCCCGTACCCCACGCCCGCGCCCCCGCCCGTCCCGATGTGCATCGGGCGCGGCGGCGGCGGCGCCGGGTGTTCCGGCGTCGGCATCACGAACTGCCCCGCCGGGATCTGCTCACCGAGCGCCAACGTCGGGAACGCCGCGCGCACCGCCGGATCGTCGGAAACCGCCGCGGCCCGCTGCGCCGGGTCGTTCGACAGCCCGAACCAACCCGCAGGCGGCGCAAACGCCGGGTAGGGGCTTGAAAAACTCGCCGAAACCCCGCGGATCACCGCGTGCTGGAACCCCGCATCGGCCGCCATCGGCACCGAGCCGCCGCCGGGCCCCGTCGCGCGAACTTTCCGGTACAGCACATCGTCAGGAGTAAGAAGTTGAACATGCGAAGCTTGCACGCGCTCGACCGGCTTGGGGAGCACGAACACAACCTTGTGACCCTGCCGGTCCAGTGCGCGCGTGAGCCCGTAGCACGCGACCCCCAGGCCGCCCGCCACGAACGGAGGAAACTCCCAGCCCAACATCAAAATCCGCATGCAGTTCTCCGCCCCCAAGGGCCCGTCTCGATCTGTTAGTCCTCGTCCGCGCCCGCGTTCATGTCACCCAGCTCACGGAAGCAGGCCTCGTAGGCCAAAAGCAGCGAGCCCGCGTTGTGAACGGTCGCGCTGTTGTCAAAGTCACCGCCGGGAACGGGGAGCGGCGTGCGGAAGGTAAAAAGTTTGTCCTCGGAACGGAAGTGCTCGAACACCACCTTGGGCCCCGTGTACCCGAGGTCGGCCAACTCTTCTTCGAGCAGCTCGTCGATCTTGTCTCCGGTATGCACAAGGTCGGCCTCGATAGACTGGCTGAGCCAGCGGTCGGCCGTGACCAGTGAGATCCAGAGGCGGTCGCCCTCCCGATCAATCCTGAACTCGGCGGGTGAGGCGGGCGCGAGCGCGGCGCAGGTCAGCCGATCGCCGGTCTGGAGCGAAATCGGGCCGAATACGCCGGCGTTCTGGGCGCGTTTGGCAACCCTTTGGAAGCACGATGTGGCGTCGGTGGTCATGGTCTGCATAACGGAGGATCGCAACGGGTCGTACCATAGGCTTGCCGGGCGCTTTTTGGGTCGCGTGGTGCTCGGTCGGGGCGCGGGGTTGGCGGTTTGCTCGACGGGGCGTGGCTTGTGTCCTATTGTTGCAGCCCCTGTAGCCCAGGTGGCGAAATTGGCAGACGCACTACCTGAGGTGGTAGCGCCCGCAAGGGCATGGAGGTTCAAATCCTCTCCTGGGCATTTTTTCTGGCGGCGCCGGGTGTGTTGCGGGTCGGGTGCAACTTTGGTGGTGCCTGCCGATATCTTTTGAAGGTCGAGTGTCGGTTGCGGGGTGTTCCACGTGGAACATGCGGGCGTTTGTGCGCACGGGGCGTGTTTTTCGGGATTTTCAAGTTTTTTTCTCTTCCGGCATGGAGTTTTTCAGATGAACAAATCCGGTGTCCAGGTTCTGGTTTCGGCGGCGATGTCGCTGGGCGCGTCGGGCGCGTTCGCTGGGGCTGACGACCACCCGCTGATCCCTCGGGAGGTTTTCTTTGGGAACCCGGACCGAGCGAGCGTGCAGATCAGCCCGGACGGGAAGACGCTGTCGTTCCTGGCGGCCAAGGACGGGGTGCTGAACATCTGGACCGCCCCGGCGAGTGACCCGAAGAACGCCAAGCCGGTGACCAACGACACCAAGCGCGGGATTCGGCAGTACAACTGGGCGTACACCTCGACGCACATCTTGTACCGGCAGGACCTGGGCGGGGACGAGAACTGGAAGATCTTCGCGGTCGATCTGGCGACGAACACGGTGAAGGACCTGACGCCGTTTGAGACGATCCCGGGGGCGGACGGACAGCCGGCCAAGGGGCCCGACGGCAAGGTTCTGCGGCCTGCGGCGATGATCGAGGGTGTGAGCGACAAGTTCCCCGAGGAGATCGTGATCGGGCTGAACACGCGGAACCCGCAACTCCACGACCTGTTCCGTGTGAACATCAGGACGGGTGACATGAAGATGATCGCCAAGAACGAGCAGTTCGCGGGGTACTCGGTGGATGATGATTACAAGGTTCGGCTCGGGCTGGCGATGACGCCCGACGGCGGGAGCCAGATCTACACGCTGAACGAGAAGTTGGAGGCCACGCCGTTTCAGACGGTGGGGATGGAGGACGCGCTGACGACGAACCCGGCGGGGTTTGATAAGTCGGGGACGAAGATTTACATGACGGATAGCCGCGGGCGGGACACGGCGGCGCTGACGCTGGTCGATCCGGCCACGGGCAAGTCGTCCGTCGTCGCGGAGGATCCGAAGGCGGACATCGGGGGCGTGATGGCGCATCCGACGGAGAAGACGATCCAGGCGGTGTCGTTCAACTACGACCGCACGAAGTGGAAGGTGCTGGACAAGTCGATCCAACCGGACATGGATTATTTGAAGACGGTCGCGGACGGCGAGTTCACGGTTGGGGCGCGGACGCTCGACGACAGCAAGTGGGTCGTGTCGTACCTGATGGATAACGGTCCGGTGCGGTATTACCTGTACGACCGCAAGGCCAAGAGCGCGAGCTTCCTGTTTACCAATCGGAAGTCGCTTGATGGCTTGAAGCTGGCGAAGATGCACCCGGTGGTGATCAAGGCGCGGGACGGGCTGGACCTGGTGAGCTATCTGACGTTGCCGCCGCAGTCGGCCAAGGGCGACGCGATGAAGACGGACAAGCCGCTGCCGATGGTGCTGTTCGTCCACGGCGGGCCTTGGGCGCGGGACAACTGGGGGTTCAACCCGTACCACCAGTGGCTGGCGAACCGTGGGTACGCGGTGCTGAGCGTGAACTACCGCGGGTCGACGGGGTTCGGTAAGAACTTCGTGAACGCGGGGAACATGGAGTGGGCCGCGAAGATGCACGACGATCTTCTGGACGCGGTGACCTGGGCGGTGAACGAGAAGATCGCGGACAAGAGCAAGGTCGCGATCATGGGCGGGAGCTACGGCGGGTACGCGACGTTGGTCGGTTTGACGTTCACGCCCGAGACGTTTGCGTGCGGCGTGGACATTGTGGGGCCGTCGAACATCATCACGCTGCTCAAGACGATTCCGCCGTACTGGCAGCCGATGGTGGAGCAGTTTGCCAAGCGTGTGGGCGATCACCGGACGGAGGACGGTCGGAAGCTTTTGGAGTCTCGTTCGCCGCTGACGTTCGTGGACAAGATCACCAAGCCGCTCTTGATTGGTCAGGGCGCGAACGACCCGCGTGTGAAGCAGAGCGAGGCGGACCAGATCGTGGCTGCGATGGAGAAGAAGCACATCCCGGTGACTTACGTGCTGTTCCCCGATGAGGGGCACGGGTTTGCGCGACCGGAGAACAACATGGCGTTCAACTCGGTGACTGAGGCGTTCCTGGCGTCGCACTTGGGCGGAAGGGCCGAGCCGATGGGCGAGGCGCTGAGTAAGTCGACTGCCCAGGTGAAGTCGGGGGCGGAGCATGTGCCGGGGTTGGGGACGGCGAAGTGAGGGGGAGAGCGAGCGGCGAGTGACGAGTAGGGAGTGAAGTCTTGGGAGGCCCGGGCGTTTGCCTGGGCCTTTTTTCTTTTTTGGGCTCCATTCCTGGGAGGGATACGGGCGAGTGCGGGGGTGCCTTGAGGTGTCTGGCTGGCGGGGAGGCTGGTTGTGTGCTGAGTAAGTAGGCGCGGGGGAAACAGGTTGAAGACCTTTTCCATCGAGGGAAGAGGTAGGGAGGTAGAGGCAGGTTGAAAACCTGCCCCACTAGGGGCAGAGGTAGGAAGAGGAGAGTGAATCGAAGGTCGGTTCGTTCCGATAGTCCGGTGTGCGGGTCGGATGTGCGCGATGGAGGGCGATGGGCGTGCGAGTTCTCGTGGTTGACGATTCGGCGTTCATGCGGAAGGTGATCTCACAGATCCTTTCGGGTGACCCTTCTATCCAGGTCGTGGACACCGCGCGGAACGGGCAGGAAGCGATCGACAAGGCGAAACTGCTGAAGCCGGACTTGATCACGCTGGACGTTGAGATGCCGGTGATGGACGGGCTGACGGCGCTGAAGCGGATTCGGCTGGAGTGCGCGGAGCCGCGGCCTGCGGTGCTGATGTGCTCGACGCTGACGAGCGCGGGGAGTCACGAGGCGTTGCGGGCGTTGCGGCTGGGCGCTTCGGACGTGATTGCCAAGGACGCGAACCTGCTGGCGGGTAACGCGGCGACGATGCAAGCGGAGATGCTGGGGAAGGTTCGTGCGATCTATGAGCACCGGGTGCGTTTGCATGGGAAACCGGTGAGCGCGGCGGCGGCGGGATCGGCGGCGGGGCCGAGGGCGGGGCGATCGTTCAAGCTTGGGTCGCGTGCGGTGGAGTTGGTCTTGATTGGTTCTTCGACGGGCGGTCCGCCGGTGCTGGAGAAGATCCTGACGAAGCTTCCGGCGGATTTTCCGGTGCCGTTGGTGGTTGCGCAGCACATGCCGGCGATGTTCACCAAGAGCGTTGCGGAGCGTCTGGATCAGATCTGCGCGATCAGCGTGGTTCATGGGGACCAGGAGATGCCGTTGCACCCCGGGACGGCGTACATCACGCAGGGCGGGCGTCACGGGAGTGTTTTGCGTCGTGGGGGGAAGTTGTATTTCAGTGTTGGGGATGAGCCGGCGTCGGCGCTGTACCGGCCGAGCGTGAACGAATTGTTCGGTTCGGCGGCGCGGTGCGGATTGCGTGGCGCGTTGGGGGTGGTGCTGACGGGGATGGGGGACGATGGGGCGGCGGGCGCCAAGGAGTTGAAGGCATCGGGGGGCGTGGTGATTGGGCAGGACGCGGCGAGTTGCGTGGTGTACGGAATGCCGCGGGCGGTGGTCGAGAGCGGTACGGCGGAGGCATCGATGACGCCGGAGGAAATCACGGCGTTGCTGGCGGGGCTTGCGCCGAGCCGATCAGGCGGGAAGGCGGCGTAGGGAGCGGGACGTACCCGGAAGTGGTGGCATGAGTTCTGGAGGGGAGTTCAAGCCTGGGACGGGTGGGGTCGATATGCGGGTGCCGTGTCGTTGCGCGAGCGTGACAGGGCGGTCCTCTTGAAGGAGCTTTGGGATGTCAACGGCAACGTCAGCGAGTCCGTCGGTTTCATCGGGCGCGAAGGGCAAGGCGAGCGTGGATTCGGCGGGTGTGGACGGGTCGTCCGGGGCGGCGGCGCAGTTGCAACTGGTGACGTTCGAGGTTGCGTCGGAAGAGTTTGCGGTGGACATCCTGGCGGTGCAAGAGATCAACCGGATGATGGACCTGACGCGTGTGCCGCAGAGCCCGGCGGACGTGGAGGGGGTGATCAACCTGCGCGGGCGGATCATCCCGGTGCTGGACCTTCGCAAGCGGTTCGGGTTTGCGAGCGGGGAGCGGAGTTCGGAGAACCGGATCATCGTGGTTGAGGTTCACGGGAAGGTGATCGGGTTCATCGTGGACCGTGTGCACGAGGTGCTGCGGATCTCGGGCGAGATCGTGGAGCCCGCGCCGACGATGGTGTGCTCGATCGACGCGGACTTTATCGCGGGTGTGGGGAAGCTGCCGGATCGGCTGTTGATCTTGCTGGATCTGAAGAAGCTCTTCGGGACGGAGTTGGTGGGCGCGGCGGCGCGTGCGGCGGCGTAGGGGGAGTTGGGCGGTTGAGTTTGAGATGGTGAGGGGAAGGGTTCAAGGCGAGGACTGAGATGCAGCCGACGACGACGAAGATCTCGATGACGGACAAGCAGTTCGCGGAGCTGCGGAAGATCATTTATGACCGGGCGGGGATTCACTTCCCGGACAACAAGAAGTACATCCTGGAATCGCGGCTGGGGCACCGGCTGGCGGAGCTGGAGATGGACGCGTTTGACCAGTACTTGCAGTACTTGTCGATCGGGCCGTACCAGAACGATGAGTTCCAGGAGATGTTCAACCGGATCACGATCAACGAGACGTCGTTTTTTCGGAACGAGCCGCAGTTGGACGTGTTCGAGAAGGTCGTGCTGCCGGAGATCTTGGAGGCTCGGAAGACGAGCAAGCGTTTGCGGATCTGGTCGGCGGCGTGCTCGACTGGGGAGGAGCCTTACACGCTGGCGATCATGGTGCAGCGTTCTCTGGGGGTGAGGCTGGCGGATTGGCGTGTGGAGATCCTGGGGACGGATATTTCGGAACGAGCGATCGAAGCGGCGGGGAGCGGCAAGTACACGGAGTACGCGATGCGTTCGACGAGCCCTGCGAACCGGCAACGGTTTTTCAAGCAGGACGGGGTGTACTGGACGCTGAATGACTCGGTGAAGTCGATGGTGAGCTTTGAGATCCACAACCTGAAGGATCGCTTGGCGGCCAAGCGGCACGGGGTGTGGGACGTGATTTTCTGTCGGAACGTGATGATCTACTTTGACGACGCGATGAAGGCTTTGGTGTTGAGGACGTTTCACGAGCAGTTGGCGGATGACGGGGCGTTGTTCATCGGGCACTCGGAGACGATCCGTCCGACGGACGCTCCGTTCACGGCGATGCCGTTGCCGCAGGCGTTCTGTTATCGCAAGACCCTGGGCGCCTCGGGCAAGTGAGCCTGGTTTGCGTTGAAGAAGTGGAGGCGGGCCGTGTCAATGGGCGGGTTTGATGCCGGGATTTTGCAGGACTTCCTGACCGAGTCTGGGGAGTTGCTGGATCAGCTTGAGGGCGACCTGGTGACGTTGGAGCACGGGCCGGACGACCCGGAGATGCTGAACCAGGTTTTTCGCGCGTTGCACACGATCAAGGGGAGCGCGTCGTTCCTGGGTTTGACGAACCTGGTGTCGATCGCGCACGCGGCGGAGAGCGCGCTGAACGCGGCGCGGAACCGGGTGATCGTCGTGAACCACGCGATGATGGACCTGTTGCTGCAGTCGGTGGACATTCTGAAGGTTCAGTTTGGACAGATCCGTGCGGGGGCGGATCTCTCGGCTGCGCCCGCGGAGTTGGTGCGGGAGTTGTCGAGCCTGGGTGAGGGTCGGCAGACGGTGGGAGCATCGAGCGCGGGTGCTCTCGCGACGAGCGTGGGAGCGCCCGCGATCGCGCCGAAGGCGGCGGCGGGCGCGAAGGGGAGTGTGGGGGAAGCGGGCGGCGCCGAGGAGCGGACGCTCGATCTCGGTCCGGGCAAGCAGGATCTGGTGGAGTTTCTGGTCGCGGATCTGGACGAGTCGTTGCGGCGTGTGGAGGCGGAGGTTGGGCGGTTGAGTGGGGCGGGATCGCGTGCGGAAGCGGCGGCGGCGTTGGTGACGTTGGGGGAAGAGTTTGGCAAGGCGGTGGACTTCTTTGGTTGCGTGGGGATGACTCGGTTGGCGCGGTCGCTTGGTCCGGGCGCGGAAGCGGCGGAGCACGGTTCGGCGGAGTGTTTGACGCAGCTTCTGCCGCGGTTGGCGGGCGTGTGCCTGGTTCTTCGGGATCAGGTTACGGCGCTGAATCGGAACGTTGTGCGGAGTGGCCGATCGAAGTTCTGGTGTCGCGGATTGAGGATCTCGCCGCGGGTCGAGCGTTGTCGGGCGGCGTGCTGGCGGCGGGCGCGGACGGTGAGGCGGCGCTGCGTGCGGACGGCGTGCGGGGTGGTCCGAGCGACGGCGGCGGGGAGGATTCGCCCTCGCGGCCGGGGCCTTCGGAGGGCGCGGATCGGGTGGCGTCGCGCGGGGTGGCGGGCGACGCGGGGCCCGCTTCGAGGAGCGTAGAACGCAAGGTTGAGGAAGGGGACGCGGGCGGCGCGAAGAAGCAGGCGCAGGCGACGAACGTGGATCAAACGATCCGTGTTGAGGTCGGTCGGCTTGAAACGCTGATGAACCTGGTTGGCGAGTTGGTGCTGCAGAAGAACCGGATCGCTGCGTTGTCGCGGAAGCTGGGGGCGGCGGCGTCGATGGAAGTAGCGTCCAAGGAAGCGATGACGCTGGCGGCGAGCGGGCTGGACCGAGTGACGGCGGACATCCAGGTCGCGGTGATGCGGACGCGGATGCAGCCTCTCGAGAAGCTCTTTGGGAAGTACCCGCGGTTGATCCGCGACCTGTGCGGGAAGACGGGGAAGAAGATTGACCTTGTGATCGAGGGCGGGGAGACGGAGGTTGACAAGTCGATCATCGAGGAGTTGGGAGATCCGCTGGTTCACTTGCTGCGGAACAGCGCGGACCACGGGATCGAGATGCCGGCGGATCGCGTTGCGGCGGGGAAGCCGGAGACGGGGACGATCACGCTGCGGGCGAGCCACGAGGGGAGCCACGTCCAGATTTTGATCATTGATGATGGGCGTGGGTTCCAGCGTGAGAAGATTCTGAAGAAGGCGGTGGAGCGCGGGCTGGTGAAGAGCGAGGACGCGGGTGGTTTGAGCGACAAGGAGATTTACCGGTTCATCATGCTTCCCGGGTTCTCCACGGCCGAGGTGGTGAGCGATCTGTCGGGTCGGGGCGTGGGGATGGACGTGGTGCGGACGAACATTGAGAGTTTGGACGGGTCGATTGACCTGTCGAGCAAGGCGGGGAAGGGCTCGACGGTTGCGATCACGATCCCGCTGACGGTGGCGATCCTTCCGGCGATGATGGTGGCGGTGGCGCACGAGATCTATGCGATCCCTCTGACAAACATTCTGGAGATTGTGAGGCCGCTGGCCGATCAGATCAGCACGGTGGGCGGGCATCGGGTGATGCGTCTGCGTGACGCGGTTCTTCCGTTGATCGGTGCGGCGGAGTTGTTCGGGTTGGAGAGCTCGAAGCCGGTGGAGTGTCCGTTCGTGGTGGTGCTGACGCAGAACGAGAAGCGTGTGGGGTTGCTGGTGACGAGGCCGATTGGTCAGCAGGAGATCGTGATCAAGGCGCTGGACGGTCTGAACTCGCAGAGCGGAACGGTGAGTGGCGCGACGGTGCGTGATGATGGCGGGGTGAGCCTGATCGTGGATGTTGGGGAGTTGGTGAGGATCGCGGAGGGGCGGAAGAGCGCGGGGGGCTAGAGGGTTCAGCGGAGGCAGGAGGCGGAGAGAGTAGAGACAGGCGGGGTAGGGCGTCGGGAAGGACGGAATCGGAACGAAGAACCAGCGAGGGCAGGCATGGACGCGAGTTATATCAAGCCGTTTATTGCGAGCATCCAGAATGTTTTTTCGACGATGCTGCAACTGCCGGTGACGGTGGGAACACCTCGGATCAAGGATCGTGCGGGCCCGACGTTTGACGTGTCGGGGCTGATCGGGATGAGCGGGGACGTGGTGGGGTCGGTGGTGCTGAGCCTTCCTCGGGACACTGCGGAGCGTGTGGTTTCGCTGTTCTGCGGGCAGGAGCTGACGATCGAGAGCGCGGACTTTGCGGACGCGGTGGGCGAGCTTGTGAACATGGTGAGCGGGGGCGCGAAGGCGATGTTCCTGAACAAGAAGGTTTCGATCTCGTGCCCGAGCGTGGTGGTTGGGAAGGGGCACAGCGTGGCGCGTCAGACGGACGTGCCGTGCATCCAGATTCCGTGTACGACGGACTGCGGGGAGCTGGTGATTGAGTTGGCGATTCAGCAGAGCCCGGGCGCGGCCGCGGCCGCCGGGGTTGGGGGCGAGGCGAAGAAGAGCGCGGCGACGGCGTGAGGGAGACGGAGCGGGACTGGTGCTGGAGTTTGCGTTGGATTCGGGCTGAAGGGCTTTGTGAGAAGGATCATCGTATGAGAATCTTGCTGGTTGATGACTCGAAGACGATGCGGAACATCCAGAAGTCGGTTCTGGCACAGCTCGGTCACACGGAGATCCAGGAGGCGTGCGACGGGCAGGACGCCATGAGCAAGGTGGGCGCGTACAAGCCGGACCTGATGCTGGTGGACTGGAACATGCCGAACATGGACGGGCTGACGTTTGTGAAGACGATCCGTCAGACGAACAAGACGACTCCGATCATCATGGTGACGACGGAGGCGGAGAAGGCTCGGGTGATCGAGGCGATCAAGGCCGGGGTGAACAATTACGTGGTGAAGCCGTTCACGCCGGATCTTTTGAGCCAGCGGATCAATGAGACGATGGCGAAGGTACCGACGGCGCAGGGGTAGGGCTGGTCGTCGGGGGTCATGGAGGAGCAGTATTTTCGCTGGCGCGGCGGACCGCGCCGGCGATTTTTTTTGGAACTGGGCGGGGTGGCGGGTGGTATGTGCATTGGCGGGGCGCGGGGCGGGCGTGGGCGGTGTTGTCCGATTCCGTGCTATCGTGTGGGTCGAGCGTGGCGTGGCGTGGCGGTTGTGGGAATCGCGGTCGCGTGCGGCGAGAATGAGCCCAATCCAATGGTGTTGTTTGAATTGACGATTGCGCGTTTGTGGGGAGTTGTCGCGTTGCTGACGCTGATGGCGGGCGTGGGCTTCGCGCCGCCGGGGGCTTTGGTGCCGGTGGTTCCGCCGGAGACGAAAGGGGAAGTTGGGGGGGAAGTTGGGGGGGACGAGCCGGACGAGTCGGAGGCGGAGTTGGTGCTGAAGGATGGGCGTCAGTTGAGCGGGGCGGTGATTGAGCGGACGCCGGACCATGTGATTTTGCGGATCAACGGGGTGGCGACGGCGTTCCCGGCCGAGGACGTGAGGTCGATTGATGAGAAGCCGCCGGTGAGTCAGCGGTACCGTGAGATGCGTGCGGCGATCGATGATTCGGATATTGAGCAGAGGATTCGGCTGGTGGAGTGGCTTCGTGGGCGGAAGAAGTACACGCTGGCGCTGAACGAGGTGACCGGGGTTCTGTCGCGTGAGCCGGACAACCCGGACGGGCTGCGGTTGCAGACGTGGCTCAACGAGCAGATGAAGCTGCGGCGTGCGTTGCAGGCGAAGAAGAACCCGGGGAAGAGCGCCGAGGCGGGCAAGGAGGCGGCGTTCCCGCTGTTGTCGCCGGCGGAGGTGAACCTGATCCGGGTGTACGAGGTGGAGTTGGGTGATCCGCCGCGGATGTTGGTGGAGCCGGAGACGGTGAAGAAGATGATCGAGGATTACGCTTCGAGCCCGTTGATTCCGCCGACGAACGCGGGGCGGGAGGGGCTGTATCGGAAGCGGCCGGCGCAGATTTTGGAGTTGATGTTCAAGCTGCAGGCGCGGGAGCTTTACGGGCAGGTGCAGGTGCAGGAAGATCCTCCGGCGATGAAGTTGTTCCGGGAGCGGGTGTATTCGACGTGGTTGATGAACTCGTGCGGGACGAGCCAGTGTCACGGTGGGGACGAGGCGGGGCGGCTGTGGCTGACGACGCGGCGTCCGAACACGGACGCGGCGGTGTACACGAACTTTCTGATTTTGGAACGATTTCGATTGCTGGGGATTGGTGGCGGGGAGAAGGGCGCGGATGGGAAGGCGGGAGGGAAGGGGACGGAGGGAAAGGGGGTTGGAGCGCAGGGCGTGAAGGGCGGGGTGCCGTTGATCGATTACGAGGATCCGGCGAAGTCGCCGTTGCTGCACCTGGGGTTGCCACGGACGCGGAGTTTGTTCCCGCACCCGGAGGTTGGGGGGCGGGCGGGGCAGCGAGGGTATTCGCCGGTGTTTCAGTCGGTCGAGGATCGGCGTTTTGAGGACGCGGTGGCGTGGATTCGGGCGATGTATCGGCCTCGCGCGAATTACCCGATTGAATACACGCCTCCGGTCCGGGCGGCGGAGAGTGGAGCGGGGAAGGACGCGGGGAGCGGGCCGGGTCCGTCGGTTCGGGAAGAACCGAAGCAGCGTTGAGCGAGAGCGCGCGCGTGCGGGGCTTTGTTTGGTTGAAGATCGGTGGGAGCGGGGTGCGGGGTCCTGAGACGCTGTGTTTTGTGGCGTGCGCCGGGGGTTGTGGGAGCCGGGACGGGCGTGGGTGCGTAGGGGTGATGGGTGGGTACCCGGTCGGGGGACGGTTCGGGCGATGTGACGTGCTTGTTTGTGCTAAAGTCAACGCCCCGGCGGGCTGCCGCCCGGGGATGGTTGTTGGCCCCTTGAGGTTTGAAGGACACGCATGACGACTCAGCACTCTTCGTTGAACGGTTTCGTGGCTCGGGGCGTTGCGCGCCGGGGCGCGTGGGTGGTGGCGTTGCTGGCCGGGTTGGCGCTGGGGGCGGCGGGGTGCGATTCTCGCTCGCCGACGGCGCGTGCGTTGGAGGAGGCGTCGCGGCAGTTGTCGGTGCTGACGACGAGCGGGTCGGCGTCGCCTTCGGTGGAGATCGAGCGG
>JBGAOD010000095.1:0-14926 GCA_044221955.1 Phycisphaerales bacterium | reverse complement strand
GAACAGGGCCGTCCCGTTCTTCTCCACCTGCACCAGCACGTCATCGACGTACCCCGGCCCGTGCAGGTACTCCCGATCCGCCGTCGGCAGCGGCCCGGTGTTCCCGCCCGTCTGCCCGATCTCCCCGCCCAGACTCACTTGCCCGCCGGGGCCGAACTCAGGTCAGCAGTTCTTACGTGACAAGTTCGCTATAACCCCGTAACCCGCCTAGTACGTCCATCGCGTCTTGTGCGGCCGTCCCTTAGGCGCACGAGGGGTGGGTCGCTCCCGAAAAGTGCCGTCCCAACCCGGGTCGCCGGGAAGCGTGTCACCGTCCAAGGGGTCGTCGAGCATCTTCATGGGGTACAGCAGCAGATCCGGGTACTTCTTCCTAAGTTTCAGTTGCGTCGCAAGCTTGCTCTCGATATACAGGCCGCCGGAAGTGCTCTGATACACCAACGCATCCGACAGGTACCTCCGCAGGATCGCTCCCTCCGCCCATCCCACACGGTTCATGAACCTCCCACACGATTCGCACTGCCGGTGGCGGCAGTATGTGTTGCGATCATCGATCAGTTCTTGCTCGCGCCTCACATAGCATGTTTCGTGAGTCTTGCAGAGAGCAGCCTTGCCCCGGCGGACAACATAGCATTTGCCACGAATCGCATGAGGAAAGTACGGTTCAAGATCGTCAAGTAGTCCCACGCGAAATACTGGTGGAAAGGTGAACCACACAGGCGCGCTCACCGCGACGGGAGGTCGCGTGACATACGAATCAATCGAAACAGGGGGATATCCGCCACGAGGCATCCCGCAGTCCGCGCAGCGAATCTCCGACTCGAATCTCGCACGCCAGATCGGATCCGCGTCCAAGACCTCGTGACCCTCCGAAGAGACTTCGAGCAGCTGTGATGTGTGACTTGCCCTCATGACCGGAGTTATTCTCATATTATGGCAATCCCTTGAGTGCTTCCTCAAGGACATTTTCAAGTTCGGGAGCTTCCTTTGAGAACTCTGCGGTTGCCTCACGCAACCCTTGCTTGATCATTCTGATTCCCTTCCGAAGTCCAACCTTCTGAATCCAGATTGCCCATTTTTCCAAAGGTGCTCGCATGTGAGGAATGTCCATGCCTCGAAGCACCCGATCAAGCGCCGCATGGTACTTCTTGTGGAACTTCACCGGCAGTTTTACAAGGAGACCCGAGTTCCCGATGATCTTGCCGAGGTACTTGGGGATCACATGGTGCCAATTCCCCCCACGTCCGACGGCCTTTCCGCCGATCTGTATCGTCCTCTTCAAGCCACTGAGAATGTCAACTGCGCAGGCCAGCCCATCCCCCTCCGTTCCCTCCGTCGCCTCTCTCCTCGAACCTGTCGCGGCGCTTCCCGAGAAATCGCTGTCCGGCCGGCTCCAATCGGTCGCCCAGTCCGCATCGAGTGATTGCGTCGCTGCGAACCCAACAAATACGTTGTTCACCACCCCCTGGATCGTCCGTCCGGCATCCATGACTCTCTGCATCTCGTCCGTTTCAACCTCCAGCGTGCTCGTCGGGCCAAACAGATCAAGGAACAACCCACCCGGATCGGTCTTCCCGATCGAGTTCGAACCGAGGTACTCAAACAAGTTCGCCCCGTCCCCGTACATCGACTCAACGTTCAGCGCCGAAACCCCCGCACTGAGCATCCCCCCACGGCTCGCCAACCCCAGCAGCCCCACCCCCGTCGCGTTCGGGTCCTGCTCGATAAACCTTCCCGTCCCCGGGTCGTACCACCGGTTCCGGTTGTAATACACACCCTCCGAGGCCGCCGAAACGAACTCCGTGCTCGACCCCACCACTCCCGCCGTATTCAACTTTTCAAAGAACAGCCCGTGGTGCCCGATCCGGCACGGCGGGTGACTCCCCAGATCCTCAACAATCAGCGGAGTCCCGGCCGCACTATACACGATCTGACGGACAACCGTGCCACCAATATTCGTCAGCGACACCACGTCGTGCGAGGCGTCCTGGTGGATGAACAGGGCCGTCCCGTTCTTCTCCACCTGCACCAGCACGTCATCGACGTACCCCGGCCCGTGCAGATACTCCCGGTCCGCCGTCGGCAACGGCCCGGTGTTCCCTCCCGTCTGCCCGATCTCCCCGCCCAAACTCACCTGCCCGCCCGAGCCCGAACTCTGCAAGCCCGTCGTGAACAACTCCCTGAACACGCCGCACGCCGTCGTAGAAATACCGCTCGCTCCGAACGCTCGTCCCCGTACTCGGGCGTTGGGCGCGGATCAGCCGCCCCAGCCCGTCGTAGGTGTAGTGAACGATCCACGCCCCCGGCGTAGACCCCGCGATCGGAAGCCCCGTCAGGACATCGAACTGCGCCGCCCCGCGAGCGTTCACCTGCACCAACCGGTTCCACGCGTCGTACTGGTACCAGTACTTCGCATCCGCCACCAAGTTCCCGGCCACGTCGAACGTCACCGGAACTTGCAACTGGTAATGCCACGGCCCGGTCGGGGTCACCGACCCGTCCGGGCCCGGAGACCCGATCGACAACGGCTCGGCCTGATTGACCTGCAACAACCGATTCCGCGCGTCCGTCGCGTGCGCCACACGCGTCGCGACCGGCGCAGCATTCACCACCTGCCCGATCGTCTCGTGCCCGCCCACCATCTGATCGATCAACCCAAACTGCCATGTGCCAAGCTGGCTCAGCGTCCAGGATTCCCGCCAACCGCCCGGGAACGAAGCGGTCGAAGGAACGATGCTGGGAACGGTCCCGCTCGTATCGAGCAACCCCAGCCGCTCAACCACAAGCCGATTCAAAGCGTCATAGCCGAGCAGCGCCGACCGGTCATTGTCGTGTGCCGCCGAACTCCCCGGCGCATACGTCACCCGCGCCACCGTCCGGTTGCCCATCGCGTCCTTGGCGTACTGCGCCCGGTACACCGTCGCGCCGCTCGCACCGTTCTTGTAGTGCAAATCGGCCATCTCGCCGAACGCATCGAGCCCCGGGTACCCGACCTCCTGCGCCCCGAGCGTCCCCGTCGCCGCCCAACCGACCGTGTTCCCCTGGGTCTGCCCGACCACGCGCGAAGAGCCCGCGTACTGATAGCTCACCACGAGCTGGTTCGCGGTCGAGAGCAAGGAGTCGGTCAGCCTGGTCACACGGCCCAGCGCGCTGTTGACGCCCTGATCGCCCGTACTCGAATAGCTCGACACCAGCTGCCGCCGCGCCCCCGCCGTACCCGACTTGAGCGGGTACTTGATCGACCCGAGCCGATCGTAATTCCCCGAGCTCGCCGCGCTGAACTCGCGCGCGTACTCGATCGTCGGCGGTTCAACGTTGAACCCCGTCCCGTGCGCCTGCCTCTCCGTCTTCAGGTTCCCGCGCCCGTCGTAGGCAAACTCGTTGACCGCAACGATCTCGGGAACATCCGTCTGGCTGTTGGGCCTGCGCGTCTTTGCTGTAATTTTCTTCGGCCGATCCAATGGGTCGTACTCGTAATGAACCCACGCGATCCGATCGAGCGGCAACCCCCCGGGCGGGGCGAACACCGACGCATACTGCACATCAATATCCACCAGCCGCCCGAGCAGGTCATACTTGTACCGAAACTCGTTCGATCGCTCATCCGAACGCGACGCCAGACTCCCATCCGGGAAATACTGAAATCTCAAGTCCGCGGGCTCTTCGCCGCCGCCGGTCAATATCGCGTTCCCCGGGAAGCGCACCCCCGCAACCCCCGACATCAGCCGCGACCCCGAGCTCTGGTACGCCGAGTCAACAACCCGCCCGCCGTAGAAGAAATGGGAGATCTGGATTGTGCTGTCGGACGTCCCGTTCCAATCGATCACGGGCGCAGCGCTCAACTGCCCCGCAAGAAACTCGCTCGACGGATCCGTATTGACATTCGCCGTCGCAACCAGCTTTCCCTTCTCGTACCGCGAAGCCGTGATCCGGCAGGGCCCCGTGTTGCCCCCAACCGGCGCGTTCTCGACCTTGAACAGCACACGCCCAATCGCGTCATGCACGTTGACCGTAACCGCACCATTGGCC
Source organism: Phycisphaerales bacterium (assembly GCA_044221955.1). Taxonomy (GTDB): domain Bacteria; phylum Planctomycetota; class Phycisphaerae; order Phycisphaerales; family UBA1924; genus CAZCPB01. The sequence goes on along the minus strand of JBGAOD010000095.1, from coordinate 10,900 downwards.
GCCACCGACCGCGTCTGCCAACCCTGATCGTTGAACTCCGACGCCGTCACCCGCGCGCCCGGCGGCAGCACGTCCGTGCGTATCCCGATCAACCTCCCCGGCGTCTCGGCGCTCATCACGACAACCGGACACACACCAGCAGAACCCGGCCGCTCCGGCACGTCCGCGAGGTCTCGTCGTGACACAAACCGATCACCGACGTCGCTACCGGTCGATGCGCCCCACATCCGCGTTCCCAGGTCCGCGCTGGCGATCAGCCTGCTCTTCGCGTCGTACCAGTTGAACACGACCGACCGCACCGAGTTCTGGGCCGTCAGCACCGCCGAAGTGGAGTCAGTCGCCCGTTCAAAGCTCACCACCCGGACCGCGTTTCCGTCTGTATCAAGCTGCATCTCCTTACGCTGGACCTCAATCCCCTGCGCAAGCGTGCGACTCTCCACCATCCTCCCCAGCGCGTCGTACTCGTGAACCTCAACCTCGTTCCCCGAACCCCGCGACCACGTCGGATGCCCGGCCGGATCGAAGTACGTCACGCTGGTCAGGTAGTCGGTGACGCTCGCCGTGCTCGACGTGTCGTACTGACGTGACTCCTTCACGTTCCCGCGCGAGTCATACACCGTCTCGCTCAACTTGAGCGGATGGGTCGCCCAGATCTGTTGCGCCGTGGGCAGCGCGTCGAGCATTCCCAGCGTCCGGGGGTCGGGTGCCCCGCTCGGCGGATCACCCTCGTACACCGCCACCGCGCGGACTCGGCCGCTCGCATCCAGAAAAGTGAGTGTCGTCGTGAACGGGTGCGCCAGCGAATCGGAATGCTCCAGGCTCTGCTTCAGCCCGCCCGACCCACGCACGACGCATACATCACGCATCCGCCAGTCATACTCGTGCGCTTCCACCATCCCAGTGGTGTCCTGCGCGTTCGTCTCGTTCACGCCCGGATACCGCGGCGTCAGCACGTCCTGGTAGCGCCGGATCGCGACCAGTTTGCGACAGTTCCGCACGCTGCTCGGAGAATCCGCTTCGCCGTAGTACCGTTTCTCCGTCAACAGAAGGTCATCATCGAACGGCCCGCCCGGCGGCGCGGTACCCCAGAACACATGCTTGTCCTTGGTCCCGCGATACACGCGGTCCGTGTACCCCAGCCAGTTCGAGACCGTCCGAGTGAGCGTCCCGTCGGGCTCGATCCGGCGCTCGACCTCGCCGAAACGCCCGATCTGAGCCTTCGCCTCAAGGATCGGCGCCCCGTCCTCCCCCGTCTGCGCCAAACCGATCATGCTCCCGTTCGCGTCATACGAAACACTCACTGCCGACACGGCCTCCGTCGTCTCCGCCCCGTTGACCGAGAGCCAGTCCCCACCGCCGAACGCAGGCAGGCTCAGCCACCGCACCATCGTGCCGCCCATCATCCGCTCGCCGACGAGCAGCATCTCCTCTCCCGGCCCGATCGCGTAGATCTGGTCCCCACGAAGCACAAGGTCGCGGTAGGTGCGCTGCGCCTCCACCACCTCATCCCCACTCCACCGCGGAGTGTGCGTGGTCACGGTGTACCGCCCGTTTGGATACCGCGTTTGCGACAGTCCGTACGAGTCGTACTTGTAGCTCGTCGTGTAGTTCAGAGCCGGGGTCGGAGCGCATCGCGTCAGGTGCAAAGCCGCCGCGGACGAATCCATCAGCGGATCTGGTACGCTTTCGCCGTCCGTGATGAGGTGCCCGACGCCAGCATCCACGACGCTGTCGAGGACGCGCCCGAAGGTGTCGTACCGCGTGTAGGCAAGAAATATCCGCTCGTCCAGGTTCGACCCGCTCGATCCGCTCAACGGATCGGCGAGCATCCCGCGCCCGTGCCACACGACGTTGCCGTGCTCATCGAACGTGTCCGCCTCAATCGGATACAGAGCACTCGAAGTCGGCGACACAAAGGTCGGCTCCTCAATACTCCGGCGCCACAACAACCCCTTCTTGCGGTCGTTCTCCCGGTACGCCACCTCCGTCCGCTTCAGGAACCGACCCGCCTGCGCGAACGGCACGCTAGCCAGACTGGCATAGTCCAGCGGAACCGCCTGAACCAGCCCGTCAAAGAACGTCACCTCCGCAAGCACCTGCTCGGACCGCTCGTGGTCGCGCAGCCACTGCTTCAACCACACCCGCGGCCCGGCATCATCCCAACCGCTCGCGATCCCGCTCGCGCCGATCTCGCGAGGATAATGATGCACGCCCGCCGAATCGTCCCAGTCGTCGTAGTGGAAGACCTCGACGAGACCCCTGCTGCCGCTCTCGTGAGCGTTCTCATTCCAGGCCGATCCCCAGCCGATGCTCCCGTGCTTCACAAGCCGGTTCTGAGTGTCGTACGCAAACTGCTCGGCCGCCCCGCTCTGCGCCGTGGCCCCGCTCTCAAAGTTCCATGTCTTGTCAAGCAGCACGAACCCGGACCGGTTGAGCTGCACCACCCGCCGCGACACGGGAAGCTGCCGCCCCGAGCCCTGCTGCCGCACACCCTGCTCGTACGCCACGTTCGCGTCCAAGTCGTTCTTATATTCGTCAATGACCGTGAGCCACGTCGCCGTATCGTTGGCGATGGCGTAGGAAGGGTTGCTCTCGATCTGCGTCCAGTCCACGCCCGGCTCATAGTCGCTCGGGTCATGCCCGACGTACAGGTACGGCTCGTGGTACATCGACCTCAGCGGCAGCCACCCGATCGCGCCCGGGGCGTTCTTATTCCCGTTCCCCATCGCCGTCGGGTACGGATTGTCCCGCCCCTCCCCCTCGATCTGCAATTTCCAGCGATCTTCCGGCGAAGCCATGAACCGGTACACCCGATACACCCGGTCCGCGTCATCCGAAACCCGCCGCGCGTACGCCGTCTCGCCGTCCGGAATATGCACGAACTTCCCGTGCGCCACCCGGGCATAATCGTCGAGCATCTCATGGTGCATCGCCGAATCGCCAAACGGGTCGCGCGGCGCGATGAACGGGTTGCCAACTCCCTGGTCCCACTTGAAGAAACGCTGCGACGCGAAGAGCTCGAACGGAGCGTCCGTATACGCGCTCGAACCGCTCGCACCCCGCCGCGGGATGGTGTCCTGGTCCGTGCAGTACAACAACCGGACCGGCCAATCAACCAACAGCTTCCGCTGCTCCACGCTCCCGTGCCGAAGGTTCTCTCGCATCCCCTCCAACACGCCCGGCTCGTAGATCCCTGACAAGTAATACCGCTGTCCGTAGGAATCACCACCATTGCCCGCGTACCGGTACCGGTAGATCGAATGACGCGTCGAGACCGGCCCGTCGCCCCCCGGCGCGCGGTGCTTGACCGTGCTCATCAACAAGTACGGCGTGTAATCCTCAAGATACCCCTGATCGTCACCCTTGACGCCGACAAGCCGATCCGTTGCACGCTGCGTCTGCTCGAACACGGCCGAGTTGTCCGAGTACAAATACTTCGTCTCGTACTCCCACCCCGCCGGCACCGGAGTCCACGCCAGATTTTCCAGCGGCACCACCGGCGCCGTCGGCGCTTCCGAATCAATCGCCGTGATCGCCGCGAGGATCTCCCAGGAGTCCGTGACCTGCTGCGACACATCCGAAGGCACGCCCGCCGCCCACACGGCACGGTTCTTCTTCCAGAACTCCCGCCCGCCGATCGTGCGCGAAGACGTGTCCGACTCCAGCGATTGCTGCGTGAGCCCAGGCGGCAACCCGCGATACACATGAATCGAGTGAACCGCCCGCTGCCGCTGATGACTGAAGTAATACTGCGAATCATCGTACGGAGCCGCATCCGTCACCGGCCGCCCAGCCCCCTCAAAGGTCCGATACGTATACAACAGCGTCCACTGCACCTGCCCGCCCAGACCCGTCCCGGGGTCAACTCCCGTCAGCAACTCCGCGTTGCGGATCTGCCCCTTCTCCGTACACTGCGGGCAGCACTCCGTGCAATCGTGGGTGTAGCTTGTGCCTTCGGGCCACGCGGTGTGATCATCGCAATCGCGCTGCCGATGCGTGCTCGCGTAGTTCAACCGGATCGCGTTGCCGTACCGGTCCTCGATCTGACGCACCACCCCGAAGTACGGAATACCCATGCCCGCATACAAATTATTAGCGATCGGATCGTGCGGAATGTCGTGCTTGCCCGGGCGTTCCAACGGCCCCGGGTCAAGGCTCGTCGTGCCGTCGTAAAACACGTCGTGATACACGTCATCGTACCTGGCATCGATCGTGTACTTCACAGACTGGTGGTGCAGCCACACATAGAACGTTGTCGGGGGTGTCACCCACCTCCCACCTGTCGCGTCCCACTGCCCGCCGCTCTGACTCAAGATCGCATCGCACCGCGCCGGCGCAACCCACGTCCCGTTCAACGGATCAAACACAAACGGAATCGCGTGGTGCGCATCCGGGATGAAGTAACACCGCCGAGAGCCCGTATTCTGCCAGCCCGCGTACGCTGCATCGATCAGCAGAATCGGGCTCTCTCCCATCATCCAGCCCTGACCGTGCCAATCCCAGAACAACCGCTCCGGTATCGAGCCTGTTCGCTTGTGCGTGGAAGGCAAATCAAACTCAGGCCACGCCGTGCCAAAGCTCGGCACCTCCGAGTACGTCCGCACATGCCGGAACACCGAACTCCCGAACGGGAGCTCAAAGTCAACCTCTTGCAGCAGCGGCACCCCAGTCACCAGATCGACCGCGTCCTCCAGCACCGCCCGCTCATCCATCGGCGACGGCCCGGGGATGTACGCAACCTCGCGCGCCACCAGCGGGCTCGCGCTCGCCGTAATCTCACGATGTTTCGGAGCATAATCACCCGGCGCCACGCCGAACCACAGATCAAGATTCAACCCATCCCTGCCCTGCGGGACCTGCTGCGGCGGACCTCCATCAAAGTCCGCGTCCGCCGGCGTTCGCCAGCACATCGACTCCCGAAACAACGTTGCGGCATTCGGAATCGCCTCCGAATTGCACATCCCCGGCGGCGGCGGATTGTCACCCACCGGCGGGTTGTACACCGCAATTCCAGTCTGCCCATCACCGCCGCTCCCGACCGGACCGCAGAACGAGTCCGGCGGCTCAGCGGTCGCGCCGCCCATCAAAAGAAGACAAGCGATCAACACAGAGAATTGCTTCTTCACACGTGGCCCTCCTGAGGAGGCCGCAGTCTGCCGACGCGAGTTCCGTCTGTCAATCGACCCCGCGCGGAGAACCTCCGTTATTCTTACTTTGCGACGAAACGAACACGAGTCCGTGGCATCGCGTGCCAACGTCACACACATGTGTGCTCATAACGACACGCCCTCGTCCAAAGTATTCCGCAAGCGTCAAACGCCGCATCGCACACGACGCGCAAGAGGCCACCCCAACCCTCTTCCATCAAGCCTCTCGGGGCGTACCGCTCATCGACTCCTCGGTTCACCACCGCTATCAACCGCACGCCACCTCGCCCTACCCTCTCTTGCCTTGCCCCCTCACCCCCACACCCCCGACCCCGCCACTCCCCCCGACGACGAGATCATCCTCGGCCTCGCCGGCCCGCGCGTTCAAATCAAACCCGGCGGCAAGGTCGACGAGGAGTCCATCCGCCTCGCCGCCCGCCGCGCCTCTTCCGACCACGATTCCTCGGACCCCGACGCCGAAAGCACCACCGAGGACGACGCCGAGCTGCGCCGCGTCACGTTCCACATCAACCGCGACCTCGAAAAACGCCTCGACCGCTACCTCACCGACCGCATCGGCTTCATGAGCCGCACGCAGCTCCAGCGCGTCATCAAGGGCGGCGGAGTGCTCGTCAACAACAAGCCCCCGAAGGTCTCCACCGTCCTCCGCAAGGGCGACATCGTCGAGGTCGTCGTTCCGCCGCCGCCGGACAAGAACATCCAGCCGGAGAACATCCCGCTCGACGTGCTCTACGAGGACGAGTACCTCATCGTCCTCAACAAGCAGCCCGACATCATCGTCCACCCAGCCCGCTCGCACTTGAAGGGCACGATGCTCAGCGCCCTCGCGTACCACTTCCAGAACAACTCCAAGCTCGGCGGCAACCTCTCCGCCGTCGGCCACGACCTCGCCCGCCCCGGCGTGGTCCACCGCCTCGACCGCCACACCTCCGGCTGCATTGTCTTTGCCAAGCAGGACGAGGCCCACTGGAAGCTCGGCCACCAGTTCGAGCACCGCACCGTCGACAAGCGCTACCTCGCCGTCGTCCGCGGCAAGATCGAGCCCGACAACGACGTCATCAACCTCCCCATCGGCAACCACCCCTCGCGCGAGAAGGGCTACCGCGAGAAGTACGTCGTCCGCCACGACGAGGCCGGCAAGCACGCCGTCACGATCTACCGCGTGCGCGAGCACTACACCTGGGACGGCCCCTCCGACCGCTCCGTCCGCATGAACGAGCCCAAGCACGCCGGCTCGAATCACTACACCCTCGTCGAGCTCGAACTCAAAACGGGCCGCACGCACCAGATCCGCGTGCATCTTTCTCACTTGGGCTACCCGATCGTCGGCGACGACATGTACGGCGGCCGCCCGTTCCTGGGCCGCGACGGCAAGCCCGTCATCGAACGCCAATCTCTGCACGCCTGCGTGCTCGGCTTCACGCACCCGATCACCGCAAAACGGATGGTCTTCACGGCCCCCCTGCGCGGCGACATCGCGGGGCTCGTCAAGGAACTCCGCACGGGCCTCGACCGCAGGCCCGAGGCGAACGGCGCGACGGTAGACTTGCAGACGGCGGTCGGCTGAGATGGAGACCGGCCCCGTGCCATCGAAGTCGGGCTCCTCCCGACTTCGATGCGTGAAGCCAAGTGCGTCCAGAACATCGAAGTCCCGAGGCGGGACTTCGATGGCACGGTGATGACTTCGATGCCACCCGGCCGCTCAACTCGCCTCTGACGACGGGCGAGCCCGTGGCAGGTGGCCCCGGCCAATCTCTTTCTCTATTTGCACGTCGTCTCTCTTCTGGTAGACTCCCCCCGGAGTCACCATGCCGCGCCAATCCCTCATACGCAGCGCGTTCACGCTCATCGAACTCCTCGTCGTCATCGCCATCATCGCGATCCTGGTCGCGATGCTCTTGCCAGCCCTGCGCTCCGCACGCGAGTCGGGCCGGGCCACCAAGTGCCTGGCCAACCAGCGCTCGCTCGCGCAGTGCGTCACGCTGTACGCCAACGACTCGAAAGAAGCCCTCGTCAGCTCCTGGACCGACACAACCTATCTCAAGTCGAGCTGGGTCGACTGGCCCAAAGCTCCGAACGGAACTCCCCTCAGCGCCGCGCAGCTGGCGGCCCAGACCAACGTCGAGGCGCACATCCGCGGCCTGCGCGACGGCAAGCTCTTCCCCTACGCCCAGGACCCGAGTGTCTATCACTGCCCGTCGGACAAGCGCAGCATCTACCGGACCAACGCCGGCGCGAACCTCGCCTGGGTGACGTACTCGATGCCCAACTCCTTCGCCGGCGACGACGGATGGGAAAAGCAGATCGGCGGTGAGAATCCGCTCGGCCAAGCGAATGAGCGAGCTGTGGCGGCCGTCGAGAACTTCGCGTTCCTGGAAGAATCCGACCCGCGCGGGTGCAACGAGGGCTCGTGGGTCATGTGGCTCGACCACCCGCAGTGGATCGACACGCTGACCGTCTGGCACGGCAGCTTGGGCACGCTCGGGTACGCCGACGGGCACGCGTCGATCCACAAGTGGGAAGACAAGCGCACCATCGACATGAGCGCCAACCAGCAGTTCAACTCGACGGCCAAGGACAACCTGGACTATCAGTACCTCCGCGGGCGATGGCGCAGGCGGTAATCGCGCGCGATCGAGCGCGGGTGCCGAGCCTGCGCGAGGCCGGTCCGCCCGTCACCGCCCGGCGAACCCGGCCCGTTGCCGCCCCGCTACGCCGCCCTGAACCAGCGCGCCCCCGGCGACACGAACCCGCCGGAGGCATTTTGAACCTGCTGGTCCTGGTAGGGGACTTCAATAAAAGCGACCTTGGCCGGGAGCAATCCGGAGAAGTCGAAGACGATCGTGGTGTTGTCCACGACGCTCACCGACGCCGCGTAGGTCTTGGCCCCCGTGCTGACGTTGACGAAGGCCCAGTTGGGCTGGCGGACGACGCACGGCTGGCCGAGCGTGACGGTGACGCGCGAGTTGGTGCCGACGGTCGAGAGGACGACCGAGTAGTCGGTGACCGGCCTCGGGTCGGGCTGGCCGGAGGCTTCCGGGGGCGGGGTCTTCGTCTGCCGCGTGCGTTTGGGTTCGGGGCGCATGGTCTTCCTCGCTCGCGATGAGGTCACGGGGTGGAGAACAGAGATCGCTCGGAGCCCCGGTTCACGCACGGAGCCCCCGCGCACGTTGTCTCGGCCACGGCCGGGCGAGCCTTACGCCGCGATCGCCGCGCTCACGGGGTTGCTCCACGGCCCGACCTCGCCGCGGGCGTTGGTCCAGCGGGCGAAGTAGGTCGCGATCTTGCCGCGGTCGGCGTTGTCGAAGGTGCTCTGGACGTCGGGCCGCCCGATGAAGGTCAAAAACGTCGCCTCCGATGGCAGCGTCGCGGCGGTCGTGCCGACGGCGCGGTAGATCAGCAGGCCGACCGAGCCCACGGGCCTGGCTCGCGGCGCGGCCGACCCCTCGTCGCGCGCGGTCACGGATTGATAGCCCGTATCAATCTTCGTGATCGCCAGCTCCGGCTTGGTGGAGGGCGGCGGGACCGGCGAGGGGCTGGTGTCGCGGATGGTCAGACCGAGCCCGACCTTGAGCGCGTCCGACACGCCGAGGTTGGCGCGGATGATCGTCGCGTAGCGGCGGACGACGCCCAGGACGTTGGCCTTCTGCGTGTTCTTGGTGGCCACGGTCCCCTTGGTGCGCGTGGTCGGGTTGGTCGCGGCGAGGAAGGCCGCGTGCCACGAGGTGTACGCCGCGGTGATGGCGGTGGCGTCGGCCGCGACGAGGCCGTAGCTGGTCGGCGACCCGGCGATCAGCGTCTGAAAGTTGTTGATGAACGGGTCGAGCGCCGTGTCGTTGGTCGGGAGCCATGAACCTGCCATGAGAGCGGTCCTTTCTGTGATGACGCGCGGGAGTGCGCGGACACTCCCAACGTCGGCGGCATCACGGGGTGACTCTCGCCAAGAACGAGATATTTGAAGAATCTCCCTCCCAACGCGGCGATGGGAAAGCCCAACGCGGCAAATAGAAAAACCCAATGACGCAAATAGATAGCCCAACGCGGCGAAGGGAAGGCCCAATGCGGCAAAGGGATGGCCCAACGCGGCAAAGGGATGGCCCGATGCGGCAAATGGAAGGCCCGATGCGGCGCGCAGAAAGCCCAACGCGGCGTTGGGAGTTCCGCTTGCTCCACACGGAGGGCCCAACGCGGCAAACAGAAGTCTCGATGCGGCGAACAGAAGGCCCGATGCCCCGGGCAAAAAGCCCGATGCGGCGTCGGGAGTCCCCGATCCCCCGCGCAGAACGGCCGACGCGACGGCCGCCGTGCCGCGATCCCCCACCCCGCCCGATCTTCGCCCCACCGGGGCGCCGGGATGTAGCCACGGGTGGAGCGCAGCCCGCGTCCTCGCGGGCGGAGCGCAACCCGTGGGAGCGAGATCGCTCGCGCGCTCCTGCCCCAACGGGGCAGAGGGATCCTCCAACCCCGCGACAACTCAATCAAACACATACCGCTCATCGAACTCGATCTCGTGAGCCCGCAGCAACCGCAGCAGTTCGGATTTAAAATCTTCCTTCGTGTGATGCTCGGCCTGACCCGCGATGTATTTCTTGACGGCCCCTTCCTGCGACTTGCTGACCGTAAACACCGAATACCCCTCCTGCCACGCGAACGCGCCGAGGCTCGGGAAAGTCTCGTGCACCCACCTCGATGAACGCGCCTTGACCGTGCGCATCAAGTCCGACACCGAGCCGTCGGGCCGCCACCGAAGATGCAGATGGACGTGATCCTCCACGCCGCCGACGTCGTACAGCACGCCCTTCTCGGCCCGGACGATGCCGCCCATGTACGCGTAGAGGCGCTCCGCAACGTCGGGCGTGATCCACGCCTCGCGGTGCTTCGTTGAGAAAACGACGTGCAGAAGAACCTGGGAGTAGGTGCCGGGCATCGTGCATCTTTGGCACGGTCACGGATGCTCATGTCTTCGCCCCAAAGGGGCGCGGGGCTGTAGCCACGGGTGGAGCGACGCGGCCCCGAGCGTCGCGGAACCCGTGGAAGTCGTGACGAAAACGCGGGCCGCCCCGGAGGGGCGGAGGCATCTTCATTGCAAGGGCCGGGCGATCCCTTCGCCCCGCCGGGGCGAGCAAGAGAAGAACGGGACCGCCTCCCACGGGTTCCGCGTCGGCGGGCTGCGCCCCGCCGCCGCTCCACCCGTGGCTACAACCCGACGCCCCGATGGGGCGTTGGGAATCCCCGATCCCCCGCGCAGAAGGCACGATACGGCAGATAGCGTCCGTCTTGGAGTCAGAGACCGACCGCACGCCCACCCTCCTCTTCGATTTCTGCACAACTAAGCGTCGGGTTGTCGATTCCTCCTTAACCCCTTAACCAAAAGGAGTATCCCCGTGACGCGAAGAATCCGCGGTGTGGCATGGATCCTGTCGGTCGTTGTGACGATCATCGCGATTGAAGTCGTCTTCCGCACTTCGGTAGTGAATGCCCAGCCAGACATTCGGTACGTGCCATACCGCTGGTGTACGGCCTTGAGTGTTCCTAGCCCCAATTGGCCGTACGCACATCTCTTCCGCACGGGGAGCGATGGCACCGTAGAAGTGTCCATGTTCGATGGGTTCGATGACGCCGGCCGCATCAAGTACACCGCCTGGTTCCCGGCCGTGCGATAGCAGCGTGAGGACCGGAAGTGGTTCTCCTCATAAGTTTTCCGTCCGGCAGGGAGAGACAGCGTGCCGCTA
>JBGAOD010000094.1:0-15645 GCA_044221955.1 Phycisphaerales bacterium | reverse complement strand
CGGCGTGCGATCCGATCGCCAACGGGACGGTGGTGGAGGTAAAGTCCGGTCCGTTCCGGGGTGTGCGCGGGGTGGTGGAGCGGGGGATCGCGCAGGACCGTTTGGTGATCCAGGTGTCGATCATCGGTCGGGGTTCGGAGCTCGAGATCGATCGGTCTCTGCTGGAACCTGCCGTCGTAAACTGCCGATAGCCTGACTGTTGGAGTGGTCCAGTGAGCACTTTGGTCGGTGAGGCGTGCTGTTGGTGCGCAGTTCACGGGGGCGGAGCCCGCCCGCGTGGGGTGGAGACACCAAAGATTTTGCTTGCAATTTCTTGATTGGCTCTCAGAATGGCGCGGCGTCCGGGGATAACGCCCCGGCTTTCCGGGGGAACCCCCGGGAGTGGCTGTCCCCCAGTGGACGGCACACACGGCACGGCTTCACCCTGCGGTGAGAGGCTGCGCCGCCTGGGTGGTCGCGCGAGACCACAAGAGCACTTGGAAACGAACGACCTCTCAGGGCATCCCCCCGGGGAGTCGAACTCTCCCGTAGCGCTGCTGTGCGGCGAGAGGGAAGGACCTATGGCAGTTCCTATGAAGTCTTGGCGTTGGATTCTTGCGGTTCTCGGTACCGTGGCCGTTTCGGCGGTCTCGGCGGCGTTGGAACCACCGTCGGCGAATCCGCCAGCGCAGCCCCGTCTCAGGGCACCGGCGTCGTCGGGGCACGGGGCGGCCATGGAACTTGAGAGGGTGGTGACGACCCTTCCCGACGGCTCGAAGATCGTGCGGATGGTGCCGCGAGCGAACGCGCACCGGCCGATTGTGGCGCCGGTGATCGGCGTGCCGGAGGAACTGGCTCAGGCGGGTTGGATGACGCCGGTCACGGCTGGGGTCTCTTCGGAAGAGGCTCTGGCGGCTCCGCAGGTTGATCCGCGTGCGGGCGATCCGGTTCAGGGATCGGGCGTGCGTGTTCGTCCGTCGGTGCGACCGTCGGGTGCTCGGATTGACACGAGCGTTTCGAGCGCACGGTTCGGGCAAATTGGCTACCGCAGCGCGGGCGACGGGTCAGAAGTCCGCGGCGCCTCGGGTTGCGGGCTTCCGCCCGGCGCGTCCGGCGGCGGCGTCGGGTGATGGTGTGAGTGCTGATGGGTCCACGGTGCCGGCGCTGGGCGGCGATTCGGGATCGAACACGGCCAACGCTCCGGCGGGCGGGAACTCGCGGCTGGGATCGGCGTGGCGGACGGGGCGGAACGGGAAGGGTTCGAGCGGGTCGGTGCCTGACGCCCCCGGGCAGCTTTCGGCCGAGGACATGGGGAACGGTCGAGATGTTCGGCTGACGTGGGTTGACAACGCGACGGACGCGACGGGTTCGCACATCGAGCGTCAGTCGCTCTTGGGGACGACGTGGGCGGCGGCGCTGGATTTCAGCGTGGGTCCGACGGTGGCTGCGTTCCGTGATCCGGCGGGGCCGGGGACGTACCGGTACCGGGTGAGCGCGGTGAACACGGTGGGGGCGTCGTCGGCGACGGATTGGGTTGAGGTTTCGGTGGCGGACGTGTTGCCGCCCGCGCCGTCGAACCTGGTGGTGACGGGCCCTTCGCCGCGGTTGACCTGGACGGACAACGCGGTGAACGAGCTGGGCTTTGACATCGAGCGTGAGACGCTGACGGGGACGGTGTGGGGTGGGCTTTCGGCGTTCGTGGTGTCGCAGAACACGACGACGTACACGGAGTGGCCGGGGCCTGGGACGTTCCACTACCGGGTTCGCGCGTTCAACAATCTTGGGGCGTCGGAGTTCACGCCTTGGGTGCAGATCGTGGTGACGGACTTCCCGCCGACGGGAGTTCCGAGCTCGGTGGCGGCGGTGACGCTGAACGACGGCGTCCACGCGAAGGTGACGTGGAAGGACAACTCGACGAACGAGTCGAGCTTTGAGATTCAGCGGCAGAAGGCGTCGGGGACGACCTGGCTGGCGGCGGTGACGCTGACGGCGCCGGGCAACAGCGAGCAGTTTATTGATAGCCCGGCGGACGGGACGTTTCGGTATCGGCTGCGTGCGGTGAACTCGGCGGGGGCGTCGGCCTATTCGGCGTACGCGCAGGTGACGATCGCGCCGCTGCCCCCTGCGGCGCCGACGGGGCTGCAGGCGTCGACGCTGACGAACCTGACGCAGGTGAAACTGGGTTGGACGGACAACTCGGTGAACGAGACGAAGTTTGAGGTCAACCGCGAGAAGCTGACGGGGACAACCTGGGGGAGCGCGGTGACGCTGACCTACGGGGCGAACGTGGTGCAGGGGACGGACACGCCGGGTGTGGGGACGTTCCACTACCGGATTCGCGCGACGAACGCGGCGGGGTCTTCGGCGTGGTCGGACTGGGTGACCCCGGACCCGGCGGACACTCCGCCGGCGGCGCCGTCGAACCTGGCGGTGGTGGACAACGGGAACGGATCGCAGGCGACGGCGACGTGGAAGGACAACTCGAACAACGAGGGCGGGTTTGAGATCGACCGCGAGACGCTGGTGGGGACGGCGTGGATCAACAAGCAGACGGTGACGGTGGGCGTGAACGTGGGTTTCGTATGTTGATCGCCGGGTGTGGGGACGTTCCACTACCGTGTTCCTTGCGGTGAACGCGTCGGGCAACTCGGCGGACACGGCGTGGGTGCAGGTTGCGGTGAAGGAACCGCCGGCGGTGCCGACGAACCTGAGCGGGAGGACGCGGGAATGGGCAGCAGTCGATCCTGATCTGGGACGACAATTCCGGCAACGAGACGGGCTTTGAGGTGGTTCGGGAGACGCAGTCGGGGACGGCGTGGATCAGCCCGATCACGTTCCGCACGACGGCGAACGTGGCGGAGTACACGGACACGCCGGGGGTGGGGACGTTCCACTACAAGGTCCGAGCGGTGAACACGGTGACGGGTCTGCAATCGGCGTACACGCCGTGGACGCCGGTGACGATCGTGGGGACCCCGGCGATCCCGACGGGTCTGGCGGCGTCGGATCTGGGGACTCGGAAGGCGTTGGTCTCGTGGGTTGATAATTCGATCAACGAGTCGGGGTTCCAGGTGAGCGGACGCCGGCGTTCCTGTCGGGTTCGCCGACGGTGAACGTTGACGCGAACGTGACGGGTTATGTTGACCAGTGCGGGCCGGGGGACGTTTACGTACACGGTTCAGGCGTACAACGTGAACGGCGCGTCGGGGTATGTGACCCCGGCGGTGACGGTGACGGTGCAGGACACGGTTCCGGCCGATCCTTCGGGGTTGGTGGCGACGGACGTTGGGAACGAGACGCAGACGAACGTGAAGTGGGTGGACAACTCGGACAACGAGGCGTCGTTCCTGGTGGAGCGTGAGACGGCGACGGGGACGACGTGGGGCGCGAAGCAGTCGTTCACGGTGGCCAAGAACGCGACGGCGTTCACGGACGCGCCGGGTGGCGGGACGCACCACTACCGGGTGACTGCCGTGAACGCGGCGGGGAGCTCGAACCCGACGGCGTGGTATTCGGTGACGATCAGCAGCGGTTGGACGCAGTTCACTCCGAGCGTGGACACGCGGATCGTGTACGTGAGCAGTTCGACGGGGAACGACGCGAACGACGGGCTTTCGGAGGCGAAGGCGAAGAAGACGATCAGCGCGGGCGCGGCGTTGATCCGGCATCAGTACCCGGACTGGCTGTTGCTCAAGCGTGGCGACGTGTTTGACGGTGCGTTCGGGCAGTGGAAGAAGTCTGGTCGGAGCGCGCTGGAGATGCAGTTGATCGGTGCGTACGGGACTGCGGCGGAGAGGCCGGTGGTGCGGACGGGTGTTCAGTACGGGATCTTTTTCCAGGGCGGGACGGGCTCGCCGGCGTCCAACGAGCACTTTGCGATGGTGGGGATCCACTTGTGGGCGAACGCGCGGACGGGGTCGGAGGATGTTGGCGGGTTCGTGTTCCTGCGTCCTGGGACGAATATTTTGATTGAGGACTGCGTGGTGCAGGGGTTCGCGGACAACTTTATTATTCAGGGCGGCGACCTGGGCGTGACGAACTTCAGGATTCGGCGTTGCCTGGTTTTGGATAGCTGCAGCAACAACGGTCACTCGCAGGGTATCTATGCGGAGATGATCAACGGGTTGACGATCGAGGACTGCGTGTTCGACCACAACGGTTGGGACGAGACGAAGGCCGGGTGCGTGGCGACGATCTTCAACCACAACATGTATCTGAGGCAGGGCGTGATCAACACGATGATCCGTCGGAACATCATCACGCGGGCGTCTTCGCACGGTGTTTCGATGAACGTGAGCGGGACGATCGAGGATAACTTGTTCGTGAAGGACGCGATCGGGATTTTCATGAGGACTGCCCCGGCGACGGCGCGTGGGAACGTGATTTTGGAGTCGCGGGATATTGATGCGTCGACGCCGCGTGGGTTCGGGATCATCGTGGGGTCGGTGTTCCCGGATGCGCCGGTGTACCCGCCGGGCCCGGCGTTGGTGGAGAACAACATCATCGCGAACAAGACGTCGGTGGGTACGGACCAGGCGATCTCGTTCACGAGCAATATTGCTCCGGCGGTGGGGGGGACAACGATCCGGGGGAACACGATCTACAACTGGAAGGGGACCGCGTTTGAGATGAACGCGTCGAGCACGAGCAAGTATGATCCGTGCGAGGTCTCGAACAACATTGTGTGCGAGCCGGCGGCGAAGACGTATCTGGTGATCGTGGACGAGGCGCCGTTCCCGAAGGCGGAGGTGAAGTTCTTCGGGAACAAGTACTTCTCGAGCTACGCGGCCAACAACTGGTTCGTGGTTGACGGGGGGACGAACCAGACGTTCGCGCAGTGGGTGTCCGCGGTGGGCGAGACGGGCTCGTCGGCGGTGCAGGTGAAGTTCAAGGATTCGAGCCGCTCGGTGGGTTCGTACGCGGCGACGCTGGGGTTGCCGGCGACGTTCGAGGCGTTCATCGCGGAGGCGAGGAAGCAGTCGCGGTCGAACTGGCGGGCGGAGTACCGGGCGGACGCGGTGCTGGCGTATATCCGGGACGGGTTCACGCCGCAGTGAGTTGGGTGTCCTTTGGTTGAATCGTGAGCATGAACGGAACGGTTGAGGGAAGCGTGGCGGGGCCTGGTCGGCGGTTGACGTGGGATCTGGTGATCGCGACGTACAAGCGTGAGGAGATCCTGCCGCGCTGTTTGAGGTTGGCGGCGGGGCAGACGCGGGCGCCGGCGCGGGTGATCGTGGTTGATGCGAGCCCTGGGTGGGAGGCGACGCGTGCGCAGGTGATGGGGGAGATCGCTCCGGCGTTCCCGGGGATCGAGTGGCGGTACGACAAGGCGGAGCGGGCGTCGTCGGCGGCGCAGCGGAACCAGGGGTTGCGGCTGGCGACGGCGGATGTGGTGTTCTACATCGACGACGATTCGCTGCTGTACCCGGACTGCGCTGAGATCATCATGAGCGTGTATGAGAGCGACCGGGAGGGAAAGGTCGCCGGCGTGAGCATGATCGAGGTGGGGACGACGCCCGAGGACGCGGCGCGGCCCGGGGCTGGCGCGCCGCGGACGGTCACGCCCTCGGAGTCGGGATCGAGGTTCCGTGACGCGATCCGGCGGGTGCTGAAGGCGGATGAGATCTTTGTGCCCTACGACGCGGCGTTCCCGGATCACGGGGTGCCGGAGTCGGTGCGGGGGATGGAAGTCGGGGCGCGGCAGACGATGACGGGGAACCGGGTGACGTACCGGCGTGAGTTCGCGGTGCGCGAACCGTTTGAGGAGATGCTGGCGCGGTACGCGGCGGGGGAGGACTCGGACCAGAGCTACCGGGTTTCGCGGCACGGGGCGTTGCTGACGGCGTTCGAGGCGAAGATGTTCCACGTGGGATCGCCGGGGGGGCGGATGCCGCCACGGGTGACGACCTCGCTGGGGGCGATGAACCCGCTGGTGTTGACGCGGCTTCACTGTTCGGACCCGGCGCGGAAGCAGCGTGAGACGGCGTCACTCTTGCGGCGGCGGTTGTTGATTGAGGCGATCAAGGACGTGACCAAGCGGCAGTTGTCGTTCCCGCGGGCGCGGGGGATTCTGGATGCGCTGCGGAACCTGCCGCGGGTGTACGCGATGAGCGAGGGTGAACTTCGGGAGTGGTACCCGGAGTTTCAGACGGCGCTGATCCAGAAGCACGCGAGGCAGGGTTGAGTGGTGAAGGGTTGAGTGGGGGGGCGGGCTTGCCGGATCGCGTTCGCATGGCGCAGCTGATCCCGGAGTTCCCGGGGCAGACGCATATTTTTTTCTGGCGTGAGATCGCGGAGTTGAAGAGGCTCGGGGTGGATTGTGAGCTTGTGAGCACGAGCCGGCCGGACGCGTCGATAGTGTGCCACGATTGGTCGCGGGAGGCGATGGCGAGGACAACGTACCTGTTTCCGCCGGGGGTGGGTGATGCGCTTCGGGCGGCGTGGGCGTTTGTGTCGGCGGGGCCGGCGGGGTGGTTGCGGTGCGCGTCGGTGCTGGCGGGGCGGGGCGTTGGCGGGGTGCGTGAGCGGGTGAAGCTGGTGGGGTTGTTGGTGATGGGGGCGCGGCTGGCGGCGTTGTCGCGGGCGCAGGGGTGGTCGCACGTTCACGCGCAGTCGTGCGGGGATTCGGCGTACATCGCGGTGTTTGCGTCGATGCTCGGACGGATCACGTACAGCATGAACCTGAACAGCGCGATCGTGTATAGCGGGCTCGGGCAGGGGATCAAGTGGGGTCGGGCGGCGTTCGCGGCGGCGGTGACGGAGACGCTCAAGAAGGATGTGCTGGCGCGGGTCTCGACGGCGGTTGCCGATCGGATTGATGTTGCGCCGATGGGGGTTGACCTGGCGGTGTTTGAGCGCGCGACGCCGTATCGGGCGCGTCGGGAAGGGGAGCCGATCCGGGTGGTGACGTGCTCGCGGTTGCATGTGGGGAAGGGTCAGCAGGACGTGATCCGGGCGGTGAGGGTGCTGCGGGATCGCGGTGTGAGCGTTCACTTCACGATCGTGGGCGAGGGCGGCGCGCGGGCGTTGCTCGAAGCGCTGATCGTGGAGCTTGACCTGGGCGAGCACGTGACGCTGGTGGGGGCGATGCCGGAGCGGCGTGTGCGCGAGGCCTTGGAGGCGGCGCACGTGTTCTGCCTGGCGAGCCACGAGGAGGCGCTCGGGGTTGCGACGATGGAGGCGATGGCGATGGGGCTGCCGGTGGTCGTGACGCGGGTTGGCGGCGTCCACGAGCTGGTGCGCGACGGCGTGGACGGGGTGATGGTCGAGAAAGAGAACCCGGCGGCGATCGCGGAGGCGATTGAGGCGATCGGGCGTGATCCGACGCGGGCGGCGAACATGGGCGAGTCGGGGCGGGTACGGGTGAGAGCGATGTTCGGGAGCGACCGGAGCGCCCGGGTGATCGAGGCGAGGTTACGTCGATTGAATCCGGGCTGGGCGGGTGACAGAAGGCAGCGGGCATGAGCGAGCGACCGATCCGAGCGTTGTTGATCGCGGAGGCGGCGAGCCCCGAGCTGGTGAGCGTTCCGCTGGAGGGTTGGTCGCACAGCCGCGCGATCTCGGCGCTGACGCCGTCGCACACGATCACGCAGATTCGAAACCTGGAGGCGTGGCGGCGGGCGGGCGTGCCGGAGGCGGAGTACACGGCGCTGGATTCGGAGCGGGTGGCCAAGTGGGCGTGGAGGATGGGGAAGGTTCTGTCACTGGGGACGAACAAGGGGTGGACGGCCAAGACGGCGATGCGGGGCGTGGCGTACGCGTATGAGGAGCGGCTGATCTGGAAGCAGTTTGGCGCGCGGATTCGGGCGAAGGAATGGGACGTGGTACACCGGTTGATCCCGCTGAGTCCGACGATTGCGAGTTCGCTGGCGAAGAAGTGTCGGCGGGCGGGGGTGCCGTTTGTGGTGGGGCCGTTGAACGGCGGGGTGCCCTGGCCGAAGGGGTTTGATTCGGCGCGGCGTCGTGAGCGGGAGTGGTTGAGCTACGTGCGTGACGCGTACAAGCTGGCGCCGAACTATCGGGCGATGCGTGAGAACGCGGCGGCGCTGGTGATGGGTTCGCGTGACACGTTCATGCAGATGCCTGAAGAGTACCGCGAGCGATGCGTGTATATCCCTGAGAACGCGGTGGACCCGGCGCGTTTTGGTGGGCTTCACGGTTCGTCGGCCGGCCCGGAGCCCGCGCCACCGCTGCGGATCGCGTTTGTGGGGCGGCTGGTGCCTTACAAGGGCTGCGACATGCTGATCGAGGCGGTTGCGCCGATGATGAGGTCGGGGCTCGTGAGCGTGGATGTGATCGGGGACGGGCCGGAGATGCCGAAGCTGAGGGCGATCGCGGAGCGTGAGGGCGTGACGGGGGCGGTGACGTTCGCGGGTTGGATTCCGCACCAGGAGTTGCACGGTCGGCTGGGGAAGGCGCACCTGTTCGGGTTCCCGAGCGTGCGGGAGTTTGGCGGGGCGGTGGTGCTGGAGGCGATGGCGCTGGGGGTGGTACCGGTGGTGCTGGACTATGGCGGGCCTGGGGAGCTGGTCTCAGCGGAGACGGGGTTCGCGGTGCCGATCGGGAGCCGGGAGGAGAGTGTGGCGCGGTTCCGGGAAGTGATTGGCGGGCTTGCGGCGAACCCCGGGGTGCTGGTCCCGATGCGTGAGTCGGCGCGTCGGCGGGTGATGAACTACTTTACTTGGGAGATGAAGGCGCGGCAGGTGTACGAGGTTTATCGTTGGGTCTTGGGAAGGCGTGAGAAGCCGGACTTTGGGATGCCGCTGGGGCACGGGGGCGCGACGGCGGACCTGGCCGCGGTTTCGGCGGTGGTGTCGGCGCGGGGCCGGGTTGAGGAGCTTGTTTGAGCGTGGCGGGCGGTGAAGTCCAACCGGTGACGGAGCGTGCGGCGGGCTCGGGTCCGAGCACGTCGGATACTCGTCGTTTGGCGATCCGCGGGTCGCTGTGGACGCTGGGGGGTTACGGCGTTGGGCAGGTGCTGCGGCTGGTCAGCAGCGTGGTGCTGGGGGCGTTGCTGGCACCGAGCATGTTCGGGGTGATGACGCTGGTGACGGTGTTCATGACCGGGCTGAACATGTTTTCGGATATCGGGATCGGGCCGAGCTTGATCCAGAATCCGCGTGGGGAGGAGCCGGAGTTTCGGAACACGGCGTGGACGATCAGCATCGTGCGTGGGTTGATTCTGTGGTTGGCGTCGTGCGCGTTAGCGTGGCCGGCGTCGCGGTTTTATGGCGAGCCGGTGCTGTTGATGGTGCTCCCGATCGCGGGGTTTAGTGCGGTGATCAACGGGTTCAACTCGACGGCGCTGGCGTTGCTGAACCGGCGGATCGAGATGGGTCGGCTGACGTACCTGGATTTTTTGGCCCAGATTGTGAGCCTGCTGGTGATGTGCGGTTGGGCGTGGTTTGACCGGAGCGTGTGGGCGTTGGTGGCTGGGAACCTGACTGCGTGCCTGTGCCGGCTGGCGTACAGCTTCGTGCTGATCCCGGGGCACCGGGACGCGATGCGGTGGGACCGCGAGAGCGCGCGGGTGCTGATGAACTTTGGGCGGTGGATTTTCTTCAGCACGCTGATCACGTTTCTGGCGACGCAGAGCGACCGGCTGATGCTGGGGAAGCTGGTGACGACGTCGGAGCTTGGGGTGTACGGGGTGGCGGTGTCGCTGACGATGCTGGCCAAGGAGGTCGTGCTGCGGCTGGCGTCGTCGATTCAGTTCCCGGCGTTGGCGCGGCACTTGAACGATGACCCGGAGAGTTTGAAGCGGGCGTTGCACAAGTCGCGTGATCCATTGTTGGTGTTGACGCTGGCGAGCACGCTGGGGATCGGGCTGGGGGCGAGCACGTTCTTTCAGAGCTTGTACGACTCGCGGTACCAGGGGGCGGCGTGGATTTCGCTGTGGCTGGCTCCGTCGGTGTGGTTCTCGCTGCTGCAGGGGACGAGCGACCGGGCGCTGCTGGCGCTGGGGCATAGCAAGGATCTGGCGGTGAGCAACCTGGTGCGGACGCTGGCGACGGTGGTGTGCTGTATGGGCGGGTACATGGCGGCGGGTGCGATGTTCCCGGGGGATGCGGAGTGGCAGATCGCGGGGTTCGTGACGGGTTTGACGATCGGGACCGCGAGCGGGCATGTGTACGTGGCGTGGGCGTTGTCGAGGTACGGGGTGTCGATCGTGCGGATGGACGTGGCGTACTCGCTGTTGTTCTTTGCGCTGTTGATTGTGCCGGCGCTGGTGGCGCGGCACTTTGCAGGGGTTCACTGGTACGGGTTCCAGTTCCGGGGTCACCAGCGCGGGGTTGACCTGGCGTGGGTGGTGACGGCGGCGGCGGTGATGATCCCGACGGGGTTGTGGGCATTGCTGCGTTTGCGGAAGGTGCTGCTGGTCCGGTGACGCCGCTGGTTCCCATTATGTTGTTTGGATGGGTGCCGGTGGTGCTGGTGCTCTTTGCGACGATGAGGCCGCGGCGTGCGGTGATCGTGGCGTTTTTGGGTGCGTGGCTTTTTCTGCCGGAGTACAACGGGTATTACGTGCCGGGACTGCCGGCGTACACGAAGACGTTTGCAACTTCGGTGGGGATTTGTCTGAGCGCGTTTCTCTTTGACTTTGGGACGATCGCGAGGTTCAGGCCGCGGTGGTTTGATGTGCCGATGGTTGTGTGGTGCCTGGTTCCGATGCCGTCGGCGGTGTTGTCGGGGATCGGTGCGAAGGAAGGGACGCTGGGGGTGTTCACGGAGATGGTGGCGTGGGGGATGCCGTACTTGATCGGGCGGGTGTATTTCAGCGACCTTGCGGCGCTGCGTGAGCTGACGATCGGGGTGTTCGTGGCAGGGCTGGTGTATGCCGCCGGTGCTGCTGGAGGTTCGGATCAGCCCGCAGTTGCGCGATGGTGTACAGTTTTCATCAGCACGACTTTCTGCAGACCCGGCGTAGCGAGGGGTTCCGGCCGATGGTGTTCATGCAGCACGGGCTGGCGGTGTCGTCGTTCATGGGGGCGGCGACGCTGTGCGGGTTTGGGTTGTGGATGAGCAAGAGTCTGGAGCGGATCAAGGGAGTGCCGGTGGTGGCGCTGGTGCTGGGGCTGGCGGTGACGAGCGTTCTGTGCAAGTCGGTGGGGGCGCTCGCGCTGACGACGGTGGGGGCGGGGGCGATGTTTGCAGCGCAGCGGATTCGGTTTGGGTGGCCGGTGTACGGGCTCATCGCGATTCCGATTGTGTACATGGCGGCGCGGACGGTGGGAGGGTGGTCTGGAGGGGAATTGCTGGAGCTGGCGCGGGCGATCGCGCCCGATCGTGTGAGTTCGCTGAACACGCGGATCTCGACGGAGACGGCGTTGTGGGCGCGGGTGCAGGGGGATCTGTTCTTTGGTGCGTCGCGGTTCCGGTGGATCGATGAGGCGATCGAGGGCGGCGGGAGGATCATCCCCGACGGGCTTTGGGTGATCGCGCTGGGCAAGCGTGGCGTGGTGGGGCTGGCGGCGTTGACGACGGCGATCCTGCTGCCGGCGGCGTTGTTTGCTCGGAGATGGCCGGTGGTGATGTGGAATCATCCGATGGTGGCGTCGGGCGTGGTGTGGGCGACGTTGCTGGCGTTGTACATGGCGGACTGTTTGTCGAACGCGATGTTGAATCCGATTTTCATGCTTGCGGCGGGGGGGCTGCCGATCGCGGCGGAACAGGCGAGGGTGGTGTTGGGGCGTGCGCGCGGGAGCGTGGGGGGTCAAGGAGCGGTGCCGCTGACGCGACGGGCGTTGACTCGGGCGCGCTCGCACTGAGCGTTGCGGTTCGGGGTGATAGGTCGTCAGGATGGGTCGGATTCGCGCGATGATCGAGACGATGATGGAGAGCACGGGGCTGGCGCGGCTCGAAGCGGCCGTCGCACCGGCGCGCGGCGCGGTGGTGCTGATGTACCACAGCGTGGCGGACGGGGCGGATCGGGATTGGATCGATCCGTCGAACGATCTTGATCCGGGGGCGTTTGCGAGGCAGATGGAGTTTCTGGTGGCGAGTCGGCGCGTGGTTTCGATGGGGGGGTTGGTTGACTCGATCGTGAACGGGTGTGATCTGCCCAAGAGCGCGGTGGTGCTGACGTTTGATGACGGGTACTTGAACAACGCGCGGGTCGTCGCTCCGATTCTGAAGAAGCTGGGGTTGCCGGCGACGCTCTATCTGCCGACTCGGTACATCGATGGCGGCGAAACGCAGTGGGTTGATCGGCTGTACGTGGCGTTCAAGGCGCGGACGCGGCACTCTCTCTCGCTCGTGAGCCCGGCGGTGAATGTGGATATCAGCGGCTCGGTGGAAGAACTGGCCGCGGTTGATCTTTGCCGGCGGTTCCTGCTCGGGGCGTCGTATTTGGATCGGAGGCGCGTGCTTGAAGAGATTGAAGAGCAGCTTCGGCCGGACGGCGTGGCCCCGCGGACCACGATGAACTGGTCGGAAGTGCGTGCGATGCGCGAGGAGAATCCGGGTTGGGAGTTTGGGGTTCATACCGTGGAGCACCGGGATCTGTCGGCGTGCGATGAGGTGACGGCGCGGCGGGAGATTGACGAGAGTGTGGCGGTGTTCGCGCGTGAGATGGGATATGCACCTCAGCATTTTTCGTTCCCGTATGGGCGATCGACGGGGGTGACACGTGGGATGGTGTGTGAGGCGGGGTTGAACTCGGCGGTGGCGGCCCGGCCGGGCGGTCCGGGGCGGAGTGGTGAGGATGCGTTCTGGATCGGGCGAGTGGAAGCGCCGCGGACTCTTTCGCGGCTGAAGTACCGCACGAGCGCGGCGTACCCGGGGATTGCTGGCTGGATCGGGGGGCGGGCTTGAGCACGGCGAAGGTCACGGCGGTGGTGGTGACGTATCAATCGGAGCGGACGATCCGCGAGGCGCTGGCGGGGCTGAAGAAGTGCCACGAGGCGGGGCTGGCGGAGACGATCGTGGTTGACAACGGGAGCCGTGATCGCACGAAGGAGATTGTGGAGGGGGAGCGGTCGTGGTTGAGGACGGTTGAGAGTCCGGGGAATATCGGGTACGGGCGTGGGTGCAATCTGGGGTTTGAGGCGGCGGCGACGCCGTACTTGGCGGTGGTGAACCCTGATGCGATTCTGGAGCCTGACACGCTACGCGTGCTGGTGGAGTTTCTGGAGAGCAGGCCGAATGTGGGGATGGTGGCACCGGCGTTGATCGAGAGTGATGGGGGTTTTCAATCGGCGGGGTCGTTGCCGCGGCCTCGGGATCTGGTGCGGGCGGCGCTGCCGCGCGGGGCGGGGAAGCTGGATCGTCGGCCGATCGTGCCTGGGGAAGAGCCGCGGCGTGTGGAGTGGTTGTGCGGGGCGTTGTTCGTGGTGAGGACGGAACTGATTCGCAGGGTTGGCGGGTTTGATCCGCGATTTTTCCTGTACTGGGAAGAGACGGACTTGTGCAAGCGGATCGGGGACGCGGGGGCGGAGCTTTGGACGGTGGGCACGGTGTCGGCGTATCACGCGGGCGGGGCGAGCACGGGGGAGAGCAAGACACCGCGGTTCGCCGGGTGCATCGCGGAGCATTACTTTGAGAGCCGGCACTACTACATGCGCAAGCACCACGGCGTGGTCGCGGCGGTGGTCGCGGAGATTACGGAGCTGATGGTGATGTTCGCGGTCGTGCTGCTGGGCAAGCCGAGGACGACGTTGAGAGCGCGGTTGGCGGGACCGATCTTGAAGCAACCGCCGGTGAGGGCATGAGCGTCAGGTACTCCGTCAAGCGGGTGGGGGAGTTGAGCGAGGCTGAGCGTGCGGCGTGGGTGGGCGTGCATGACTCGGAGGCGTCGCTCGCGAGCCCTTATTTTCACCCCGAGTATTCGGCGGCGGTGGCGGCGGTGCGGTCGGATGTTTGGGTGACGGTGATCGAGAACGACGGGGCGGCGGTTGGGTTCTTTCCTTTCCAGCGCGGGGCGCTCGGGTTTGGGAGGCCGGTCGGTGGACCGCTGTCTGACTTTCATGGCGTGATCGCGGCGGCGGGTGCGCGGTGGGATGTCGCGGGGTTGTTAGGTGGTTCTGGGCTTTCGACGTGGGAGTTCGACCACTTGATCTCGGGGCAGGAGCAGTTCGCGGGGTACCGCGCGTCGGAGCATCGCTCGCCGGTGATTGATGTTTCGGAGGGGTACGAGGCGTACATGGCGGGTCGGCGTGCGGAGGGGTCGAAGCAGATCTTGAAGGCCGAGGGGTTGGGGCGGAAGCTGGAGCGTGAGGTCGCGCCGATGCGAGTTGAGTTGGATTCGCAGGATTCGGCGGTGCTCGAGCGGGTGATGAAGTGGAAGTCGGAGCAGTGCGCCGAGAGCGGGGTGCCGGACGTGTTCGGGGTGGCGTGGACGCGGGGCTTGATGGAGCGATTGAAGAGTACGAGGACGGCGGGATTTGCGGGCGTGCTGTCGGCGTTGTACGTGGGCGATGAACTGGCGGCGGCTCACTTTGGGATGCGGTCGCGGACGGTGTGGCACTACTGGTTCCCTTCGTATGACGAGAAGTACGCGAAGTTCTCGACTGGTTTGTTGCTGTTGTTGAGGATGGCCCAGGCTGCGCAGGGGATGGGGGTTCGGGTGATTGATCTGGGCAAGGGCGAGTCGATGTACAAGCAGAGGCTGATGAGCGGTGCGACGACGATCTGGGAGGGGCGAGCGGAAAGGCCGTCGCTGGGGAGCACGTTGGGTCGGTGGCGTCGGAGGGCTGAGGCGTGGTCGCAGGCGGGCGTGATCGCGGCCCCGGTGCGGGTGTCGCTCAGGGCGTTGCGGAAGGTCGAGATTGCTCGGAAGTTTCAGTAGCCGCAGGGGAGCGCGATGCACATCAAGGAATCGGTTTGGATCGGCGAACAACTGCGGGCGATGCCTGACAGGGACTTGTTTCCGCTCTTGGATATTGGATCGTCGACGCTGGAGTTTCGCACGGTGGACCAGCCGCACCTGGAGCGGAACATGTACGGGCCGATGCGGGCTCGGGGCGGGAAGGTGTGGCACGCGGACATCAAGGCGGCGGAGGGTGTGGACCTGGTGGGGGATCTGACCGATCCGGCGTTCTGTGCGCGGTTGCGTGACCTGAACGTGAGGTCGGCGTTGATCACGAACGTGCTGCACCATGTGACGGATCGGGCGGCGTTGATCGCGGGGGTGCTGTCGGCGTTGCCGTCGGGGGGGCATGTGATTGTTTCGGGGCCGAACAGCTATCCCAGGCACTACGACCCGATCGACACGATGTTTCGGCCGGGTGTTGAGGAGTTGGCGGCGGAGTTTCCGGGGACGACGTTGGTGCGGGGCGCGATCATTGATTCGGGGAACTGGCGGCAGTGGGACCGTGCGGAGCGTGGGCAGCGGGGGCTGGCGCGAACGGTGGCGCGGCTGTGCGTGCCGTTCTATCGCCCGAGTCACTGGTGGAAGCTGGCGCGGCAGTCGCCGTATCTCATCAAGCACATGAAGGCGGTGGCGGTGGTCTTGCGGAAGAACTGATGGATGGGGGCGTGAACAACTCGGTGGGTGATGCGATTGGAGAATTGGCGCGGGTCGGCGCGGTGGTGATCGGGCGCAACGAGGGGGAGCGGCTGGAGCGGAGTTTGGCTTCGCTGTTGCGGGATTTGCCGCGGGTGGTGTACGCGGACTCGTCGTCGGCCGACGGGAGCGCGGAGCGGGCGCGGGAGATGGGCGCGGCGGTG
>JBGAOD010000093.1:13575-16005 GCA_044221955.1 Phycisphaerales bacterium | reverse complement strand
CCGGGGGCGGGGCGGGAACGTCGCCGCGACCGGCGGGCGTTCATCGAACGGGCCGATAGACCGTGGGGAGACAGGTGGATGAGAGGCGGAACGCCCACGCACCGTTCGACCAGTGAGGACTTGCCGATGTCAACGCTTGACCGCCGGACCTTCGCCCGCTCGCCGATCGAGCGGCCTTGCAAGATCTACCACCGCGCCTCGAGGAAGTACATTGCGGGGCAGACCTGCGACCTGTCTTCGGGTGGGGTGCTGCTGCGGCTGGACACCGACCGGCAACTGGCGGCCGGGGACGAGGTGGACGTGGTGATCTCGTGGGGCGCGCCCGGCGTGGTGCGTCATCAGGCGATGGTGGCGGCCCGGATCGCGCGGGTCGCGGCGAGCCTGGGACAGCATCAGGCGGTGGGCGTCCGGTACGCCCAGCCCCAGCAGATCGCGGCCGTGGCTTGAACGCATAGACTTTTCCCGAGGCCGAGCCGAAACTCGGCCCCCCGGGAGGACTCCAAAGTTGTTGTGGCAGCCCTCGCTCCCCGAGGCCTATTTGAAGATGACGCCCGACGAGCTGGCGGCGCGGATCACCGCGCGGCGGCGCGAATTGGGCGATTCGCTCGTCATCCTCGGTCACCACTACCAGACCGACGAGATCGTCCGGCACGCCGACTACACGGGTGATTCGCTCAAGCTCTCGCAGATCGCCGCGGACCTGGCCACGTCCCGCCCCGCCGAGCGCCCGGTGAAGTACGTTGTGTTCTGCGGCGTTCACTTCATGGCCGAGACGGCGGACATGCTCACGCCCGACGAGACCGCCGTGATCCTGCCCGACCTGTCGGCCGGGTGCTCGATGGCGGACATGGCCCAGTACGACGACACCAGCGACGCCTGGGACGCAATCCACGGGTCACTCAAGGAACAGGGTTGGCACGGGCGGATTGTGCCGGTGACGTATGTGAACTCGTCGGCGGCGATCAAGGCCTTCGTCGGATCGCACGGCGGGGCGTGCTGCACCAGCTCGAACGCGCGAGCGGTTTTCGACTGGGCGATGCGCGGCGGAGAATCGCCGGAGGAACGCTCGACCCGATCGGGGTCGCGGGACGACACCCGCGAGGAGATCAAGGTTCTTTTCCTGCCGGACCAGCACCTCGGCCGCAACACCGCCTCGGCCGCGGGGATCGATGTGTCGCGTCACGCCGCGCTGTACGACCCGAGGCTCACCCGCAAAGGGCAAGCGCTTGGCGGAGCGACGCCGGAAGGGCTGCTCGAGGCGCGGGTCATCCTCTGGGCTGGGCATTGCTCGGTTCACAAACTCTTCAGGCCCGAGCACTGTGAGCAGATCCGGCGGGAGAACTCGACGGAGAAGAGCTCTGTTCCAACGAGAATCCTGGTACACCCTGAGTGCGCAAAGGACGTCGTGGATCGCGCGGACCTCGCGGGGTCGACCGAGTTCATCATCCGAACCATCGATGCGGCCGAGCCGGGATCGCGGTGGGCGGTGGGGACGGAGATCCACCTGGTGAACCGCCTGGCAGCGTCAGCGCGCGCACGCGGGGTGTCGGTGCGGATACTCAGCGACTGCCAGTGCCTGTGTACGACGATGTACCGGATCGATCAGCCGCACCTGCTGTGGGTGCTCGACAACCTGTCCGGTCAGCACTCCAAGGACGGGCGGCCCAAGGTCGTGAACCTGGTGCGCGTCCACGCCAAAGTGCGCGAAGCGGCGTTGCTGGCGGTGGACCGGATGTTGCGTTTGTCGGTCAGCCCCTTGCCCAAAGCAAGTTCGGGTGTCAGACAGAAGACCACGAGCGCGGTCGCGGTTGACTAGGCGGAAGCCTTGGACTTTGAGCCGGCGGTTCCGTTACTGCCGAGGTGGCCGCTGCTGCTCGAACCGATCATGTGCGGTCTGCCCGAGTCCCGGCTCTTGTCCGCGTTCTGCTCCAAGCTCTCCCGCATCAGGCGGCCGATTTTGAACTTGACGGTGCGCTTCGCGGGGACGTCGACCCGTTCGAGCGTCTTGGGATTCTGCGCCACGCGCGGGGCACGGGCTTTGATTTCAAAGACGCCGAAGTCCCGGAACTCAAGGCGGTTTCCAGCTTGGAGCTCGCTGACCACCTGATCCAAGAACTCCTGGATCGCGGTTTTCACGTCCTGACGTTTGATCTTCGTGCGATCCGAGATGCGATCAATGAGATCTTTCTTGGTGACTGTGTGAACGACCCCGGCACCCGACGCCAGCGATCCCGAGCGCCGCCCGGGCCCCGGCTTGCCGGCAGTGGACGGGCCGGCGGATCTTGCCGCCGCGCTCGAAGCCATACCCGACCGCACCGCTCCGTCCGCGAGATTCTCCACAACCAACCCCTTGTCTCATTGTGATCGCCAGAACCGCCCGCGATCCGCAATGCCAAACTCTGCCGGGCCGCAACCCACGAAATGGACTTC
>JBGAOD010000093.1:0-13557 GCA_044221955.1 Phycisphaerales bacterium | reverse complement strand
ACCCACCAGCGAGACCCAGCATGCTTCCGTTGCATGTCCGAACGCTCGATCTGCCCAAACGCTACCCGATCGAAACACGTCGCCCAAACGAACGGGGCGGCCGGAACGATCCTCCGAACTTCGACCCGCTGGTTCGTCCGCGCCCCACCGACTTAAACCGGGCGATCAAGGCAGAACCGAGCCGACTTCAAATCCTAGTCCGAAACAAGATCGTTCTGACCGCCAAGCGATGAGTGGGCGTAACTCTCACGCCGAAAAGGAGAAACGATTCCAGATTTCGGACGTACCCGGGAGGGCGGAACCACCGGATCGGGTGGGGACGCGGCAGGGAAGCCCGGACTGGGGATCAAAACCGAACCTCGATCCCGGCGAAGAGCCCGGCCGCCCCGCCTCGATAGAGGAACTGACTGTCTCCCGAGCCGTCGTTGAGGTGGAACAGGAGCTGTCGGTACCCGATCTGGACGCCGAAGTTCGGCCAAGGCCTCCACGTCCCATCCACCTGAACATCCCACGACCAGGACTCGTGGTCGGTGAAGGGCTGGGCCCCGAACGTCGTTTGAAAGTCGATGGTGAACTGTTTGTAAAACTCGGCGTCGGCTTTGACGCCGATGAGAGACTCTGCCCAGAAACCGCCGTCCGAGACGCTGGACGCCGCGCCGCTGACACCGGCCAGTCGATCCACGGTCAGGTCCACATCGAACATGCGCACCCCGGCCAAAGCGTCGACTCCCAACGCGAGAGCATCGACAGGCTGGTCGCCCGGGAGGGCGTTCGGAGCGGGCCAGGCGCGGTCGATGAACCGGTACGCGGCCATAGCCTCGACCGACCAGAGATTGATCGACGATTTCACTCTGTCGCCGCTGAGCAGCGAGAGCGTTCCGAATTGGGAGGTGTTGCGAACGTCGGCGGTGCGATCCGACTCCGAGAGCCAGAATCCGCTCAGCCCGATCCGCCAGCGGTCGCGGCGGAGGTGCAGCTCGAAGTAGGGGCTGGCGCGCGGGCTATCGAGGTTGAGGTCGGAAATAAATAGGTGCTTATTGGCCCCGCCGCTGCCGGGCATGCGGACCCGCCCGGCCGGAGCGACGAACCAGGCCGAGGGCTCGAACTGGATCGTCCACTGTCGATCCTCGGCCAGCTTGAGCCGGGTCTGAGCGTTGTCGGGGTCGGTCGCCGAGTCCTGGGCCCGTGCGGCCGCGGGAGCAAGGAGCACGGCTACAAACGTGAGGAGGAGTGTGAGAGAGGTGATGCGGCTGAAGCCGCATGGTGGACCTTCGGAGGATGGCAGGCCAAGCGCAATCGCGGAACAAGCGTATGGTTATGGTAACCTTCGCGGGCGGGGGCGGGCGTCGGCATGGGGGCAACAAGACTTTGAGCGATGAGTGGGCCGACTCATGATGATCGATCGCGTGGGTGCGTCGGGCGAAGGGGCCGAGCGGGGCGACACCGGCGTCGGGTGGAGATCGCCCCGGGGTATTGACGGTGCCTTCGTCGGTGCTGCGGTTCAGTTTTTCCGGCAGCCGCGGGGCCGGGCGGGGCAGAACGCCTGCCGGCGACCAAGGCGGAGAGCTGCGGGTGCGAGCCTGACCTGCTGTTGTCGCCCTGGTCGCGGTCGCGGCTCGTAGACCTCGCGGGGCGACGCGTGGTCGAGGGCGGCGGTTTCGGTCATCAGCCAGCGGACGCTCGCAAGGGCAGAACAAGTCGGCGTGCCTCGATCGGCTGCGCGACCGCTGGTGCGGGCAAAGGTCAAGCCGAAGGTTCACCGAGCGACCAAGCCCACCCGCGGCTCAAAGGAGCGACGGTTGGTGGAGAAAAAATCAAGAGGCGAGATCAAGGCCCGGCGGTCCGGGCCGACGCACGGCGAGTGACACCGTGCGTGGTGCGAGGGGCGGGGTGGTCGCGGTTGTCTGTAGGACCGAGGGTGAGAGGGAAACGGGTCGCAACGGCAGGGGCTCTTTTCGGGTCGAAGGGACAGAGGGGGTCATGTGCGACGTGAGTTCACGCTGGCGATCGAGGTCAGCAATCCGAGCGCTGCCGAGCCGGGCTCGGGCGAGGACCGCTCGGACGTCGCGGTCGGCGAGGTTCAGCCCGACGGCTCGCCGCGCGTGATGGGGGTTGAACCGATCGGGCCCGACCGTCGGCACGACGACGACCTTGTTCCTGCGATCGACCGGCTCCTCAGACGATTCTCGTTGCGCCCGACGGACCTTGCGCGGATCGCCGTCTCGATCGGGCCCGGCGGGTTCACCGGGCTCCGAGTCGGGATCGCGTCGGCCAAGATGATCGCGGAGACGGTGGGCGCTCGATGTGTGGCGGTCCCGAGTGCGCATGTCGTGGCGCGACGCGTTGTCTCTGGCATCGGATGGGTGCCCGGTACTTTCGCGGTTGCGCTTGCCTCAAAGGGAGACGACACCTGGGTGACGGTGTTCAGTGCTTCGGGTCGAGAGCGTGCTGCGGGGCGGGTGATGGGGACCGATGAAATCAGAGGTCTCAATGTCTCCGCGTTCGTCGCCGATCGGTTCTTGCCCGTCCCGATCGCGGACGTGCTTAGAGCGCGAGGGATCGGTGTGACCGGGGCGGTCTTTGACGCGGCGTGCTGCTTCGAGGCTTCCATCGGGCTGCCCGACCTTGACCCGGCGGACCTTTTCCCGCTCTATCCGCGCGAGCCCGAGGCGGTTCGCAAATGGCGCGAGTTGCACCCGGGGTAGGGAGCTCGCCGCGGGGATCGCCGGGCTCCGAGAACCGCCAGCGCCGTCGTTACGAGCGTCACGATCGTCGTGCCCGGCCGGGGTCTCCCCTCTATGAGGAACCGTGGGGCGAACGCTGCGTGAAGGTAGGTAGTTTGGGGGTCGATAGTCGCCGGTAGCACGCGGGGGCTCTGGGCGAACGCGCCCCGGTTCGGCCACGGAAGGCCGATCGACTCCCGAGTGAAGCGCACGGTGACGAGGACCTGACCATGACGACGGGGACCACCAGCAAGAACCCATGGGCGGACAAGAAGATCTTCACGACCGGCGAAGCGGCCGAGGTGTGCAAGGTCAGCCAACAGACGATCATCCGATGCTTTGACTCGGGTCGGCTGTCGGGCTTCCGCGTGCCTGGGAGCAAGTTTCGTCGGATTCCGCGTGATGAGTTGGTCCGTTTCATGCAGCAGAACGGCATCCCGGTGACCACGATCGAGGATGGGCAGAAGCGGATCTTGGCCGTCGACGATGATCCGCAGATCCTTGAGATGATGGTGGCGATCTTGGGACGTGATCCGCGGCTGGAAATCAAGACCGCCTCGAGCGGGTACGACGCGGGGCTGCTGACCGAGAGCTTCCGCCCTCATTTGATGCTGCTGGACTATCTGCTGCCCGACATCAACGGGACGGCGGTGTGTACACGCATCCGCTCGAATCCTTCGTACAAGGACATGAAGATCCTGATCGTCAGCGGCGTGGTGGCGCAGAACGAGATCCAGCCGATCTTGGCCGCAGGGGCCAATGACTTCCTCAAGAAGCTCCACCTTCCGATCCGACACGGCTGCGTCAGGTCGAGATGATCCTGGAGCAGGTCGAATCGCTGCCCACGCTCTCGCCCGTGGCGGCCCGGCTGCTGCGCGTGGCGAGCGGGGACGACGCGGACCTGGGCGACATCTCGCGGTTGATCGAATCGGACCCGCCGCTGTCGGCCCGCATCCTGGGGATGTGCCGTCGGTCCGACCGCGGGCTGGGCGACCGCATCACGACCGTCAAGCGTGCGGTGTCGATGCTGGGGCTTGATGCCGTGCGGGCCTGCGTGCTCAGCGTGAGCATCTACGACCTGATGAGCAACGCGAGCAGGCCTGGGAATCAGATCGACGAGCCCGTGAGCCACGATCCGGCGGCCCCATCGGCGGTGTTTGATCGCGTGGGATTCTGGAAGCACTCCCTGGCCGTGGCGTGCGCCTGCGAGTGCCTGGCCAAGGAACTGTCGGGTTCGCGCGTCGCGCCCGAGGAAGCGTTCCTGGCCGGGCTTGTTCACGACCTTGGCAAGCTGGTGCTCGAACTGATTTTGCCGCGGTCGTACGCGCGGGTGCTCGCGCTGGCGGAACGGCGGCAGTCGGACTCAGCCCCGATCGAGCGCGCGGTGCTCGGGCTGGACCATCACGCGGCGGGGCGACGGATCGCCGAGCACTGGCGGCTCCCCGAATCTCTGCAGGAAGTCATGTGGTTCCACAGCCAGCCCCTGGCGTCTTTGCCCGAGACACCCAACCGCCAGCTCATCTCGCTGGTGTCGCTGGGCAAGTCAATCTGTCGGAACCTGCACCTGGGATGGTCGGGGGACTTTGGCGCGATCTCGGACCCCTCGCCGCTGTGTACGGGCGTGGGGCTGGAGCCGGGCGTGGCGATGAGTCTCGCGGAGCCGCTGGCGCGATCGTTCGCGGAGCGCTGCGAGATGCTGGGGCTCGACCAGACCCCGGGCGCGGCGGTGCTGCTCGACGCGGTGATGAGCGCCAACCGGCAACTGGCGCGCCTCACGAGTTCGCTGCAAGCACGCTCGAAGCTGGCGCAGACTCAATCAAAGGTTCTCGAAGCCGTACACGCGTTTCACAGCGGCGAGCTGCCGGGCCGCGGCGTGGTGGAAACGCTCGGCGCGGTGGCTGAATCCGCGGCCCATTTGTTGGGGAACGGGTACTACGCGCTGCTCTTTCAGCACGCGCCGAGTTCGGCGGCGGGGTCGTCCGAGTCCTCGTCGGCGTGGCAGTTCTACCAGTTCACGACGAGCTCGGGTACCGGAGTATCAGGGCGGGTGGTGCGGGCACGCTCGATCGAACCGCCGCCGAGCCGGGAGTTGGGCGGGCGATCGTTGGCGGCGTTGTGCGACCCGGGGCAGATGAGCATGGCGGCGGCCGGGATCTTGCCATGGCTGAGCGACGAGGTGATCGACGCCACGGACATCCGTCGCGTGAAGATCCTCTCCCTGAACGTGGGATCGGACCAGCGCGGGGGGCGCGACACGGCACCGGGGGCGGCGCTCCTGCACGATCGCGACCTGGGCGAGTTCACGCCGGTCGAAACGGTGCTCGGGCCGCTGCTGGCGACGTGGGCGGCCGCGATCCGGGCGTCGGCGGCGCACGAGGACGGACGACGGTTGAGCCAGCGCTTGGCCGAGGTCGGTCGGTCGCTGGCCGAAGCGCAGAGCAGGCTTACGGAGACGGAATCGCTGGCGCGGCTCGGGGAGATGACGGCCGGAGCGGCCCACGAGATGAACAACCCGCTGGCAGTGATCAGCGGGCGGAGCCAGCTGCTGGTGTCGCACCTGGACGCGTCGGAGGAACGGGAATCGGCGATCGCGATCGCGCGTGCGGCCCAAGACCTTTCGGACCTCATCACGAGCCTGAACCTGATCGCCGACCCTCCGCCGGTGCGGCTGCAACCGACTGAACTCTCAGCGCTCGTGAACGAAACGCTGCGCCTGGCATCGGCGCGTTTGCACCGCGAGGCGCGCGTTGACGTGCATCTCGCGGCCGACCTACCCCGCGCTCTCATTGACCGAGAACTGGTCGCGCCGGCGCTGGCTGAACTGGTCGTGAACGCGGTGGAAGCAGCGCCGGAGCAAATTGTGACGCTCCGGGTTCAGACCGACGCGCTCGATGACCGACTGATCCTCCGCGTGGAGGACAAGGGTCCTGGGTTGAGCGCGCGGGTCCGCCAGCACGCGTTCGATCCGTTTTTTAGCGAGAAGCCGGCGGGCCGGCAGCGCGGGCTGGGGCTCACGCGGGCCCGGCGTCTGGTGCAGGCCCACGGGGGGCAGATCGAGTTGCTACCCGGGCCGAGCGGGCGCGGAGCGACGGCGAGCATCGAGTTGTTGACCTGGAGATGTGAATCCCTGACCACCAAGGCCGACGCGGGGTCGGCCCGATCGAACGCGGCGTAAGAACGACCTCCCCACCAGCACCCCGGGCCGCGAAGCGAGCACAGGCCGACGGACCGGCCGACGAGCCCGCGGCGAACACCAGACGAGAGAGCCATGGAACGGCGCGACACCAACCCATCGAACAACAACGGCACCACGGGCGAGCGGCGCACCGAGCGGAGCGCGGAATGCCGGGGGCGCATTTCCAAGGCCCGGGTGCTGGTCGTGAGCGCCGACCGCGTGCAACGCGACGTGCTTACAGCCCAACTCGCTTCCCATGTCGCGGCGATCGTCGTTGCGGACGGGCTCGACGCCGCGCGAATCCGGCTGGGCGCGGAGCCGTTCAATCTGGTGCTGGTCGCGGTCGAGAAAGACTTTGAGCCGGCGCGGCTTTTGTGCGAGTGCCGCCCGGGAGTCCCTGTCGTCGCGATCGGTGAGACGCCCTCGGTCGAGCACGCGCTGCTCGCGCTGCGAAGCGGCGTGGTGGACATCGTCTCGGCACGGGCACGCGGGAGCGAGCTGCTCTCCCGCGTGGGCGCGGCCTTGCGGCGCGGGCACGAGGTGCGGGTCCGCGACGAACGCATTCTGCGCCTCCGTCGCCTGGCCAAGCGGCTCAACGAGGCGCGCGAGCAGATCTCCCAGAACGTCGGCGGGCTCTGCACCGACCTCACCAACGCCTACAGCGATCTATCCGGGAAGCTCACGATCGTGAGCGCGGCGTCGGAGTTCAACGCGGTGATCCGGCAAGAGCTTGAGATCGAGAGCCTGCTCCGGGCGGTGCTCGAGTACGTCCTGACCAAGAGCGGGCCGACCAACGCGGCGATCTTTCTCCCGGCCTCTTCCGGCGATTTCACGCTCGGCGCGTACGTGAACTACGACGGTCCCAAGGACTCGGCCGAGGTTCTGCTCGACCACCTGGCGTCGGGGCTGGCCCCCAAGTTTGAGCACTCGCGCGGCGTTGAGGTGATGGTTGGCAAAGGGCAGATCTCGGCCCGTGCGGGGCACGTCGGCGACTGGGTCGGCGACGTCACGATGGTCACGTTCGCCTGTCACAACGCCGACGAGTGCCTGGCGGTGGTCACGCTCTTCCGAGATCGGCGCAACCCGTTCCCCGACTCCCTGGTTCCGCTGCTTGAGGTGCTCAGCGATCTCTTTGCCAAGCAGCTCGCACGCGTGGTGCATGTTCATCACCGCCACCTGCCCGAGGCCAAGTGGGGAAAGAGCTGGGAGCAGGGCGACCAGCAGGACCCGGACGACAACCTTCCCGACATTGATCTGGCGGCCTGATCGCGCGGTCCGACTAGCGGAGCATCCCGCCTTTTCTGAGCGTGCTCAGCACAAGCTCATCAACGGGCGTGCTCGAAGGCACGAGGCGATACGAGATCCCGCGTGCTCGACAGTCGGCACGTAGTTGCGCGCCGTGTTGCGCGAGCGCAGCGCGGTAGGCGTCGAGTACGGCCGGCGACGCCGTGACCTCGACGGGTTGGCCCGATTCGATGTCGGTGAGGCGCAGGTCACCGGCCAGCTTCTCCGCCGCGGGGTCCAGTTCGCCGGGTGAAAGGACGTGAAAGACGAAGGCG
This sequence comes from Phycisphaerales bacterium, assembly GCA_044221955.1. Classification (GTDB taxonomy): domain Bacteria; phylum Planctomycetota; class Phycisphaerae; order Phycisphaerales; family UBA1924; genus CAZCPB01. The sequence continues at coordinate 6,100 of JBGAOD010000093.1, read as the reverse complement.
TCGAAGCCGTTGGCGAGCGAGCCAGCCAGGTAATCAAGCCCGGCGCGGTGACCCTCGCGGTGCAGAAAATCGGAGAGCAAGACGAGCACGCCGCGGCCCGAGCGGTGGCGTGCGACCATCCGAAGGGCAGCGTTGAAGTTCACTCCGCCGCTCCGGGCGTCGGGCTCGGGGGGTGCCGCGTTGGCGATCGAACGGTTGGCCGACTCCCAACCCGGGCGATTGTCAAGGCTGGACACGAGAACACGCGCAAGGCGGGCGGCGTTGGTCCGGCCGCGCACGGGGGCGAGTTGAGTCAGCGCCCGTCCGGGGCCGTGATAGACGGTCAGAACGACTCGGTTCTGATTCACAAGCCCGATGTAGCCAAGAGCCATAGTGAGCCGGGCGGCGAAGCGGCGTTTGTTGGGCTCGCCGGTGTTCATCGATTCAGAGGCGTCCATGAAAAGGTGGAGGGCGAGATCCTGGTCTTCTCGGAAGAGCTTGATGAAAAACCGGTCGTGCCGGGCGAGCACGTTCCAGTCGATGTGCCGGAGGTCGTCGCCCGGGACATAGGTGCGGTGGTCGTCGAACTCGACGCTGCGGCCCCTGCGCTTGGAACGACGCTCGCCCGGAAGCTTCCCGGCAAAGACCTTGCGGGAGACCAGGTCGAGGCGGTTGAGGCGTGCGGCCAGCCCGGGCGGAAGAAGACGGTCGACGGGGTGACGCCCTTGCGAGTCGAGTTCGGATCGGGCGTCGTAGGACTGATCGGATGGGTTGTGCATTCGGAGCAGTTCTCGAAGGAACGCGGTCGCGCTCGCGGGTACGCTCTTGTCGGGTCGCGATCGTGGAGTCGGAGCACGGGCCCGATCGAACCCAAGAATAGACCGAAGGGGCCGCACGACTCGGGCGAGGGAGCACGCGGCGCGCCGGAACACGGAGGGCTGGCATGAACTCAGAACGACCGCTCATTGAACCGCCCGAAATCACTCTCAGACCGCGTGTCCAACGTCTCGCCAGGATCACATGGATTTGCAGCGCTCTGGCGTTGGTTGTCGCGTCGGGAAGAGCGGCAGCACAGACTGCTCCGGTGGCAACGCCTCCCGCGCCGATCGAGAACCCTGCGCCCGCCCCTCTTTCACCCGAGGACGCTCTGCGGATGCGCGAGCGGATGACGGTGCTCGAGAACGAGAACGCGACGCTCAAGCGCAAGGTGCGAGATCTCGAGTTCGAGTTGCAACGCTCGCGCGGCTCGGGCTCTCGCTCGGGGGCTGGAAGCGCGGACCAACCGGCGGAGGTACCCCGCGATCCGCTGGCGTCGCCCGCTTCGCTGCTGCTGGAGTTGCAGCGCCGGTACCAACGCGATCTGGGGGATCTCCCGCGGCAGACCGAGCCGCAGATCGAAAACCTCAAGCGCCGTTCGGAGAAGTGGGCGGCGGCGACCAACCTGGAACTCCGCGGAAAATCGCGCTGGCTGGTGCGCTTCGGTGAGATTTACGAGATCAGCCCTGGAAAGCACGAGGCGGTGGCCACGATCCTGGACGACGCGACGTTCGCGCCCATCGGTGAGCCGCTGCGCCTCGACATCCCGGGCCGCTATGTCGATCGCATCCGGTCGATGGACCGAGCACGCCAGCGCGACGAGGATCGAGACCCGCGAAGTCAACGGGGCACTCCCGGGGTAACCCGCACACCCCCCACGGCCGGCTGGGAGTTGCACGTGTCCGTCGCGTCGGACATGAAGTTCAGGCCCGACACGCCGGACGTCGGACTGTTCAACGCCGTCACTCTCGTCGGGAGTTACGTTGAGTTCGGGATGAAGCTGGAATGGCAGGGTCTCACGGAGGTCGAGATCCCGGCCGAGGCGATCACGCCGGCGGGCGGCGCGACGCCCCCCGCTCCAAAGCCCCCGCAGCGCCCTGTCGGAAACCCGAGGTAGGCACGGAGCCACGTTCACGGGTAGTGGTGCCACGGGTGACCCACCGGAGTTCTCGGCCTAGGAAGCATGGCTCTTCTACACTCCGCGTCGATCGGCCCGGTGAGTCTGGCCGATTGAAGACGTGCGCACGCGGTCGGTGGCTTGGCCCGGCCTGGTTTCGCTCCGGTATCAGAAAGGACGCTCGCGGATGCCCCCACCCAAACCAGTTGTCGGGATCGACCTTGGCGGGACCAACATGCAGATCGGCGTCGTCGGCGGCATCTCCGGCGAGAACCCCGAGATCCTCGGCGAGGCACGCCGCAAGACCAAGCCCGAGGACGGGCGCGAGGCCGTGATCGAGCGCATGATCGACGGGATCAAGGAAGCGTGCCAGGCGGCGGGGATCGCGCCCGAAAAGATCTCCGAGAAGCTCGGGTGCGTGGGCGTGGCTGCGCCCGGCGCGGTGGACCCCGAGGACGGCGTGGTGCTCGAAGCGGTCAACCTCCGCTGGACCGACGTGCCCCTGGCCAAGATCATGACCGACAAGCTCAAGGTCCAGACGATCTTGGACAACGACGTGAACGCGGCCGTGTACGGCGAGCACGAGATCGGCGCGGGCAAGCAGTGCGGGAACCTGCTGGGCGTGTGGCTGGGCACCGGCATCGGCGGCGGGCTGATCTTGAACGGGCAGCTGTATTACGGCCATTACCTCACGGCGGGAGAGATCGGGCACACGATCCTGTTCCCGGGCAACCCGCCGGGCAGCCGATCGCTCGAGCATAACTGCTCGCGCAGCGCCGTGGTCGATCGCATCATCCGGCTCGTGAGCTCGAACCGAAAATCGAGCATCACCGAGATGGTCGACGGCGATTTCTCGAAGGTCAAATCCAAGATCGTCGGCAAGGCCTTCGAGGAAAAAGACGAACTCACGGTCGAGGTCGTCGAGAACACCGCCCAGATGCTCGGCATGGCGCTCGGGAGTTGGGTGACGGTGCTCTCGCTGCCTCGAATTGTTCTGGGCGGCGGGCTGACCGAGGCGCTCGGGCAGCCGTTCGTGGACATGGTGCAGAAAGCGACTCGAAAGATCGCGTTCCCCGACCGGTGCAAGAAGGTCGACGTGGTGGCCAGCAAACTGCTCGACCACGCCGGAGTGTTCGGGGCGGCGATGATCGCGCAGGCGCGGATGGACCGACCGAAGAAGTAAGCCGTCCGGCCGAGAGCCCTGCTGGTGGGTTATTCCTTGATGGTGGACGGGTCTTTCCCCGCCTCGATCGCCTCGATCTTGTGGATGCGCCTCGCGTGACGCCCGCCCTCGAACTCGGTTCGGAGCCACACGTCCACGATCTTCTCGATCAGTCTCTGCCCGAGCAGATCGGCCGACAGGCACAGGATGTTGGCGTTGTTGTGGCTCCGGCTGAGCTGGGCTGTCATCTCGTCGTGCGCAACGGCGGCCCGGGCTCCGTGGTACTTGTTGGCCGCGATGCTCATGCCGATGCCGGTGCCGCAGACGAGGATGCCAAGCTTGTCCTTGCCCTCGGCGATGGCCTTGGCGACGAGGTACGCGCCCTCGGGGTAGTCCTTCTGCCGGTCGTCGCCGTCGCCCAGCACGTCGACATGGTGCCCCTCGCCCTTGAGTTTCTCGGCGAGGAGCTTGATGACGTTCGATCCGCGGTGGTCGGCGCTCAGGGCGATGTTCATGGTGCGGGTCCGGTGCGGTGTTCAGAGTCCAACCAAGGGGTTGCCCGACGATCGGGATTGGGAGTCTAGTTCAGTCAGGCGCCGCCGCACCACGTCGATGATGCGTTTGGCGGCCGAGGCGTACACCGCCGGCGGGCCGCCGTAGGGATCGGGGATATCTTTTCCGGCTGGGTCGAGCAGAACGATCTTGGACGCCGCGCCACGGTCGATCGAGAGCACGGCTTCGCGGTGTGAACCCGTCATCACATAGATCACTTCGGCCTCGTCGATCATGGGCCGGTTGAGCTGCCTCGATCGGTTCGGGCGGGCCGCGATGCCTAGATCAGCGAGCGCAGCAACGGCCTCGGGCGTCATAGGCTGGCCGTCGGAGGCCGCTACTCCCGCTGAGCCCGCGACCGTTTCGATCCCGCTCGCCGTCAGGTCTCGCTCGGCCGCCAGCAGGTGCTGGGCCGCCGCAGCCGCCATCGGGCTGCGGCAGGTATTGCCCGTACACACGAAAAGAAGCATCCGCGTGGCGGCCCGCTTGACCGCGCGCTCTGAAACTGCGCCGACCTCCAGCACCCGGTACCCGCCGGGGTGGAGGGCGATCGAAGTCGACGATCGACGCTCATCGCCGGGCCCGTCGTCGATCACGGCGTCGATCCCGGCGGCGGCCGCCGACTCAATCAAACCCGGCACGCAAGGGTGGTCGCCCCACCCGAAACGGCTCAGCCGTTCGACGATCACCGGGCCGGGCACCTGCGCGAGCACCGCCGCAGCGACCTCGTGCCGCGGGACGCGCACGGCGATCGTCCACCCTAGGTTCGGACCGGCCTTGCTTTGCCCCGCCAAGGCGTCGGGGACCGCGCCGATCTTCTGCGCCGCCGCCGTCGCGTCAGCCTCACTCAACTCGAACACAAACCGCACCGGGCCGGGGGCAAGGGTGTCGAGAAGCCGGCGATGGATCGGTCTGAAGAGCGGAATGGCGGACTCTACTGCAGCGACCGACGGCGCGTGCCAGGTCCAGGGCGGGCGGCCCAACCACGGTTTCGACGGATGGGGGGGCATCCCCGGGCGAGGGAGCGCGGCGAATCGTTCCAAGGCCGGTCGGCTGGCGGCGTTGACCGCAACGCCGTAGACCGTCTCGGTCGGGAAAATCACGGGCTGCGACGCCGCCAGAGCCTTCGCGGCACGGGCGATCGCCGCCGAACGATCGGCGGGTGAGAGTCGCTGGAAGGTGGACACGGCCGAACCCATGCGTTCAGTATCGTGCGAACCCGGTAATTGTTCAAATGGAACTCCCCCCGGGCATCTCGCTGCCGACCCGAATCTTGACCACCCGAGCCCCTGTGCCCCGGCCACTTGGGGCCGATACAGTTCCGGGGGTTGCTCTCAAATCCGGGGCTGTTCGGAACCATTCGGGTCCGGGCTCGAACAGGATTGAGCCGATCCGGTTCGGGGCGGTCGGTGTGCCGTGGTTGCCCGAGCCTTGGGCTTATCTTGGAATTGTGTCGCGGGTCGCCGAAGCCGGGCCGCCAAGACCGTTCGCTCTGGTTGGAGGATTTCGCCGATGAACACGTGCCAAAGCAATCGCGCCAAGCAGAACCCGGGCGGTTTCACGCTCATCGAACTGCTGGTGGTGATCATCATCATCGCGCTGGTGGTCTCGATTGTCGTGCCGACCTTGGGCAAGGCCCGCAAGGCCACGCGGATCACGGTGAGCAAGCAGCTCGCCACCAACGTTGTGAACGCGGCCTCGACCTTCCAGGCCTCGGAACGCCGCTGGCCCGGCAAGTTCTCGCCCCGCGACATGGGCGGCACGGAAAACCTCACGCTCGGGCTCTCGGCCATGGAAAACACCATGCTTGACCTCGCGGGCGGCATCGTGACCGAGGGCGACCAGGGCACCGCGCTCTCCAAGGGGCTCGTGAAAGTCGCACCATTCACGACCGCAACGCGGAAGTCCGAGTTCGTCTACGTCGATCCGGCGCTGATCGGCAATACCAGCTCGGGAAACGCGACCAGCAAGGGCTATTTCGTCCCCCCGGCCAAGAACTTTGTCTCGCAGGTGAACAACGGCACCGACGTCAAGCAGTTCGGCACCTACGGCACCGACGACACAGGGAAGGCTCTGAAAACACAGCTCCCCGACCTCGTCGACGAGTTCGGCACACCGATCCTGATCTGGAACGAGGACGAGACCGCCGGGCCGGTGAAGTTTGACACAGGAACAACGGGCAAGAACAACTTTGCGCGCCTGGATTCGAGCGACGTCAACAAGCCCGCGCACTTCTACTGGGCCTCCAACGCCGCGTTCCTCAACGCGAACTCGCTCGGAAAAGTCCGTGCGAATCAGCTCCGATCGAGCGGGGGAACTTTCAGCCTGCTCGGTGGAGACACAGCAGCCACGGCGACCGCTTCGCTCAACACGCTCGATTCGATGGTCGGCGTGCTCGGCAACCCGGGCTTCGCATCGAACATCACCAAGTTCATCACTGATCCAAAGACGATCCTCCCGACCGGATCACGCGG
>JBGAOD010000092.1:9315-15618 GCA_044221955.1 Phycisphaerales bacterium | reverse complement strand
GCTTCGATGGCATAGGACCGTCGCCAGTGCCAAGCCGCAGAGGTAAACCGCGCCGCCGGCGCTGCGCCCGCGCTCGCGCCGTGTTCGCCGCCATCTCTGTAAGCAACTCGGCCCATGTCTGATGCGCTGTGAGTTTCAACAATTCCAAACGCCCGAATAGCCGTACATCCAGATATGCGGGAATAGGGATGCGACCGCTGCGAAATCGGCGTAGGTTGCGGGCTTTGCGCGGATCGGGCATGGCACCAGCCTACGCAGGCAGGCACCAGCCTTGCAAGTACCCCTCCCGCCACTCTCACCCGCCACGTACCTTGGAACGTGCCGAGCGTCGCTCCGGCGTAACGCACGTTTCGGGCCTGTTTCGCAGCGGTTTACGCACGGAACGCACACGCACGCGCGCCCGTGCAGTGGCCTCGCCAGGACCGGCCTCGCACCCCCACGCCCCCCGGGGGTGTAAAGGGCTATCCTGCCAGGGTTTACACGTTTTCTATGGAAACCGGTCCCTGATGTGCCGCGTCCTTCTCTGCTCGTATCAGGCGGTGCATTATTTCCCGTGCGCGGGCGTCTGTCGCTTCTTCGCTGGTGCTGCACAGCGGCAGGTCGAGTTCCTTGTCGAGCAAGTTGCGGACCTTGATGCGGAATTTGTCGAGTTCGCGTTCTTGGAGTGGCGACGAGTTCGTGGTGTAGACGACGCGGAGGAGTTCGATGGCTTCGGGGACGGTCAAGGCGTGTTCTTTCGTGAGGTGTCGATGCGGGCGCGTACGGACCCCTCGCCAAGGGGCGGATTGGCGGCAGTTGGGCTCGTGCCGTGCGCCAATCCGAACCGCGCTTTCTCACATTTCGGCCCGGAGTTGGGGCCAAGGCTCATCGCGGCGTGACCTCAGCGGGGGACGATCCTGCTGGCACCGGGTAGGGGAGAGTCCCGGCGTCTTGTCCTTCGGCTCACGCCGATGGTGTCGGGGCCTCCGACGTGCTTTGGGGTGGGTTCAGCCTTGTCGATTTCATGGTGCGTTGGTAGTTATCCAGCGCCTTTCGGGAATCGACGATGGTTGGCCGGTATCCGCCCGCTGGGAACGTAGAGGCATCGACGAGGCCAAGGGCTCGGAGCGTGGCGATGGACGCCCGCCTTCCGCGTTTGCGGAATCGAGACTTGACAGCGACGATGTTTTTTCGCTTTGTGCGGGCTTGCTTTCCGACCTTGAACCGTGCCACTACACAGACTCCTGCGCCCTATCGGCGTTCCAGCCTAACGGGGCGCTTGCGTTACCTGCCTTGACGGGCCTCAGTGGGCCGGAAGTGGAGTGACCGCGCGGGCATCGGCAGGAGCCGGTATTCAGTCCGGCAGACCGCGCTGGTTGACGTGAGATTTGTGTTTCTAGACCCAAAACCGGCTCCCCCGGGTCTAGTCAGGGGAGCCAGAGATATACGGACGGGCGGTGAGCCCAAACCGCAAAACCCGCGGGCCGCTGACAGGCGGTGGTTCCCGCGAGAGGGGGATGACGACGGCCTTTCGGCTATCGGCGTCTCATTGTGGCGTGGGGGGCTGGGGGAGTCAAGTGGTTGTGGCCTTGACCATCCCCTTCAACTCGGGAAAGTCCTTCACGAACAGCCAGAACGAGGATCGGTGCGTGAGTGCCATCCTCGGGCTTGCGGCCGCGCCGGGGGTGTTGAGCCGCCACGCGGGGAGGAATCGGTCCTGGCCGTCGTGCCTGGTGGCCCAGCCGCGGATGTCGGGATCGCTCGGGACCGAGACGGGGTGAACGGTTGGCTTCATGCGCCGGATGATACCGGGACGCTTGCACACCCGCGCCGGGCCGTGTATCGTTCAGATATTCTTGGAGAACGGTTCATGGCGATCACGGCGACGGAAGCGACGTTCACGGCGGCGGTGACGAACCGGTCGGACCGGGTGGAGATCATCGCGCCCGGGGGCGAGGGTCCGACGGGTGCGAGGTACGCCGGCGCTAACGCGCTTGTGCCCTACGCCGAGTCGGACGCATCGAGCGGGTCCGCGACGGTCGAGGTGTTCGTGACGGAGTTGAACACGTCGGGTGTTGAGACCGTGATCTGGTCGCGGACGCTGACGATCGCGGTGGGGTCCAAGAGGACGCTGCTCGCGGGGTCGAGCGGGAACTATCTCTGCACGGTGTCGGACGACGTGACGTACCGGGAGTTCGTGGACATCGCGCAGCACGTCGGCGGGCTGATCGGCAGGGGCGGGACCAAGCTGTACATGAGTTGCGTGGCGCTGACCACGATTGCAAGCCTGCGCATGCGGATGCGCTGGACGAGGGCGATCTGAACGAGGAGCAGGTCTCGAACAAGATTCTGGTCAAGCGCGACGCGCCCGAGAGCGTGACGGCGGGCGGCATCCACATCCCCGAGAACTCCAAGGACAAGCCGACGACCGGGGTGGTGGTCGCGTGCGGGCCTGGGTTTACGAGCGAGGACACCGGGCACGTAACGCCCTGCTCGGTCAGGGTCGGGGACCGGATCATGTTCAGCGTCTACGCCGGGAACGAGGTCAAGGTCGGGGAGGACACGCTGTCGCTCATGTCCGACCGTGAAGTGCAGGCGATCGTTGTCGAGGAGTGAGCCATGCCAGAGGCCGGTGATCCGGAAAATGACGGGTTCGCGGTGGGCGCCGCGGTGTCGTACGTCGGTGCGCCGCAGAACAGCGACGGGCACGGCAAGGTGCTGGCGCGGGTGACGCGCGAGGACGCAGGCGGCACGACGCTCAAGTACGAAGTCTTGTGGTTCGACGGCAACGGCCAGCCGATGTTCAAGGACGTGTACAGCCAGGCCGAGTTGAAGTACGCATCGTGAGGTCCAGATGCCGAGAAACCCGCGAGGCGGGAAGGTCGGGCGTCCCCGGAAGCCGCGGCCCGGAGACCCCGGGTATGTAGAGCCCGTCGCCCCGGTCGGCGATGCGCCGCCGTCTTCGGGACGCCGCAAGCGCAAGACGCTGGAAGATTTCGCGGACATGCTCGCCGACGGGCGCGAGAAGTACAACGCCGCGATCCTTGCCGGCTCGGACCAGATTCCCAACCTGCGCGCGTACAACCAGAGCATCCTGGACGAAGCCAGGATGTACGGCTTCGGGATCGAGAACCTGATCGACAGGCGGCCCGAGAGCGCCAAGATCGACGAGGCGATCGACCGGCTGATCGTCTCGAAGGAGCCAGAGACCGAGATCGAGCGCGCGACCCTTGAGTCTCTGGAGAAGGAACTTTCGGCCCGGGTCGCCGCGGCTGGAGCCGCTTGAGAGGGCGATGGGATCGGCGGTTCGGGTCGTGCAGGAGGCCGAGCACGACCTTGTGGCCCCGCTCGAACTTGAGGCGCTGCGGGCGCGCAAGCGAGAGGAGGGCGCTCTGCGCCGGGGAAAAGCATGGCTGGACGTTCTACGGAGAACGATCCGGGTGCAGAAAATGGCGCTGGAGGAGGAGCCGTCGCCGGAGACGATCGCTCCGTTCCTGAAGGAGTGGAGCGGGGGGATTCCGGAGCCGGACCCGCGGCGGACGAGGCATTGCATCAGGGCGAGCCACGTTCTGAGGCACATGGCGTACGTGCTGAGGACGAACATATCGGAGAGGCAGAAGGCGGGGGGGGCGGCGGAATACTTTGACTTCCAGCGCCACCACGGCAAGTCCGCGATCGCGTACTACATGATGGAGCACGGGTATCGGATCGGGGAAGATGGGTTCTACGACTTCAAGACCCACGAGGGCGTGATTATCACGATGCCGCCCGGACTGGGCAAGACCACGGTGGGCGTCTCGTTCTTCTCCCTCAAGATCGCGCGCAATCCCTACACCAAGCTCATCATCGGTCACGCGGTCGAGGACCTGGCCTGCAAGAACGTGACGTATATCTCGTCGTTGTTCAAGGCCGACAACCCGGGCGGGCGAAGGCTGCGCGCCCTGTACGGACCGTTCGAGTTCAAGAAGGACAACGACCACGAGTTCAAGCTGAAACTCCCCAAGGAGTCGAAGGAATCGACCGTGCGCGGCAACGCCATGGTGTCGAAGATTTCCGGGGGCGACGCCGACTGGGTGTGGTTCGACGACCCGGTGGACCGGACCGAGCGCGAGCAGGAGGGCGAGCGCCGCCGCAAGTACGAGATGATGAACGACAACTGGCTCACGCGCCTGCGGTCCAAGACCGCCAAGCACGTGACGACCACGACGCTGTGGCACGAGGACGACGCGAATTGCAGACGGATCAAGGGCGTCAAGGAGGGCCGGCTGTCGATCGTGGTCCTGGTGCTGGCCCACGGCGGACCGGAGAGCACGCCCAACTTCCATTCCCTGTGGCCCGAGGAGTTCCCGCCGTCGCGTCTGCGTTCGATCTGCGCCCGCGACCCCATGAGCTACTCGGCGTGCTACATGAGCGATCCGCGCACCGAGTCGATGCGGCTGATCCGCAAGATCAGGCTGTTCGCGCCGGAATCGCCCGAGCACGCCAAGTTCATGCGCACGGCGGTGGTGCATATCTCCGCGGACCCGGCGGCGACGGCGCGGCAGAAGTCGGACCGCGCCAGCCTGATCGACGGGGCGATCGGGCAGGTCTGCATCACGGACGACGACGGCGACCACTACGAGACGCGGCTGCGGATCACCTGCGCCCGGCAGATTCACGCGACCCAGAGCGATCTGTCGCGGGCGATCGCCGAGCGCGCGGTGAGCGGGCGTGCGGATTACTGCCACGTCGAAACCGTCGGCGGGTTCGTGGCGATGGCGGAAATGCTCAAGGACGTGTACGGGATCGACTGCATCCAGCACACGTCGGGGAGCAAGAGCAAGGAAGTTCGGCTCAAGCAGGTCGCGGCGCTGATCGACCATTCGGTGCGCGGGAACACCGCGGGCGGCGCGGTGGTCGAGTTCCCGGGGATGTGGGATTCGAGGCTCCAGAAAGTCGTTCCGGACCCCGAGTACCAGTGGCTCTACGATCAGTTCCTCAAGTTCGGTATTATCAGGGACGATCACGCGGTCGATGCGGTTGTTCAGTTGGTCGGGTATCTCCAGCGCACGGGCCAACTAAGCCACGGGCAGGGCTGGGTGTCCAGGCAGGCGATCGAGACGATGAAGCGGAGCGATACGGCGGAGGCGGTGAAGAAACTGATGGGTCTTGGGCCGAGGGAGGAACTTTCGGCCCCGGAGGAGGACGATCGGTTCCTCAAGGAGTGCGGGAATGGCGGTCTCTGAGATTGTGCTGACGGTCGTGATTGCCCTGCTTCTGGCGTACATCGCCGTGACGAGCGAGCGCCGCGAAAAGGCGAGGTCCGAGCAGGTGCGCGCGTTCTCCGATCGGCTGCTCTCGGCGTGCGACATGACGCTCGAAGCTCGAAAACTGGAAATCAAGGAGCGCAAGGCGGGCCGGAAGTCCGACGACCACGACGCCGCTCCCCGTGCCCGCGCGCACGAGCCTTCCACGAACGGCACGCACAACGCCCCCGTCCGAATCCCTGATTTTCTGCCCGACCCGCTGGAATAGCCCATGCCATTCAAAGACGAAAAAGACACGCTGGACTTCCTGAACGAGCGCCGCCAGGCGTCGAGCGCGACGCGCCGCCATGTGGCGAACACCAACGCGATCTGCAACTGCTACGTGCAGGGATTGCAGTGGATTTCTCGGTCGGTGTTCCGCGATCTTGGGGTCCACGGGACCGAGCGACGCCTGACCGACTGGAACCCAGATTCCACAAGCATGCGCGCCACGGTAAACCGCATCACCAAGCACGTCGTCAAGGCGGCGGCGGCGACGTTCGTGTCCAAGATCGAGGTCGAGGTCACGCCCCCGGACTCGGACACCGGGCTTGATTCGTCGTTCGCGGCGCAGACCATCGAGAACCTGTGCGCCAACGTGATCCGGTCCGCGGGCATGGTGGCGCAGGCCCGCGACGCGCAGTTCTACCGCTGCGTGACCGGGGCGCACGGCCTTGGGATGTACATTCAGGAGGGGACGCGGGCGGTTGATGGGCAGGAGGTGCCCGACAAGCAGGTGCGGTGCTTCTCGTTCGACCCGATCCGGCTGATGCTCGACCCGGCCAACACGTCGCGGCGACTCTCGGACCACGACGAGGTGGTGTACGAGGACGCATGGCCGATCCAGAAGATCAGGCGCGTGTTCGGGGACAAGATCGCGGCGTGGCTGGAGGAGCAAAGCCTGTCCACCATCGGGCAGTTGATGAACTTTGAGATTCAGATGAACGCCCTGTCGGGCGGGCAGTTGTACTCCGACTACGCGCGGCACTCCAACACCAAGGGCGCGATGGTCTCGCAGATTCATTGCCGCGGCCCGTCC
>JBGAOD010000092.1:0-9277 GCA_044221955.1 Phycisphaerales bacterium | reverse complement strand
GTCCGGTCGGCACGACCTGATGTACGTCTGTGTCCGCCCATCCAAGGAGGGGATCAAGTGCGTCAATATCGACGACCCGCGCTCGCCCTTCGGCGGCTGCGGGCTTCCGCTGTTCCTTCTGCACGGGCACCGCCGCCCGATGAGCCCGTGGTCGGTCGGCGACGTGTCGATGATGAAGGACGATCAGGATTTTCTGAACTCGCTCCGCACGATGTACATGCGGATGCTCCAGACCAACGGCGGTCAGTTCTGGACGGTGGACAAGCGGCATTTCCCGGACAAGACGACGGACCAGGAGATTCGCTCGAAGTTCAGCAACCGGATCAACAACGTGGTCGTCATGCAGTCCCGCGCCGAGCGCGGCGTGCCCGACCCGAAGCTGCACGTGTACCCGCCGCCGCCGCAGTTCTTGATGGAGGACTACCGGGCCGGGGAGTCGGACATGCGCGAGCAGGTCGCGCTCTCGGCCCTGAACTACGGGCAGGTCAAGACCCACGTGGCCGACGAGACCAACCGGCGTGCGCTCGAAGAATCCGGGCAGGTGTTGAACATCCGCGTGAAAGAGGACGCCGAGACCTACACCGAATGTTGCGGCGTGCTGGTCGGCACCGAATTGATGCTGATGCGCGAGGAGAATCCGGGGACACTGGTGCGGCTGGCCGACGACGGGTTCGGTCCCGAAGAGTTCGAGGCCCTGTTGCAGACCGACCCGTACAGCGTGGCGCGGCTGGTGACGGTGCGGGATTCGAGCGCCCGGCAGAGGTCGCTCGAATCCAAGACCATGGCGCTCAACAACGCGGCGGCGCTCAAGCAGATCACGCCCACCGAGTATCGGCGCGAACTGGCGGCGCTCGATATCCCGCTCACAAGCGACGACGCGACAATCAACGCCGAACTGACCAAGCGGGTGGACCAACTCCTGAACGGAAAGCCGTGGCGCCCACTGCCCCTGCGCGCGGCCAACGAGATTTGCTTGAGTCTGTTGGAACGGGCACTCTTTGACCCAAGAGCAAAGAATAACCCACAGGTCGAACAGGCCGTGATCGAGGCGACGGTCGCGCAGATGCAGGCACAGGCGGCGGTCATGGCTCTGATGGCCGGTCCTCAGGCCACCACAGGTGGTGGTCAGGAGGGTGGGCTTGACGACGGGCAGGGGTCTGATACACTAGGTTCGGTTCTCAATGAACTCGCGGGCGTCGGCCCGGGCTCAAGCCCGCAACCCGTCGCCGCGTAAGACGAAGACGGGACAACCCCGCTCGCGGGCCTCCCGGGGAAGGTTTCGATGGCGGACCAGAACGTCGGAGCATCGGCAGGGCAACCCGCAGCGCCACCCGCGACGGCCCCCCAACCCGGAGCACCCACCGATTTCAAGGTCCCCGAAGGTCACAGGCTGGTGAAGAACGAGGACTGGGATTCCACGAGCCGGCTGGCCGAGACCGGGCGTGGCGCAAGGCCGTACTTCGAGGCCGGGAAGTCTCTGGGCTTTGAGAAGCCCGACGACTTCAAGGCGTGGAGCCCGGCGTTCCAGGCCCTCAAGCAGCGCGGGTTGACTCCGACGCAAATCTCGCAGATGTTCGGCGAGAAGGCGCTGGAGGACGAAGGTGGACAGCGCGGGAACGGTCAGCAGATCGACCCCGCGAGGATCAAGTCGGAGATTCTTTCCGACGTGAAGCGAGAAGCCGCCGAGAACGCATGGCGTTCGGGCGTGGATACCGAAGGGGATTTGATCTCCGGCGGTATCAAGGACCTCGAAAGCATCGCCCCCGTCAAGGGTTCGATGCTGGAAAGGGCCTTCAAGTTCGCGCTGGAGGAGGCTCGCGGGTTCTACCCGGACGAGCACCCTCTGTCCAAGACCCATCAGCCGCCGCTCACCAAGCAGACCGTCGGAAAGATCGTCGAAGCCTTCAAAGCGGAGTGGACCAAGGAAAAGGCCGCGTCCCTCTCGGACAAGGCCAACACCCTTCGGTCCGAGGACCGGCAGCGTCGAACCCCGACGACCGCCGCTCCCAACACCGGTTCGGGGAAGGCAGACGACAAGCCCGGCAAGGTCAGCAACAGCAGTTTCGTGAAGGACGCTCTCCGCGAGGTCCGGCAGGAAATCGGCGCGTAGCTCACCGTCGCCGGAGAAGGCGACAGACTCATGCCCGCCCCGCAAGATGAAGCAACCACAGCGTTGACCACGCTCAGCGCGACGATCCGCACGTTCTACCACAAGAAGTTCCCCGAGATGCACCAGCGTTTCGGGAACCGCACCTCCAAGTTGTTCAAGCCCTCCGAGCGCACGCTCGACGGCGACGGCATCGTGGTCCAGGTGAAGAGCGCGAACCTGATGGGCGCGCGCATGGGCCGCGACCTGCTCGCGGACTTCCCCACGCCGCGGGCGCACACCGCCGATTCGTACAAGGCGACCATCTCCGAGACCCCCAGCGCCAACGATTTCTCGCGCCTGTCGATCTCGTTGCAGGTTTCGCACTGGGACATCCAGCGCAACTACAACGCCGACCAGTGGTCCGACAACTTCGTGGAGACGCTGATCTCCGACTCGGGCAAGGACATCGCCGAATCGACGGCGCTCCACTGCCAGTTGGACCGGACCAGCCGCCTCGCCACCATCAGCGGCACGCCGACCAAGAACGACGATATTCTCGTCGCCAGCGCGTCGGCCATCGCCGCGACCGGCGGCGGTCGCTTCGTCGTCGCCAACGGCTCGGTCGCCACGTTCCCCAAGAACATCGTGCTCGACGTGTACAACGGGAACGCCTACACCGGCAGCGTCATCGTCACCGACTACAACCCGCGCGACCAGTCGGTAGGCGTCTACGGCCTCAACGCCAACGGCGAGGCCGACTCGACAGTGGACGTGTCGGGAATCCTCGCCAACGGCTACGGCCTCTACAAGTCGGGCGAGAAGGACGTGGGCATGACCTCGATCGGCGAGTGGTTCAAGGCCCCGACCAGCGGCGAATCGTTCCTGACCCGCGACCGCACCACCCCGCAGTACCGGTGGATGCGCCCGACCCTCAGCGGCCCCACGTCCCCGACCGCGTTCTCCAAGTCGCACATCGACCAGGCGATGCTCGACATGGGGTACATCACCGAGGAGGATGAGGGCGGGTACGTGATGACGACCACGCTCGAACTCGAACAGCGATACCGCAACGAGATCGGCAACGACATCATCGTGCAGTGGCCGAGCGACGACGAGAAGGGAAAGATGCTCGCCGGGTACGGGTTCAGCGGCTCGATCTACCGCCACCCGCGGTGCGGTCGCGTCATGTTCAACCCCGACCCCTTCGCTCCGACGACCAAGATTCGCTTCCTCCGCGTCGGCGACTGGGAGGCTTGTTTCGCCGGTGCCAAGACCTTCACCTGGCTCCCGGGCTTTGCCGGGAACTGGAAGCAGGTTCCCAGCAGCACGCCCGGCGGCGGGTACGCCCCGATCTACCGCATGGAAGGGCTGCTCGCCCGGTGCGATATCTGCACCAACCCGCGGCTCCAGTTGGAGATCCAGAACCTCGCCGCGGCATGATCGTCGGTGATTCGTGTGTGTGCGTTCATCCCGGGCGGGTTCACAGCCCGTCCGGGGTTTTCAAGATGGAATGGGACAACCTCAAGCCGATCGACCTCCCGCCCGGCAACGCCCGGCGCGGCCACCTGCGCCGGATCATGCGCGGCGTGCGCGAGATCATGGACCGCACGGGCACAAGCGCGTGGTGGGACACCGTGCGCGCGGCGGTGTGCTTTGGGTACTACAACGCCGACGGGACGTGCCGCCTGGTGGACGTGCTCGTGCCGCTCTACCGCGACCGCGAGCGACTGGTTGAGGCCGGGTTCGACCCCCAGGTGGACCGGTTCACCATTGATCAGGTGGTGGGGCTCGTGCGGCTGGCGCGCATCCCCGCCCACGTCAAGGAGCGGTGGGCCAGAGAGGGCGCTGCAAAGCGTGTTCACGACCGGCGCGAGTGGCTCGGAAAGCTCGTGCAGGAATCGCAGGAAACGGGCCGAAAGATCATGGAGCGTGAGTACACCCGGCACAGCATGGGGCGGCATCACCGCCCGATGATTACTGTCCCGTAGGAGAATCGCATGGCACTCGGAGCGCGTCTCAAGAATCTCGGTGGCGGATCAAAGTCACCCCAGGCCGCGGTGATCGCGTCGGCCTCGACTATCGTGATCCCGCAGGACGCCGAGTCGATCGAGGTGACGGGCACCACCGGCATCGCCACGATCAACTACGACATGGTGCGCCCCGGTCGCCAGATTTGGGTCTGGGGCAGGGATGCGACCGGACCGGCGCTGACCGATACGGCGGTCGCGTCCACCGCCGCCGGGAAGCTGCACCTGACGGCGGCATGCACGCTCGCCAACGGCGCGAGCATCACGTTCCGGCAGGCCCCCAACGGCTCGTGGTGGGAAACCGCCCGCGGCGTCAACGGATAAACCCCCTAACGTGCGCTCAGGGCGCATAAGGAGATGTTTTCATGCCCCGTACGAAGATTCCCAGCACCAACGGCGAAGTTCTCGGTTCCTTCCCCGAGCGTGGTCGCCTGAAGTGCGTCGTGGAGCGTTGCTCCATCACGGCCAACAGCGCGTACTACACGGTCAAGGCCAAGATTCCGGCCCGGTGCCGCGTGCTGATGAGCACGCTCAAGGTCGTCGCCGCGGTCGGTCTCGGACACTCTGGTAACTCCGGCACCAGCGTCCTGAACGACACCTTCGCTCTCGTCAACTCGCTCCCCAACACCACCGCGACAAGCTCCACGACCACGATGGTCATGGCCGTTTCCGCGACCGGTGCGACCAGCGCCAACACGTCAGGCGCCAGCCGCACGATTTCCGCCGGTACGGCGGACACCGACGCGCGGGCGTACGCGGGCGAGCAGTTGACCGCGGCCAACGCCTACAACACGGCCACGTCCGAGGTCACGATGTACCTCGTGCCGATGGACACCGGCGGGTCCGAGGACTTCAACATCATCGGCGCGACCCCGACCAATGGGTACTTCTTCGGCTCGACCGGAACCGTGGACGTGCAGGTGTGGGTCGAGGACTTCCCGACGATGGCCGCGGCCTGAACCAAGGAGGCCGCATGGAGGCAGCACGCAAAGCCCCCGTGTTCGACACGGGCGGGATCGACGCGCAGTACGCGCTCGGGTTTGAGTGGCTCAAAGAGCACCTCGCCGGGTGGCAGTTCGGAGAGGAGGGGCTGGTCGCGGCCCTTGCCCTCAAGCTCAAGCCGAGCGGCGGGTCGTTCGTTGAGTTCGGCGCCGGCGACCCGGACCAGACCAGTCTCACCTGCGCCACGCTGGCCGAGAACGGCTGGCGCGGCCTTGTCATGGACAGCGACGCGGACGTGGCGGCGGCGTCCATGTCCGCGCTCTCTATCCATCCACTGGTTTCGGTGATCCACCAGGAGATCGCCATTCAGGGTGAGTCGTCGCTGGATGAAGTTCTCAAGCGAGAGAAGTTCACCGACGCCGATGTTCTGGTGATCGACGTGGACTCGATCGACTGGTATCTCTGGGATTCCCTCAAGGGGTGCAAGCCGTCGATCGTGGTGGTCGAGCACCACGACCTCGCCGACGACAAGCGGCACCGCTTCATGCCCGCGCCGGTCCCCGAAGCGTGCGGGGAGATGGTGAACGACTACTCGCTCCAGGCCACGGCCCGCGCCGTCGGGATGCTGGGCGGCATGAAGGGGTACTACCACGTCGCCGCGACGCGGTGCAATTCCCTGTTTGTCAGCCTCGAAGTGGTGAACCGGCTGGGACGGTTCGGGGACGAGATTCGGCTGAACATCGGCGCCGGCAAGAGCCAGTTGCCGGGGTTCACGCCCATCGATATCGACGACGGGATCGACGCCCGCAAGCTCCCCTACGGGGACGGGACGGTGGCGGAGATTTACGCCAGCCACGTTCTCGAACACTTCTCGCACCGCGACACCATCGCCGTGATCCGCGAGTGGGTCCGCGTGCTCAAGCCGCACGGGACCATCCGCATCGCCGTCCCCGACCAGGAGAAGGCGCTGGACCTGATGCGGACGGGGAAGATTCCGTTCAACGTCTACGAGTCCTACATCGTGGGCGGGCACACCGACCAGCACGACAAGCACGGGGCGCTGTTCACCAAGCAGAAACTCTCGGCGCTCATGCACTACGTCGGGCTCGAAGACCTGTCGGAGTGGGAGAGCAAGTACCCCGACTGCTCGGCCATCGACGTGAGCCTGAATATCCAGGGCCGCAAGCGGGCCTTCACGAAGAAGGAGAACCCGACGGTCATCGCCGTTCTGTCGCTCCCACGCATCGGCTTCACGAGCATGTTCTTCTCGCTCCACAAGGCCCTCCGCGCGGTGACGGTCAAGAGCGTGTACCACGGCCCAAAGTCGGACGAACTCGGTCCGATCGTGGACGACCTCGTGCATTGCGGCGGGGCGTTCTGGGAGAAGTACCTGACGGCGGGCATCGAGCGCGGCATCGCCGTGGGCGGGGACTACCTCTTGTTCGCCGACTACGACAGCGTGTTCACCGCCGAGGACGTGCTGAAACTCATCGACGTGCTCAACAACGACCAGAGCGTATCGTGCGCGTTCGCGGTGCAGGCCAGCCGCCACAACGACCGACCCCTCGTGCATATCGACAAGATCGAGTACATCGGGGAGCAGACCCAGGTTCCTCTCGCGCACTTCGGTTTGACGGTGATCCGTGCCGAAGTCTTCCGCTACCTGCCCCGCCCGTGGCTCTGGTCGATGCCCAACCCCGACTCGCTCCGGTGGGACGAGGAGGGGCACTGCGACGCCGATATCACGTTCTGGCGGGTGCTGACCGAGTTCGGCCACAAGATCGTGCAGGTGAACGACGTGCAGGCCGGGCACATGGACCTGTGCGTGAAGTGGCTGACGGACAAGGGGATCGCCTACCAGCCGGTGAAGAACTACGAGAAGCTCGGCAAGCCCAAGATCGCCGTGTTCACGCCCTCGACGGTAATGCCGGTGAAGCCCAAGACGCCGCCCGTTGCGGCACAGAACGGAGCGACGCCCAATGGCTCTGGCGTGGTCGGCAGCACTTGAGGACCGCGTCGCTCTGGTCCTGTTCGGCAGGCCGTATTCGGCGCTGACGGCGGACCAGAAGACGATGATGGACGGCACGACGGCCACGAACCCCACGACGGGCGTGGTGGCGGACGCCCTCACGATGATCCGGCAGACCGCGCAGTGGTACGAACTTGCGGGGTCGGCCACTACGACCGACGCGGCGACGGCGTGGCTCGTCTACGAGGTCGCGTACAAGATGGCGGTCAACGTGCGCCCCGAGCGGATCGACGACCTGCGCGTTGATCGGGAAGAGGCGCGGCAGACCTACATCGACACCGTGACTTCGAGCGAGATCACGACCGGGCTCACCGCCGGGGTGTTTGTCCTCACCTACCAGAACATCCGCTACCACGTCCTTCGCAACATCGTGCGCCGCAAGGTCAAGGGCATGTCGTGGCCCACCCCGGAGGAGATCGACGCCGAGACGTTCTGGTGCCTCAAGTGGCTGTGGTACGGCAAGAAGTGGATGTTCCGGCGTCGGCAGGTGACGATCACCGTGCCCACGGCGACCAACGGGCAATCGCCGACGATCAACCTCGTGTCGGGAGAATCGTTCGCCGGGTTCGCGTCGCGGCGGCTGTACTTCTCTCAGGCCCCGGCGGACTGGGTTCGCTGGGCGTCGGCGGACGAGTACGCCCTGCTCCGCAGCGATACTACGGTTACGACCGGGAAGATGCGGTTTGTCCGCGTCGAACGGTCGTTCAATACCTACAAGTTCCTCTGGCACCCCCGCCCCGACCAAGAATACACGCTGTACACCGAGGCGCTGATCCACCTGCCCGGGACGACCACCCCGGGCGTGCCCGACACCGTGTCGGACACCGTTCCGTTCAGCAAGCTTCCGCAGGAGTTGTGGGCTCCGTTCCGGCAGCTTGTGCTCGGTCGGGTGATGAAGAACCGCGGGCTCGGCGAGGACGTGTGGAACGAAGCGGTGGGAGAGATCGAGAAGTTCGCCCCCGAGTACGACGACCAGAACGAGATGGACGCCGACGGGCCGACGCCCGACGTATACGGCGACGCCTTCGACCAGCCCGCGACGGCGTGGGGTATCGCCGGTCGCGGGAACGCCGGGTGGGGGGGTGCGATGTGATCCCCGGGCGCGATCCCATCCTTCCCCGCGAGGCACGCGAAAAGATCGTGATGGACGCCCTGCGAAAAGCGGCGGATCGGTTTGTCCGCGCCGCGGAGGACAACGGCGCGAAGGGACTGACGATCGAAGAGGGACGCGACCGCGCGAGCCTGACGATTGCCACGTCCGACCCGGATTCGGTGCGGAGCGAGTTCCCGCACGAGGCGGGCGAGCAGCCCGACAGTTGGGTGTTCAAGGCGGTAACGGCCATCGGGGGGGCGATCCGATGAGCACGGCCTTCGATGAAACCGTGACGATCATGCGTGGGATCGCTTCCGGCGATTCGTCGTCCGGCGGGATCAACCACAGCGCCAGCACCGCGTACCTGCGCGGGCGCGACGATTCCAACGTCGGGCTGTGGCGGGCGGGCGACACCAACCTGCGCACCATGCTCGAACCGTTCGTGGTCCTGAGCCTCGTGGGGCAGCAGGAAATCGACAAGATCGCGTGTTCCGCGGGGTCCGGATCGTCGCAGTTGAAGCAGGTGGCGATGGTGATTCAGATGGAGATTGTGACCAAGGGCGACGCCGGGTTTGCGATCCAGGACGCGATCGCCGACCGCCTGCGCGTGCTGTTCCACAAGACAAGTTTTTCCGGGCTCTCCGGGTCGGTGACGTGGGATATGAACCGGATGATCTTCACGAGCGAGGGGCACTTCCCAATGGCCGAGTCTGATTCGCGCAGGCGGTCGTACATTCGGGCGCGGCTCGACGCCCGGAGAGGGGCGGCGTAATGGCACAGATTCTTGAGGGCGTCGAAGGAACCTTCGCCATCTCCACCGGCAACGTTACGGTGTCGTCCCTCGACATTGATATGTGGGAGGCGGTGTTTGACCGCCCGATCACCCAGCGCCGACCGTTCGGATACCTGCTCCCAAAGACCATCATGGGCGGGCGTGGCTGGCGCATCCGCTTCCGCGGGTATCAGATGGCCGGGACCACGGCGCCACAGCCCGGCGACCAGACGGCGACCAGCGGGACATGCACGCTCACGGCCAAGTCGGGGCAGACCTATGTGTTCAAGGTTCTGGTGCATCGACTCTCGACCGGCGCGGCCCC
>JBGAOD010000091.1:0-16237 GCA_044221955.1 Phycisphaerales bacterium | reverse complement strand
GGGCGGGAGAGCTTCGTAGGACACGGGCGGGACGCGTGTGCCACGAGAAGGGGTAGAAAGAGCCAAACGACTGGTCAGCAGCCGGACTGGAAAGCCAGGACGTAGGCGTCAAAGTCGTCGCCGGTGACGAATCCGTCGCCGTCAAAGTCGGCGGCGGGGTTGCCGGCCACGAACGCGGTGACGTAGGAATCGAAATCGTCCCCGGTGACGAAGCCGTCGCGGTTGAAGTCCGAGGCGCAGTACGCGGTCAGCGTGGCGATCTGATCCGCGGCGAACGGACCGACAAACCGTTCGGTGCGCTGCGCCAGCGTGCCTGTCCGCGGCCATTGGACTTCGATCCAGTCGACCGATGTCGCGAGCCCGAGCCCGAAGTTGGGGCGGAGGTCCTCGGTCGCGGTGGTGCTGGAACCGTCGATGATCTCGACGGTCTGCGTCCGACCCGTGACGCCCCCCGTCTGGGCGCGGACGATCGCGCCGATCGCGTCGCGGTTGGTGCGCTTGCCGTCGCCCCTGAGCGCGACCTTGAGCCAGTGGTTGGCGCGCGGAGAGTTGTTCTCGTACACGCTGATGAACTGCCCGGGAACGCCGGGGTTCACGGTGATGATGTCCTGGCGCCCGTCGTTGTCGATGTCGACCTGCACGGCGTACTGGCTGGAGAACGAGCCGCCGTTGAGCGCTGGCGAAACGTCGCTCCACTGGTTGTTACCGAGGTTCCGCATGAGCCGATCGGCGTTGGCGGACTTGGGGTAGCTCCCGGCCTGGTAGTTGTCGAGCCGCCCGTCGTTGTCGGCGTCGATCCAGGTCGTTCCCCATCCGAAGAATGTCCCGAAAGGGAAGATCTGGGTGAGGTGCCCGGCGTCGTTGCGGTAGTACACGCCCTGCACGCCGTTGGTGATGGCGAAGTCGCGGTCGCCGTCGCCGTCGAAATCGCCCGCGGCGATGCCCATCGGGGCCGGGCCCAGCACGGTAAACCCTGCGGCGGCGGCGATGTCGGTGAACGTGCGCGAGCCGCCGGGACCCGCGGTGTTGTGAAGCAGGGTCGGCGGCGCCCCGCTGGTCGTCAGGACCACGGCGTCGGGGTACCCGTCGTCGTCGACGTCGGACCACAGGTGCGAGTAAATGACGCCGACGCCGGAGATGACGGGGAGGATGGATGTCACATCGGTGAACGTGCCGTTCTTGTTGTTGTGGTACAGGCGCATCGTGTGGGCCGTGGTCCCGCCCGCGGCCACGAAGAGGTCGGTGAACCCGTCGTTGTCGTAGTCAACCCAGCTCGCCGACTCGGCGTTCTCACCCGGCGGCGTGCGCACGCCCGCAGCAACGCTGACGTTGGTGAACGTGCCGTTGCGGTTGTTGTGCAAGAGCAGCCCCGAAGTGTTGTCGGAGAACTTGCGCGCGGGGAGGAAGAGGTCGGGGAACCCGTCGTTGTCGTAGTCGGCGGCGATGATGCCGCCGCCGCCGGTGCGCGCCCGCGAATCGGCGTCGTCGAGCCCCGCGCCCAGGGTCGCGTCCGCGAAGGCCCGCCGCCCGGGGCGGGCCGGGTCGGGGACGTTGCGGAAGAGGCGGATGGGGAGGGTTGAGGAGGTGTCGCCGATGGCCAGGTCCATGAACCCGTCGCGGTCGTAGTCGAGCACCGCAACGGCCCCGCGAAGGTTGCCCAGAGTGATCTCGCCGGTGAGGGCGCGGTCAACGAGCTGGACGCCTTCGAGTGTGGTCTGAGCGGTGAGCGTCGGGGCGAGCCCGGCGGCGGCGACGAGTGCGACGAGGGAACAAGCGTGGCGGCGAGTATGAATCATCTGAAGTGTTCTCCGTTGACCCGGCGTGGCACGGCGTGCGCGGCCTGGGGTTGGAGGATTGGATGATCCGGCGCGGCGGAAAGGTTCAACAATCCGGGCGGTCGCGCCCAGGCGGCCCTCATCTGGCTTTCGATCGGGAGCGCGATCGCGGTCACACCCGTGTTTGGTTGGTGTGCGACACAGCCGCGTCGTCGTGAGCTCTCCAGAAATGCTCGAAGCACGATTGGATGGGCATGGACTGTGCCCACTCGGCCGCGTCCCTGCTCATGGTTCGGCGGCGCTGCGGGTTGTTGAGGAGTTCGCTGAGGTGAACGGACCAGAGCGCGGGATTTGTCGCGGGAATCACAAGTCCCGTCACGCCGTCGCGCACGACACCGCGCGGGCCGCCCAGGTCCGTCACGAGCACCGGGAGCCCGGACGCTTGAGCTTCGAGCACAACCTGTCCGAGCGTGTCGGTGGTGGACGGGAAGACGAAAACGTCGCTGCTGGCATAAAGAGCGGAGAGTTCGTGGTTGTGGCGGAAGCCGAGAAAGTGAGCGTCGGTGTTGGCGAGTTCGCGTTGCATCGTGGCGCGATAGGGCCCGTCGCCGACGATGACGAGCGAAGCGTCCGCGCGCATCAATCTCCAGACCTGGACCAGGAATGGCAGGTTCTTCTCGACGCTGACCCGCCCGACGTAGAGAACCTTGAGCGTGGTCGCGGGGATGCCGAAAGTTTCCCAGGTGGAAGTGTCGCGAAAGTGCGGGTCGAATCGGACGAGATCGAGCCCTGGTGTGAGAGTCGCCATGTTCGCGGGCCGGACACCCAGCGTGATGAGACGCTTGGCGTACTCATCACTCCGCGTGAGGACGCGGGTGAAGCGCGTGTAGACCGCGGACATCGCGCGGGTCGCGAGGTTCGTCAGCCCGTCGTCGTTGAAGAGGCGGTCGATGTACGCGGGGAAGTCGGTGTGGTACACGCCGACAATCGGCAGCCCGGCTCGCCGCGCAAGCATCAGACCGACGAGCCCGACCGGGCCGGGTGTGGAGACGTGTACAGCGTCGGGCTTGAAGTCGAGAAAGGCACGGCGGAGCTTCCCGATCGGCGGGCAAGCCAGTTGCAGCTGCGGGTACGCGGGCATGGGGAACGAGAGCAAGGGCCGGAGGTTCAGGATGTTGGCACGCTCGGGAACGGGGAACCGTGTCGAGGTGACGACCCCCAGCCGTTGGTCGCAAAACCCCGCCCCCGGCACGAGCGCGGCCCGGGACATGTTGTCCACGAAGCGGCTCACGCCGTTGACGTCGCCCAGGGTATCGGTGAAGAGCATGACGCGCATGGCTCGGTCGGGTCGTGGTCGTTGCGAACGGAATGCGAGGAGAGGATCGGGCCGCTCGCCTCTAGAGTAACCATCGTTCGGTCGCGAGCATCCGAGCGGAGTTCAGACCAACGCGGCCGTGAACCGGAACCTACCCACACACACAAAGGAGTACGACGATGCCAAGGATGACCACGATCGAACCCGCGAACGCGACAGGGCGCGTGAAGGAAATCTTCGAGGGGCCCCTGAAGGGCAAGACCTTCAACATTTTCAAAACGATGGCGCACTCCCCGGCGGCGCTGGACGCGTACCTGGGCCTCTCCGGGGCGCTCAACAAGGGCGTGCTGAGCGGCAAGGAGCGCGAGGTGATCCAGCTCGCGATCGGGCAGGCCAACAACTGCGACTACTGCGCCGCCGCCCACACCGCGATCGGCAAGGGCATGGGGCTGACCGACGCCCAGACCATCGAGGCGCGGCGCGGCACGCTGAGCGACCCCAAGCTCGACTCGCTCGCCAAGTTCGCCCTCAAGATCCAGGAAAAACGCGGCTTCGTCAGCGACGCCGACGTGGCGGCCCTCAAGGGCGCTGGGTACAACGACGCGGCCGTCGCCGAGGTCGTCGCCAACTACGCCCTCGCCATCTACACGAACTACTTCAACCATGTGAATCAGACCGCGGTCGATTTCCCGGCGGCGCCGAAGATCTAATCGAGAGGGCCGCTCAGCACGTTCACGCGGGGCGGGCCGAAAACCCGTCCCGCGTTCGTTCGGGCGATCCTGTATAGTTCGGGCATGACGGCCCGCAAGCACATGGCCCTGTTCCCCGGCTCCTTCGACCCGATCACGTTCGGGCACCTCGACGTGATCGCGCGCGGGCGGCGGATCTTCGACGAACTGGTCGTGGCCGTGGGGCGAAACCCGGGAAAAGACCCGCTCTTCTCGGCCGAGGAACGGGTGGAACTCACCACGCAGCTCGTCAAAGAGTTGTGCGAGCGCGAGAAGGACGGCGCGCCGGTCCGGGTGCGAGCGTTCTCAGGATTGACCGTGGACTTTGCCCGCTCGGTCCACGCCACCGTGCTCCTGCGCGGCATCCGCAACCTGTCGGACCTGCAGTACGAAGTTCAGCAGGCCGTGACCAACCGCGAGGTCGCGGGGCTGGAGACCGCCTTCGTCGTGGCGGGCAGAGTTTCGCGTACACGTCGTCGAGTCTCATCAAGCAGCTCACGCGCTGGGCGTAAACGACATGTCCAAGCTCTCGACGATGGTTCCTGAAACGGGTGATCGAGAAGCTGCGGGAAAGAAGGCGCAGCGGCACCCGGTGCTGGGAGCGGCTGCGGGAGCCGCCGATGCCCGGGGAGAGAAACCGAGCCCGCGAGCGCGGCCGAGAAGCTAGCATGGATGGATGGAACTCCGCATTGTCAGCCTGGGGGCGCTCGCGGCCCACCCGCTCTGGGACGAACGTACCCCCGTGCGCGCAGGGCACGCCACGACCACGCTCGTGCGCACGCGCGATCGCGTGATCCTCGTGGACCCCGGGCTGCCCGAGGCGGCGATCGTCGCACGCCTCGCGGAGCGGGCCAACCTCAAGCCCAGCGATATCACCGACGTCTTCCTCACGAGCTTCCGCCCCGACGTCCGGCGTGGCGTCACGGCCTTCGAGGACGCGGAGTGGTGGATCCACGCCGACGAGCGCGAGCAGGTCGGGGCGGCCCTGGCGCAGCGCCTCAAGGATCTGGCCCGTGTTGAAGAGGACGACGGCGACGAACTCAAACTCAAGCGGGCGTTGCTGGAGGACGTGAGCATCCTGCAGAAATGCAAGTCCGCGCCCGATTCGCTGGTGGAGCACGTGGACCTCTTCCCGCTGCCGGGCGTCACGCCCGGCATGTGCGGGCTGCTGATCTCCACCGCGCGATACACCACCGTGATCTGCGGCGACGCGGTCGCCACGGTCGAGCACCTGGAGCAGGGAAAAGTTCTCCAAGGCGCGGTCGACGTCGAGAAGGCCCGCGAGAGTTTCAAGGAAGCGATCGAGATCGCGGATTTCCTTGTGCTCGGGCGCGACAACGTCGTGCCCAACCCGACACGGAGCCCGCTGTGAGTTGCCCGCTGTGCGCTCAGGTCGAAGCGGCCCGTTCAAGAAAGCACGATCGCCTGATCGCTCAACTCGACGAAACGTGCGCGGTCCTGAGCGAGCGGCAGGGGTGCCGGGGTTGGTGCGTGCTGATTCTGAAAGAGCACGTCGAACATCTCGACGAACTTTCCATCGATCGACAGGGGCGGGTGTTCGCGGACGTGTCGCGCGTGGCCCGCGCGATCCGCGCGGTTTTCGCGACCAGCGGCGTCGGGGGCGGGCCGCCGCGGATCAATTATGAGTGCTTGGGGAATCAAGCCGCGCACGTTCATTGGCATGTGATCCCCCGCCACGCGGACGACCCTGACCCGAAGAACGCGATCTGGGGGTGGAGCGAGGAGCGCCTGCGCGGTTATTGCTCAGCGCGTGAAGACGCGGAACTGGCGGAAATGCTTCGCGCGAGCCTCTTGCCGAGAAATGATTGAACAAGCAGGTTGAAAACCTGCTCCACAAATCATCACCCCGCCAACGCCCGCTCGATATCCGCGATCTGGTCCTCAACATCTTCGATTCCCACGCTGAACCGCACCAGCCCGTCCGCGATCCCCAGGGCCGCGCGATTTTCTGCGGGGATCGACGCGTGGGTCATGATGGCCGGGTGCTCGATCAGAGATTCAACGCCGCCCAGCGATTCAGCCAAGCTGAAAATCTCGACCTTTTCCAGGAACCGCCGGGCCGCGTCGAGCCCGCCGCGGAGCACGCACGAGATCATGCCGCCAAAGGCCCGCATCTGCTTCTTGGCGATGGCGTGCTGCGGGTGGCTTTCGAGGCCGGGGTAGATGACCTTCTCGATGCGCGGGTTCTTTTCCAGCCAGCGGGCGATGGTCAGGGCGTTCGAGCAGTGACGGTCCATGCGCACGTGCAGGGTTTTGGTCGAGCGCAGGACGAGGAAGCAATCCATCGGACCCGGCACCGCGCCCACGGCGTTTTGGACAAAGCGGAGCTTGGTGGCCAGCTCGTCGTTGTTGCACAGGAGCATGCCGCCCACGACGTCGGAGTGCCCGCCGAGGTACTTGGTTGAGGAGTGGCAGACAACGTCCGCGCCCAGCGCGATCGGGTTCTGCAGATACGGCGTAGCGAACGTGTTGTCCACGACCAGCATCGCGCCCTTGGCCTTGGCCGTGCGCGCGGTCGCGGCGATGTCGATCACTTTCAACATCGGGTTGCTGGGAGTTTCCAGCCAGACGAGCTTGGTCTTGGGCGTGAAGGCCTTTTCGAGCGCCCCCGGCACGGTCAGGTCGGCCCGCGTGCAGGTGAGGCCGAGCTGCTTGTAGACCTTGTCGATGAGACGGAACGACCCGCCGTAGACGTCGTCGGAGAGGACGATGTGGTCACCGGCCGAGAGCTGGTGGAGCACGCAATCCATCCCCGCGAGGCCCGACGAGAACGCAAGCCCGTGGGCGGCCCCTTCGAGGGCGGCGATGTTGGCCTCCAGGGCCGTGCGGGTGGGGTTCTTCGATCGCGCGTAGTCGTACCCGTCCTTGAACTTGCCGGGCGATTCCTGGACAAAGGTCGAGGTCATGTACACGGGCGTCATGATCGCGCCGGTGGTGGGGTCGGGCGATTGCCCGGCGTGGATGGCGTTGGTGCCGAAGCGGAGGCCGTCGTTCATGGGGGGGGGAGTTTAGCGGGGGTGGGGGAGAAGGGTTTGGCGAATGTGGTCGCGAGGGTCAGGCTTGTCGGCGTGCCATCGAAGTCTGCTCGGAGACTTCGATGGTCTTGAGCGGGCGGTGAGTCCGAAGACATCGAAGTCTCCGAGCAGACTTCGATGGCACGAGATGGATTTCGATGCCGCCCGCGCCGAATCGAAGGAGGGAATCTGGAGCCAGGCCATTCCAGCGTCGGACTATAAAGGAGCCCCCGGCGAGTGCCGGGGCCTTCCGTATCGTCGAATCCAGCGTTCGCCCGCGGCTCGCGGGCGGGGGCGAGTCTTAGCAGCCGGCCTCGAAGTCGGCCACGAAGGCGTCGAAGTCGTCGCCGGTCACGAACCCGTCACCGTCGTAGTCCGACGAGGGATCGCCCAGCTCGAACGCGGCGACATAGGCGTCAAAGTCATCGCCGGTGGGGAACCCGTCGCCGTCAAAGTCGACCGCACAGCGGGGGAGATTGGCGTTGCCGATGTAGAGGAGGGCTTCGTAGGCCTCGTCCACGCTGGCGGCGTTGCCGCCCGTGGAGGTCGGGTCCTCGTAGAGCCCGTCGCCGTTCACGTCGTAGACGATCTTGGCGCCGACCACGAGCCCGCCGAGGTTCTGGGCCTCGCGGTTGCGGATGCCCAGCGGGCGGCTGCCGTTGTTCCACGAGGCCTGATTGACGCTGCCCGAGAAGATCGAGCCCGAGGAGACGGAGTTCGAGTCGAGCAGGTCGAGGAACTGGACCTGGTACTTGACGTTGGAGTTCTTGCCGGTGAAGGTGTCGCCGGGCTCGAGGACGACCTCAAGGGTGTAGCAGAAGTTGAGGTCGTCGTAGATGCCGCGGACCAGCCCGATGTCAAAGTCCTGGAACGTCGAGCCGTCGGCGGCCTTCTTGTTCTGGACGAACGAGGCCATGAAGTAGATGTTCCCGGCCGAGTCGAACGCCGGGGACGAGATGGAGGGACCGACCAGCGTGCTGGAAACCTCGAAGGCCGAGGCGAGGCGCCCGATGGGGGCGTCGGTGGCGTCGATCACGCCGTCGAACTCGCCCGCGTCCATCGTGAAGGGGAACCCGTCCGCGCCGTAGTCGCCGCGGAGGGGCTTGCCGGTCAGGCCCGGCGTGTTCGCCCAGGCGGCCAAGGTCCACTCGGCGGTGCCGGTGGGGTTGGAGGGGTCAAAGCGAACGACGGCGATCCCGTCGAAGGGGTTCTGGGCTGCCGCGGAGTTGTAGACCACGCCAGCGGCGAGCCCGCGGCCTTGGCGGTCCTTGCCGATAGCGACGACGCCGTTGCCGCCGCGAGCGGCGACCTGACTGCGGTAGCCGTCGAAGACGCCGGTCATACTGAAGGTGTCGCAGGAGTCGGTGAGCGTGGCGGGACGGACCAGGGTGGTCTTCCCCGTCACGTTACCGGCGGCGTCAACGCCCCAGAGGCTGATGGCGTCGGTGTCCGCGCCCGTCTTGCCCAGCAGGCCGCTGGTGCCCACGCCCCCGAAAAGGACTTGCTTGGAGAACGAAACCCCGCCGCGGATGTCGGTGGCGGGAGCGGCCAGGTACGTTGCAGCGGCCTCGGAGAAGAGCGAGCCGGCGACCTTCTCGTGCAGGTACTGAATCAGGAAGTTCGACCCCATCAGCACCGGGCGGCCCGCCAGATCGGCGGGGATGCCCGAGGGGGTGTTGTGGGCGGTGGCTGACGCGAAATTCACCAGCAGCCAGGTGTTGGCGGCGGCGTCGGACCCGCCGGTGTTGTTGAAGAAGTTGATCGCGCCGACGTTGCGGGTGATCAGGTTGGTGCGGAAGTAGTTGATACCGGTGAAGGGCGTGGGACCGGCCGCGCCGAACCCGTCCATGCGGGTGTGGACGTTGCCGTCGGCGTCGATGGAACCGATGCCGACCTGCGAGCTGTCGCCGGTGGTGCCGTTGGGCATGTTGACCGTGGCGACGGTGCGCTGGACGAAGAGGCGGTCGGGGGTGGCGGGGTCATAGTTGACGACCGCGCCGATGACGTTGTTGACGTTGAAGCCGCCGGTGCTGGTGGCGAACTCGGCCATGACCGCGCCGAAGCGGGTGCTGGTGCCCGAGACGTTGACGTTCGAGGCGAGGGCGGTGTTGTTCTCGGTGGGGTTGACGCCGGCGGTGGGGACGGTCCAGAGGCGGTAGGTGGAGGAGGGGTAGGTGGCGTTGCTGCGGAGGGTCTGGCTGATGCCGTTGGCGCTCAGCAGGCTGCTGAAGTTGGCGGTGTTGGACTTGGAGGCCTTGATGATCGGGGCGATGCCCAGCTTGGTGCTGCCCGAGGTGAAGAACTGGGCCATGTCCACGACATACGAGGACTTCTGGAAGGGAGCCCCGACCGTCCAGGGCGACAGGGCGTCGCCGGGCAGGCCGTTGCCGGCGTCGCTGTTCTTCGACGTGCTGTCCTGGGCGAAGGCCGGACAGGCCAAGCCCGCTGCGGCCACGATGGTCAAAAGCGCGATCCGATTCTTCATCTCAAGAACTCCTTTTACGTGGTGGTCAATCCGATCCCGTACTCTCCGTCACACAAAGCTCATCCCAACCTCGAAGGCAGATTCCGCAGAACAACCGACCTCCCCGGGCCGATCACCCAAAGACCTACCGCGCTCAAACCGCCCGCCGAACCGTCAGAGTCCATTCCCTTGGGACCCCTCCACGAGTCGTGGATCACGGCGCGGCCGGTTACTTTTTCCAGCTCTCAAGAGCGCACAACGTCAAGCACAGCTAGGGTTCGGCGCACCCTCCACGGTGCGACCGGACGGGGAGGAACGGACTATATCTCGGGGATCTCACCGGGAAAAGAGAACCGGCCCCGCCCGAGATGATAAGTTTGCGCAAAGTTCAGCACCCGAGCCGCTCCCGGGCGCGCGTTACCCCATCGCCCGCGCGATCCGCCCCGCAAGTTCGCAGTTCGATCGGATCAGGGCGATGTTCGCCCGAAGAGTCGCCCCGCCCGAGACCTCGTGCAAAGCGCCCAGTATGAAGGGCGTCACCCCCCGACCCGTCACCCCCGCCGTCTCCGCCCGCTGGGTCGCCTCGCCCAACCACCGTTCCCAGTCTGACCGGCTCAGTTCCGAGGCCTCGGGGATCGGGTTGACGATCAACACGCCGCGCGCGGTCCGGGCCAGTTCCGTGCGCACAAACCTGGCGAGTTCCGCCGCGTCGTCGAACCGCGCGTCCACGCCGCACGCCGCCCCGGCGTCCGATTCGCGCCTGTAGAACGCCGGGAAGCGATCCGTGCGGAACCCGATCACGGGCACGCCCAGCGTTTCCAAGGCCTCGCGCGTCGCGGTGACGTCCAGGATCGACTTCACCCCGCTGGCAACGACCGCAACCGGGAAGCGTGTGAACGCCGCGAGATCGACGCTGATATCCGGGTGCTGCGCGTACCCGCGGTGTACGCCGCCCAGCCCGCCGGTCGCGAACACACGCACGCCGGCCCGCGACGCCAGCTCCATGGTCGTGCTGACCGTCGTTGCGGCGTGCGATTTCCGGTGCATCAGCACGCCCAGGTTCGCGGTGTTGGCCTTGGGGAGGTCGGCGGCGCGGAGCAATTCGCCCAGTTCTTCAGCATTCAACCCCACGGTGGGCGTGCCGCGGTAGACCCCGACATAGGCCGGGCGGGCACCCTGAGCGGCGACGATGGCTGCCAAATCCTCGCCGAGGGCTGGCGCGTCGCGCGAGGTACTCCATGAAGAAGCAGCGTGGTTTCCAGAGCAACCGCGTTGGGGCCGGCTCGGTTCACAAGCTCGATGTTGTTCTGAAGGCTTAGTTGAATGCTGGGGGTGGTCATTGTGGATATTCTGCGCGATCCCGCCCCGGCGTGCCGGGACGGGCGACATTGGTTCTCCGGAACGATCCCAACACAACAGGAACACCCCGTGCAATCTCGATCCATTCTCCAGAAATCAGAGCGTTCGCTCGGCAGCGTAGCCCGGGCCGTCGCGCTCGCGGGGGTCTTTGCGGGCGCGTTGCCGGTGGCGACGGCCCAGTACGTCACTCAGCCGCCGCTCCAGGGTGACGCGCCCTCGATTATTTCTCTCCCCGATGTCGAGCACCTTCGCCAGTGGCACGAGATGCTCGCCAGCGAGCCGCACATCGCCGGGTCGCCGGGCGATGCACGGGTGATCGAGAAATTGGTTGCGGCGTTCAAGGGCATGGGTCTTGAGGTCGAGGAGCACAAGTTCTGGGCGTATTTGCCCACACCGGTCGCGGCCGAGCTGGAGCTCATCACGCCCGAAAAGCGCACGTTCTCGTTGAAAGAAACCCCGCTCGCCGAGGACCAGTACAGCCAGAACGCCGCCCATACCTTCGGCTGGAACGGCTACAGCGGCAGCGGCGACGTGACGGCCCAGGTCGTCTACGCCAACTACGGCACCAAGGCCGACTTCGCGAAGCTCATGGAGCTTGGCGTCGATTGCACGGGCAAGATCGTGATCGCACGCTACGGCGGGAACTATCGCGGGTACAAGGCCAAGTTCGCCCAAGCGGCGGGGGCGGCCGGGCTCATTATCTACACAGACCCCGCCGACAGCGGCTTTGCCAAAGGGCTGATGTACCCCGAGGGCGGATGGGCCAACGACACCTGCATCGAACGCGGCAGCCTGCACACGCTCGATTACCAGGGCGACCCGCTCACGCCCGGCATCGAGGCCACGAAGGACGCCAAGCGGCTCGACCCGGCGACGGTCGATCTTCCCAAGATCCCCGTGCAGCCCGTGGGGTGGTCCGTGGCCGTGGAGATCATGAAGCGCATGAAGGGCGCGGCGGTGCCGACTGGGTGGCAGGGCGGGCTGCCGCTGCCGTATCGGGTTGAGGGCGGCGACGAGATGACGGTGCGGCTGATGGTCAAGCAAGACCGCACGATCATGCCGACCTCGAACGTGACGGCGACCCTGAAGGGGACGGAATCGCCCGAGATGAAGATCGTGATGGGCTGCCACCACGACGCGTGGGGCAACGGGGCGGCCGACCCGACCTGCGGGACGATCACGATGATCGAGTCGGCGCGGGTCTTCGCGAAGCTTGCGGCCGAGGGGCATCGCCCTCGGCGAACGATCGTCTTCGCGGCCTGGGGCGCGGAAGAGATGGGCATCATCGGCTCGACCGAGTGGGTCGAAGCGCACTATCAAGAGCTCAAGACCAACGCGGCGGCGTACATCAATCTGGACATGGCGTCGATGGGCGTGGACTTTGGAAGCTCGGCGTCCCCGTCGTTGCAACAGGTTGTGCTGACGGCGGCCGCGGAAGTGCCGCAGGCGCGGAAGACCGATGGGTCAAAGGTGTTGCAGGCATGGCTGGCACGCGCACCAAACCCGGCCCGCGCGGGTTGGCCGATCTTCGGCGAGCTTGGCGGCGGATCGGACCACGTCGGTTTTCTCTGCCATGCGGGCGTGCCGTCGCTGTCGCTGGGAGCGGGCGGGGCGCAGGGCACGTCGTACCACTCGATCTACGACACGCTGACGTGGTACCGCAAGGTTGTCGGTGAAGATTACGAGCCGGCCTTGATGGTTACGCGCATGGCGGCGCGGGTCGCGGATCTGCTGGCGAACAGGCCGGTTCTGCCGGTGGACCCGGCCAACGCGGCGCCGGAGACGCTGAAGCTGCTGAAGGATCTCAACGCGCGGGCCGGCGAGCTTGGCATGATCGAGGGGTACCGCGCGGTGGCGGTGGGGGACGTGCGCGTGGTCACGATGCACCCGGCGTTGCAACGGGTCGCGGATGCGGCGCATCGGCTTGTTGAGAGAGCCGAGGGAATGAGAGGATTGCTCGACAACGCGCCAACAAGCGACAAGAAAGGAGCGTTGGTCATCGACGCTCTTCAGAGTAAGTCCCTGCGTGACGGGATCTCAGCGCAACTCCTGGCTGCTGATCGGGCGTGGCTGAGCGATCGAGGACTGATCGGGCGTCCCTGGTACAAAAACCTCTACGCCGCGCCCGATCGTGATTCGGGGTACGCGCCGTGGATGCTGCCGGGGCTGCGTGCGGCGATCGAGGCCAAGGACGCGGCGGCGCTGGAGGCAGCGGCGGATGAGTGCGTTCGTGCGCTCGGGAAGGTCGAAGAGGCGTACTCGGTCATCGGACCCGCGATGGGGTTCTGAGACTCACCCGCCCAGCGCCGGCTGCGCGCTGGGTGTTTGCTGCGCAAGCCAGCGGTCCAGGGACGCGACGATGTCCTCGTGAAGGCGCTTGGATTGTGCGCCGAACTCGTCGTTTGGGGTGTTGACCATCACGCTCCACGAGATGCGGCGGCCTGTCTTGGGGCTGATGAGGTACCCCGACAGCGTGCGCACGCCCTTGATGTACCCGCTCTTGCCGTGGACCTCGTTCTTGAGCTTGCTGGACTGGAAGCGCTCCTTGAGCGTGCCCTGCCCGGGGACGGCGAGCGAATCGGTGAAGGCGTCGCGGATGATGGGCGATTCGCGGGCGAGCATGTCGAGCCAGTCGGCGAGGGTGGAGGGCGCGACTTTGTTGTCGCGGCTCATGCCCGAGCCGTCGGCGATCACGGTGTGGGCCGAGGCGTCGGGGCTCACCTTCTGGCTGATCAACATGCGGATGACGGCCGACCCGTTGGTCCACGACCCGCTCTCGCCGGTGGTCTGGTGCCCGACGGCTTTGATGAGTGCTTCGGCGTAGAGATTGTGCGAATCGCGGTTGCAGCGTCGCAGCACGTCGCTCATGGGCGTGGTGACCTTGGCGATGGTGCGCTGGGCGTTGTAGGGCTCGTCGGCGCTGATCAGGCGGACGGCGGGGCTTGGGCCGCGGGTCGGGTCGGTCTCGCCGCCGACGGGGATGCCGGATTTCTGAAGGCGGTCGGCGAGGATCTGCCCGAAGAAGAGGCCGTTCTCGTGGACGGTGGTCTCGACGGCGACGGTCATGGGCGTGCGCACTTCGCCGCGCATGCGGAACTGGTTCTGGTCGTTGACGCGGTTGAGCGAGACGGCGTTCTTTCCGTCGCCGACGGTTTTGGCGAGGTTCTCGACGCTGAGCCAGGCGGCGAAGGGCTGGATGGTGATGGTGGGGCGGTTGCCCAGGCCTTCGGGTGACGGGCGGGGGTAGACGGACAGGACATTGGTGTGGAAGTTCAGGCCGCTGACCTCGGCGCAGTACCAGTCGCCGAGTTGTTTGCTGGGCCAGGAGGGGTGGACGTAGTCGCGGTCGAAGGCGCGGTCGTCGATGACGATTTCCTTGACGCGGTCCATGCCGGCCTTGGGGACGGCCTTGGCGAGCACGTCGAGCACGTCGTCGACGGTGAGCTTGGGCTCCATGGTGGAGAGGACGTCGGGGTCGGCCAGGGCGGGGTCGCCCGAGCCCTTGACGATCAGTGTTTCGCCGTCGCGGATCAGCTCGGTGGAGAACTGGAAGTCCGGCCCGAGGACCAGCAGGGCGGCCCCGCTGGTGAGGAGTTTTTGGTTGGACGCGGGGGTGTAGGTTTCGTCGGCGCGGATCGAGATGAGCACGCTCTTGCTCGCCGAATCGATGGCGTAGACGCCGATCTTGGCGTTGTCGCCGAGCTTGGCGTTGTTGATGAGGCGCTGGACCTCGGCGTTGAGCGGCTGGGCGCGAGCGGGCAGGGCGAGGGCGAAGAAGGCGGCGCACGCGACCGAAAGCGCGGCGGCACCGCGGGCCCGATGAATTGACCGATTGTGGATCATCTCTGCTCTTCCTCGTGAGATGGCGTTGTGCCGCACGCGAAGGCCGGCGCGTGCCCAGTCATCGGCGATCGGTGGTGGTGGTCTGTAATCCCGAGAGGATCTGAGTTCAGGTTGCCCCGATCTCGGACCCGTCGCGGGTCGGGGCCATGAACAGGGTCCGAATCAGGGCACGAAAAAGCGAACACGGATGTCGCAACAGGGATGGTCGGTTGGTGATCGAACGCGGCTTGATTCCGCGCCGCCTCACCGGCCCGCGACGAGCAGTTCGTGTTTGATGCGGGCGATGCTCACGAGTTCTTCGAGCTGCGGCTTGTTGACCAACTCCCACTGGGCCCAGTGTACGCCCGCGACCTCGGTGGCCTGGACGATGCCGTCGCGGGTCGTGCGGGCGAGTTTTTTGGCGGGCAGCTTGGCGATGAGCTCGGTGGTCATTGGGAGCGCCAGGCGGAGCCGGGCGGGGTCGAGCACCAGGTAGGCCCAGGCGCGTTCGGGCTCGCCCAGCCAGCGGTAGACAAGGGTCCAGCGCCACGGGATTCCCTGCCAAGAGAGCGATTCGCGGATATCGGGTAGTTCGACGAGTTGCTCTCGTGCTGCTTCGATGAGGCCGCAGAGCTGACGGTTGAAGGGTTCGAGGAGGTCTTCGAGGGTGGGCGTTCGGAACCGATCGTTCCAGGCCGAAGGAGGTTTGAAAGTCGCACTGGCCAAGGGGTGGGCTTTCGAGAGGAGCGGGATCGTTTCCTCGGCTGGGAGCGCGAGGCAACGTCCGGGAACACGCGGCGATATCTTCCCCGTTACATCACGTAAGTCATTTGTATACCAGCACGTGTCTCAAGTCCACCGGGGTGGGAATGGGGTGGTTCGTTCTCGCGTACACTCACCTGGGTTGGATCGCGGGTCAGATTGCGGGCCGAAGATCGCTGGCTCGCGCACTTTGAGAGGCCGTCATGCACAACGCACGCCGACAGGCACCGGACGAGGCGGTGGGGGGAGGGTCCGTTGGGGCATCGGGTCCGGCGGTCGTGCCGCAGACGGGAGCTGCGGGGGACGCGGACCTGGCGAGCAGTTGCGTGCTGCTGGTGGACGACAACGAGCAAAATCTGGAGTTGCTCCATGCTTATTTGGAAGAGCTGCCCGGGCGGATTGCGACGGCCCGGGACGGGCTGGAAGCTCTGGCGGCGGTGAAGGCCAATCGGCCCAACCTGATCCTGCTGGACGTGATGATGCCGCGGATGAGCGGGTTCCAGGTGTGCGCGAAGTTGAAAAAGGACCCGGCGACGAGCGACATCCCGATCGTCATGGTCACCGCGCTGAATGAAGTGGGGGACGTGGAGCGTGCGGTGGAGTCGGGCGCGGACGATTTTCTCACCAAGCCGGTGAACAAGCTGGAGCTGCTGACGCGGGCCCGGACGCTGATCCGGCTGAGCCTGGTGCGCGGGCAGTTGAGCAAGGCGCTCGGGGAATTGAAGGCGGTGAGCGGGCAGAGGCGGGAGTGAGGGGGCCACGCTCGCCGCAATCTTCGTCGCTCGAGCTTTCGGGGAGCGTAACGCGTGCGAATCTCGCAAATCGGTGTGTGCGTGGCGGCTCTGATGCTCGCGGTTCCGTCGGCGGCGACCGCGCAGAAGGCGGACAAGCCCGGGCCGGGCAAGTCTGGCCCGAAGCTTTCCCCGGCGGCAAAGCCCGCTCCGCGCGAGCAATGGGCGGATGATCCGGCGGTGGCC
>JBGAOD010000090.1:0-15735 GCA_044221955.1 Phycisphaerales bacterium | reverse complement strand
CGCTGTTCGTCGCGGTTCGAGACCACTCGGAACGATCCGGGGTGAGCGGGCGGGAAGATGACGGAAACCGTACACATTCAGCGAGGAAGTATTGGCTCATCGGTCAGGCGTGACGCGGACTGGCGGGCGTGCGGGAACGACAGGACGCACGGTGGAATCGGCCTGGTTATCCACGGCGTGCTTGGCCGTGGAAGGTGCAACGCCGAAGGTCGGGGAGAGGCTTGGGACGCTCCCCGATCCCTTTCGGATTCGTGGATCGGTTGTCTGCTCCGAGTTCTCGGCATCGAACACCACGCCGTGCTCGATAGCGATCGCCTTCATCATCGCTTGGTGGTGGATCGCGTGATGGGTCGCGAAGGCAAGCTCGCGTGCCAAGGTCGAGCATACCTCGGCCTCCTCCCCGTCCGCCGAGCACATGATCCGCACTCGCACCGTCGCCGCCCATACTCTGGGATCGGCGTTCCCGAAGACCTCACGCAGGCGATGGATCTCCGCCAAACCAGCCCCGGGTTCGGTTTCCATGGGGACATCGCGCGTGCGATGGTCATAACAAATCGTTTGGTCTTGGAGCGCCGAGGTGACGCCCGCGAAGTGGTCCAGCGTGTGCCGCAGGTGCTTTCCGATCGTGCCCCCGACAAGCAACTGTGACGGGGCCGAGTAGCTTCGCCCATCCAGCCCGGTGATGAACGATCGGCACTCCGCCAGCACGCGCAGCGCCGCCGCGACAACGACGCCGGAAGCCGCGCTGGGCGCAAGCTCTGACTGAATTACAGCGCGACCCTTGGTGTGACTCATGCCGAACCTCACTCGGTGCCTTCGATGCCTCTCGTCCCAGAGGGTTACTCGGAACCCGCGCGGCGAGGTTGCACCGCCGCCTGGGCACGCTTGGTGGCTTTTCCGGCCCGATAGCCGTGACAGTACGGCACCCGACGCCTTGCGGATTGCGATTCGGGGGTTTGCTTAGTTCAGGTCCCGGCAGATCCAAACGTCGGACTGGCCGTTGGATTGGCCGGCATTCGCGTCCGCGATTGCCAGAAGATGCAGGCGGACATCGGTATCCAGCAAACCACGGACATCCTTTGGATGGTCAGTGAAGGCGTGCATCACCGGGGCGCCGCCGCGATCGCCGGATGCTTCGAGCCGCAACGAAGGACACGCGGCCTGCAGCACGCCGGTGTGCATCACGGCCCACGCCCGCGCGGTCAACAGTTGGACAATGACGGGCGCGGCCGAGGGCCCGGCGCGGTGGAGCAGGTGCAGAACGCCGTGCGCATCCACCGCGAGTTCGACCTCGGGTGCGTACGGACAGCGGTGGGGGAGCGGAGTGAGCCCGGCGATGTTGGTCGAGAGCGTGCCTGGATGGGATGGGACCGAACACGAGTCGGCCGCCCGGAGAGCACGGGCCGCCGCGCTGATCGTTGGCACGCCGCTCAGAACGGGCTTGGGATCAAGCGACGAGCCTGCGGGGCGTGAACCTGAAGATTCGGGGAGCGTCATTCCCGGCGAATGAGCTTCGGGATCCCCGACACCGGGCGCGGGGTGCGGGCAGTCGGAGAGTTCGAGAGATCCCCGGCCCGTCCTCATCGCCCGGACGAGATCGATCACTTCGTCCAAGGTTGGAGATGCACACCGTGCGTCCGGGCTTTCGTCCAAGGAAGGTTTCCGCCGCCTTTTCGAGGCGGTGGGCGGCGTCGCTCGCACGCTCGTGAGTTGCGCCCATGACGGCGATCCGCACGACGCTAGCGTCGAGCGTCGCGCCTGAGGCCATCGAGCTCGGTCCCACGACCAGCGACTTGAGATTCCGATAGCACGCCACGATCGCGGGCTCGTCCGCCCCGGTCAGGAGCGTGATCCCGTCGAGCAGGCCCTCCTCAAGGTAGTCGGCGAACAGTGCTTCGCTGTCGGCGCACACGATCCAGGTCGAGGCCTGCAACGCGGCCAAGATTGCCGCATCGAGCGACACGAGTTGAGAGGGCTCGACCAAGGAGGTTTGGCCGCCCTCCTCGGTTCGTCTGGCACCGACGACTTCCAGGGTGTAGAGCCCGGACCGCGCTCGCAGCATCGCGATCGCAGAGTTCCGTTCAACCGCGATCTCTCGGGCGTACTGAGTAACCCAGGCCGACGCCAGCGCTGGCAGATTCCCCAGCACCACTCCCTCAACTCGAACATCGTGCCCCGGGTCCCGGCCGGAAGGCAACGGGCCGGCAGGCGCGGTCGCGTGTGATTCCAATGCACGGCCGGGCATTGGCAGCGTCGCGCTGGGATCGAGGAACAGATCCGTCAGCTTGTCGTACACCGAACGGGGAACCGAATCGTTGGCCGCCTCGGCCAGACGCGCGGCCACGGTCCCGTGGCGAGTGGTTGAAATGCGAGTTGGATTTGGGGACTGGCTCATCTGCGGCTCGCCCTGTGGTGCGGGTTGGCCTCGGTGTCGGGTCGTCGGCGCTTGCCGAGACGGAGGTGGATCAGGCTGCGCTCTCGGGAACGCGCACAACGCTGTTGGTTTCGCCGAACGGGTTAAGCTCAAAGTCGTTGTTGAATGGATCAGCCGACCAGTGCCCATCGACGACCACTCGGTAGCAGTGCGTGCCCTTGGGGAGCTTGACAAGAAGTTCAAACACACCCATCGAGTCGTTACGGGTCATCGTGTGGCTGATCGCGGTCCAACCGTTGAAGTCGCCGGCGATTGACGCTCTCTGTCCGACCGAGATCGGCTGCGTAAAAAGGACTCCCTGTTCGGTGACCTTTGCGCCGTAGCTTCGCCCCGACGGTGCGAGCGTCGGCTCAGGGATCCCCGCGGGGGCCTCCGTCGGTGCGTCCAACAGGGCGCTTCGGCCCGCCGGACGCGACATGCGCTGCGCCCGCAGAGCGATTTCCTCGGCCCGGCTCAGGAATCCCGGCTTGATCTCCGGGGCCGAGCGAACTCCCGTGGTGTGCGGCGGGCTCATGGTCGCCGTCGCTCCCGGCGACACGCCCGAGCTCATCAGGCTTGACGACGACCCGAAAGGTTCGGTCGAATGCACAGCGAGTTCGCGCACGACGGCGATCCGCCGCGCCCGGCGGTCAACGCGAGTTGGCGCGAGACCCATTCGCCGAGCCGGACGTAGTCAATCGCTCCCTGGGAATCGGGCGCGTACTCGACGATCGGCTGCCCGAACGACGCCGCTTCCTTGAGCTTGACGTCGCGCCGGATGAGCGTGGGGACGACCTTGTCCGTGAAACGCCGCTTGAGCTCGTCGAGCAAATCCGCGGCCAGCTCGCTCTCGGGGTCGTGGATGGTTGGGAGTAGCCACGTCGGCACATGCACGCCGAGCCTTCCGCCAAGAGTCTTCACCGTGGTGACCTGCTTGGTCGCGCCCTGCAGCGAGAAGAACCCTGTCTCCACGGGGACCAGCACCGACGTGGCCGCCGCCAACGCGTTGTAGGTCAGCAGTCCGATCGCGGGTGAGCAGTCGATGCAGGCGATGTCGTAGCCGTCCGACAACTCCGAGAGCACGCCTGCCAAGCGGCGTTCTTTGTCGGGCTTGTCCGCGAGCCCGCCCCGGGCGGCTTCGAGGCCGGCGAGCTTCATCGTGCTCGGCGCGAGATCAAGATTGCGACCGGCGCGCCAGATCAGTCGAGCGTAGTCGAATCCTCCGCCGCGACCAGCGAGCATCGCGTCACCGATGTCAAGCTCGATGCGCTGCTCGGGGATCCCAAGCCCTGCCGCGCAGTGCGACTGAGGGTCGAGGTCGACGAGCAATGTTCTCAGCCCGCTGCGTGCGAGCACTCCGGCGAGGTTGATCGCGGTAGTCGTTTTCCCGCAGCCGCCCTTCTGGTTGATGATCGAGACGATGTGCAATTCGCACCTCTGAGTTGTTGAGCCCGACCGACAGGCGGCTCGCCGTGCGCCCCGCGCGTTCGGAGAATCACGAACGACTCACGGGGCGATGGAAGTATCGGGTTCGCGTCCGATCCCGCTTGAAACTTGGGGTATCTGGTGGAAATGCGGGGCCGCGATCGGCATTTGGTAAGGAGTTTTCCTCTCCCCTGGATAGGTGAGGTGCGTCATACGCGACATCATGCTCGAGCAATGACGCACCGCTTATTCTGGTTGCTCGTCGAAGATGTGCGGTCAGGCACGGAGTGAATCGATGGCGCGGCGTACGGCCGCCATCGAGGGAGCGTTCACGATGCGTGCTGAAAAGCCCTGGATTGGAAGCACCAAACGCAGCTCTCCGCCTTGCACTTTCTTGTCGTGCATCATCGAAGCGACAATTGAATCCGTGAGCGGCAACCCGATGATGCGCGTGGGTAGTCTGGTCCGAGCCAACATCGCTTCGAGCGTCACGGATGTCACAGGCGCGAGCTGCTCGCCGGACAGCTCGGCGCACCGGGTCGCCGCAAGTAGACCAAGAGCCACCGCTTCGCCGTGCTGAAGTGGGGTGTTTGCCGGATTCCCGTCCGGGCTCAGCGTCGCGATCGGCTCGAACGCGTGCCCGAAGGTGTGACCGAGATTGAGCAAGGCCCGCCCGCCGGCCGCGCTCTCGGCCTCCTCCCGCTCGTCGCCCGCGACCACCGCCGCCTTGATCTTGACGTTGCGTGCGACCAGTTCGATGAGCGTGCGCGGCTCCTGCGCGAGGATCGCGTCAAGTTTCGCGCTGGTCCACTCGAACAGCCCCGGATCGCCCGCGACC
The DNA here is from genome assembly GCA_044221955.1 of Phycisphaerales bacterium. Lineage (GTDB taxonomy): Bacteria > Planctomycetota > Phycisphaerae > Phycisphaerales > UBA1924 > CAZCPB01. Next base: position 11,059 of record JBGAOD010000090.1, on the reverse strand, counting down.
GCGCCGATCATCCCGTGCTTGATGCACTCGGCCAGCCCCGAGCGAAAATGGCGCTCCGGCAGCGAGCGAAGCGTGCCGATGTCCGCGACGACCGCGCTCGGCTGGTGGAACGCACCGACGAGGTTCTTCTTGATCGAAGCCCCGTCGCCGCTGTTGGCGTCCGTGCTGAGGTTCACGCCGGTCTTGCCACCGACGGAGGCATCGACCATCGAGAGCAGGGTGGTGGGGCACTGCACGACCGGCACGCCGCGGCGGTAGATCGAGGCCGCGAACCCGGCCACGTCCCCGACGATCCCGCCGCCCAGCGCGATCACCGGGTCGCGCCGCTCGTGCCTCGTGCGTGCCAGCTCGACCAGCAGCCGTTCGAGCGTCGCGAGCGATTTCTCGGGCTCGGTGGCGTGGAGCGTCGTAATGGAAACGTCAAGGCCTGAGCCCCGAAGCGAACTCGTGGCGCGATCGATGGTACTTTGAGGGAGCGCCGAATCGACCGTCAGAAACGCGCGTCTCGCGGGCGCGAGCCTCTCGCGCACGATCGGTCCGAGTTCGTCGAGAAGTCCGTCGCCGATCCGCACGGAGTATGACCGCGAGCCAAAGTTGACGGGGACGGTGTGCATGAGTGCGGCCTCAGGTCACGGCTGCGGTGGTTGAGAACTCAGAGCGTCAACTGCGCTTGCCAAAGGTTCCGTCGTCGCTCTGAAGCCCGGCCCGGTTGCGCGGCAACTGCTCGGGCCGCTCCCATTCGATCCGCGGGGCATCGCCCCACAGCATCTCAAGGTCGTAGTGGGCCCGCGTGTTGGGCTCGAAGAGGTGAACGATCGCATCGACGAAATCGACCAGCAGCCAGCTCGCTCGATCGTCTGAGTTCGTCCGGAAGGCCTTGAACCCCATCTTCCCGCCGAGCTGCTCGACGTGCTCGAGCACCGAGCGCATCTGGCGGTCCGACGAGCCCGATCCGACGACCACGAAGTCCGTGACAGTGCTCAGCCCTCGTATATCCATGACCATCACGTCGGTGCACTTGTAGTCCGAGAGCAGGCGCGCGACCTCGACGACGAACTTCTGGGACTCCGTAGCGGCGGCCGGCTTGGCGCGGGCCGCCGCTCGGGCGGTGGCGGACTTGGCCGATCGTTCGGATTGTTCGTCGGATTCGGGCTGGGTAGGGGCTGAGGATCGTGCGGCGGCGGTTCTGGTCGGCTTGGTCATACGAAGAGAGGATAGGACGGCTGTGCCGCGGGTGGGCCGGGGAAGCTCGGGGAGATGCCCGGAAAAGTGCGTTCTTCTCAGGGCCGGACGACGATACACGCCCCGATGCTTGTCTACATCGACCTCGGCCTCGCGCTCATCGCCACCCTCTGGTGCCTGCTGCTCCTGCTGCGCTTCCGCCGGCAGAGTTCTCGGCACCAGTCCCTTGAACAACGTCACGACCAGACGAGGCTCGAACTGATGACGCTGCGCCGCCGCAGCTACGCGCTGGCCGCGGACGCCAAGCTCGCGCGCTCGGCCCGCACGCCCAAGTTCGCCATCGAGTTCCGCGCCGAGCGAGGCGAGGACGCCATTCTCTGGGACATCTTCGAAGGCCAAATGGAGGGCTTCTTCATCGACGCCGGCTCGTACGACGGCTACACCAACAACGTCACCTACGCCTTCGAAGCGATGGGCTGGACCGGCATGTTGATCGAGGCCAACCCGACCCGCTACCGCCAGTGCGTCGCGCGCCGCTCGCGCAGTCAGGTCGTCCACGCGGCCCTCGGGCCCAAGAGCTCGACGGCGACGACCAAGTTCATGGTCCCCGACGCCGAAGGCCGAGGGCTCCTCAGCCTGCACGCGGGCGAGATGATGGGCCACGGCAAGGACCCCAACCACCCCAAGCTCGTCATCGGCTCGCGCTGGCGCCGGGTGGCCAAGCCCGGCAAGCGCGTCAAGGGCGGCCCGAACGGGCTCCCGCCCGGCAAGCTCGTCGAGGTCGAGGTTCCACTACGTGCTTTGAACGACGTGCTGGCCGGGCATCTCGGCGGCATCGATCTGGTTGTCGTGGATGTCGGCGTGAACGACTTTGAGGTTCTGCGTGGCTTCGACCTCGCCCACTTCCGCCCGCGCGTGATCCTGGTCGAGGACAACTCGGCCGGCCGGAGCGAGAGGTTGGTCAAGTTTTTGTCCGGGGCGGGGTATACGCTGGCGGGGTGGATCGGTGTGAGCCAGGTCCACGTGCGCAACGACGAGCGAGAGATGCTCCGTCGCGCTCGCGAGCTGTGCCCCAAAGAGCCCGTCGTCGAAGACCGGGCGTAGATCCTCCGGTGACCGACCCCCGTGCCCGATCTTGACATCGTCATACCGACCTTCAACGCGCCCGCCGACCGGCTCGGTCGGGCGGTCCGCAGCGCGCTCGCCTGCGACGATGTTCATCGCGTCATCATCGTGGACGATGGATCGGCCACACCGCCCAAGGCCGAAGCTCTCGGCCTCCCCGCGGATGCTCTCGCGAAGGTGCTCGTGCTGCATCAGTCCAACGCGGGCCCCTCCGCCGCCCGCAACCAGGGCCTGCGGTCCGCTACCGCCGACTTCATCCTCTGCATTGACGACGACGACGAGCTGATTCCCAAGGGCGTGGCCGCGATGGTCGCGCTCGCCGATCGCTTGAACGCCGCCGGGGCCGTCGCGGCGCGCTTCAACGTCAAGTCTGCGGGCCCGCAGGGGAACTCGGTCCTCAAGGACGTCCCCACCGAGTGGGCCGGCCGCTCGCTCCCCGACCCAGCCGACGTCTTCACGCCCATCGCGCTCTTCGGCGGCTCGGGCCTGCTGGTACACCGCCGCGTCCCGGCCGAGGGGATCTTCTTCGACGAGTCGCTCCAGCACGGCGAAGACCGCGAGTTTCTGCGTCGCGTCGCGGGCATCGGCAAGCTCGCCGTTTCGCCCGAGCCCGCGCTCCGCGTCGCCATCCACGAGGGCGGCACCAATCTCAGCTCTCAATCCAAGTTCCCGCGCCGCATCCGCGACCACGTCGTCGTGCTCGATCGCTACCCCGATGTCCGAAGCCAGTTTCATATGCGCAACGCCACGACCTGGCTGGTCAACGCGGCCGCGAAGGCGCGCGTGGACCGCGAATCATGGTCGATCCTGCTCGCGGCGTGCCGCAAGCGCGGCTGGTCGATCCCCCTGAAAGCCCGCGTGCGCAGGCTCATCCGCGGAGCCTCCGCGTGAACCAGACCTCCGCCACACCAATCGCCGCAGCGCCGACGAACTCCGGCCCGATGACCCTCGGGCTCTGCACGTACAACCGCGGCGACAGGATCGTCCCCACCCTCGAAGCGATCACGAAGCTCGACCGCGCCGAAGGCAGATTGCTCGGCGCGATCATCGTGGACAATAAATCCACCGACAACACCGCCGCTGTCATCGACGCCTTCATCGCGAGCTACGCGAAAGTCGATCCATCCTTCCCCATCCGCCGCGTCCACGAGCCGCGACCCGGCAAAGCCAACGCCATCGAACGGCTGTTCGCCGAGACCGATTCCCCCGTCGTCGGCATGATCGACGACGACACGCTCCCCGAAAAAAACTGGGCCCGCGGCATGCTCTCGCTGCTCGACGACATCCCCCGCGCCGGGGCGGTGGGCGGGCCGGTGCGCATCGTCTGGGAAGACGACCCCACGCCCATCGCCACGATCTACAAGCGCTCGCTCGGCGACCAGTTGCTCGGCGAACAGCGCGTCAAGCTCGACGACCCCGCGAGCTTTCTGATGGGCGCGTCGGTGGCCGTGCGCATGCAGGCCGTGCGTGAATCGAAATGGCGCGAGCTGCGCAGCATGGACACCCACCGCGGGAAATCGCTGCAGACCGGCGAGGACGCGGAGATCTGCCTGCGCATCCGCAACGCGGGCTGGGAGATCTGGTACGAACCGAGCGCCGCGATGGGGCACCTGATCCCGCACTGGCGCACGACGCCCGAGTACATCGCCAAGCTCCGCGAGTCGATCTGCCGCAGCGAGCCGATGATCAAGTGGCTCTCGACTCCCGGTGTCGACGCCGCCTGGGCCGAAGCGAACGCACGCCGCGCCAAGATTCTGTGGTGGAAGACCCGGCTCTTCGACTGGAGGCCGACACGCCGCCGCGTGCGTCTGGCCGAGCGCTTCGGCCGAGTCCGCGGCTGGAACGAACTGCTCGATTGGATCGGCAGCAACCCGAACCGCTAGGGCCGTCCTCACGCCGTTGCCGGGAGGCGTTCGAGCGTAGATTGTCCCCGCCCGAGCAGCAGGCTGAGCCCGTCCCGCATTTGCAGCGTCACGCTGAACACCATCGGCACCAGTACCAGCGTGAAGAGCGTCGAGACCAGGAGCCCGCCGCAGATGACCGCGCCGAGCCCTCGGTACATCTCCGACCCTGCGCCCGGCGACACCACCAGCGGAAGCCCCCCGCCGATCGTGGTTAGCGTCGTCATGAAAATCGGACGGAGCCGCGATCGCACGCTTTCGGCGATGGCCGCCATGGGCTCCATGGGTTCCGCGTTGAGGTATTCGGGCGGGTGCATGAAGTTCAGGGCCTGCTCAACGATCAGGATGGCGTTGCTCACCACGGTCCCCAGTAGGATGACGAACCCGAGCATCGTCAGCACGTCGAACTGCTGGGGCGCGATCGTCGGCGTGCTCATGGTCCAGATGTACACGAGCCGCAGCGCCGCGAACCCGCCGACGATCGCCGGCGGCACACTGAACATGATCACGAACGGGTACAGGAAGTCCTCGAACAGCGCGCACATCAGAAAATACATCACGAGGATCGCCCAGATGAACCGTGCCGTCACCAGTTGCGGCGCGATCCCCAGCGACACCAGCACGCCGCCCAGCACGAGACCGAGCAGCACCGAGCCGACGGCTCCATAGAACAGCGTCCCCCGCCGACGCGACCCCGCCCCTCGCGCTGCGGGCTCACGTGCTCCCAACCCCTTACCGATGGCGATCACGGCTCCGATTCCGCCCAGCCCGATCAGCCCGTAGCCGCCAAACTTCAGCACACGCTGCCACCAGGCGATCGGCCCGCCGCTCGACGCCTTGCCAAACAACGCCCCGCGCACCTCGTCGAGCTTGGCCGCGGTGCCCTGGAGGCGCACGCGCATCGTGCGATCGATCAGCCCGGCCGACTCCAGCGGCGCGATCGCCTGCTCGCGGGCCGCATCCATGACCTCGCCGATCGTCTTTCCTTGCGGCGGCACGATCTCGATCGTGACGCTCGGCAGCTCCTCGATCCGCTGGATCGACTGCGCCGCGCCCGCCGGAACGATGTCCACCACCGATCCCAGCGGCACGACCTTGCCCGACGGCGTCATCACCGGGATGTCGGAGAGCTGTTCCTTGAAACCCAACCGTCCGCCCGTGGGCAGCACCTTCAGGTCCACGTTGCGCCCGTCGAGCCGGAAGTCGCCGGCGAACGCGCCGTCAAAGAGCCCGCGAACCGATGTCCCGAGGTCCGCGGTGTTGAGCCCGAGTTCCCGACCCAGCCTGCCCAGCCTGATGCGATACTCCGGCTGGTTCAGGCTGTAGTTCGCCGGGTTGGGCCGGACGTTTCCAAAGCCGTAGAGCCCCGCGCACTTCATGAACACCGCCGTCGCGGCCGCCTTGACGCGGTCAAGGTTGGGCCCGGAGATCTCGATGTCGATCGTGTTCCCGCCGTTCACCCCGCCGCCAAAGATCGACGCCTGCTGCGCTCCGCCGAAGGAGTCGGGGATCGTCTGCATGTTGTTCGTGAGCAGGGCGCCGATGGGGATGACGCGCTGCGGATCCTGGCTCGTTCCCCCCACGAACATCGTGCCGCTGAACGCGCCGATAAAGAAATCTCCGATCGGGACCGGCTGGAAGGGCTTGTCCGGTGCCGCGAACCGGAAGATCGGCTGGAGCGATGCCATCGACGCCGGGTCGTTGAGTTTCGCGCTCATGTAGGGCCCGACCTGCCCCTCGATTTTCTCGGCGTACTGCTGCATCTGGTCCACGCTCAGCCCCGGCGGGATCAGGAGCCCGCCGAAGACCAGGTTCTGGTTCCCCGCGGGCAAGTAGTCGATCGGCGGCATGAGCTTGAGCGATCCCCAAAGGCTGACCACCATCATCCCGACGATGAGCACGGGACGGACCGTCCACCCGCGCCACCCGCTCATCAGCCAGTACACGCCGTCACCGAGCCTCCGCACAACCGCCGCCCCGATCGGAACGAAGCCGAAGAGCGTGTGGAATTGCCGAACAATCCAGCTCTCGCGCGTGCTCGTCGGCGCGTGCCGTGCCAGCACCGCGCTGAACGACGGCGCAACGGTCACAGCCACGATGAGCGACAGGGCCACGGCCACCGACAACGCCAAGGCCATGTCAAAGAACAGTTGCCCCGTTTCTTCTTTGATAGTCAAGATCGGTACGAACACGGCGATGTGCGCCAGCGTCGCCGCGAGGATTGCGCCCCACACCTCACGCGATCCGTTGTAAATCGCGTCAAGCGGACTATCGCCCATGCTGCGCCTGCGGTCGATGTTCTCGAGCACGACCACCGCGTTGTCCACCACCACGCCGGTCGCGAACGCCAGCCCCGCCATCGAGATCACGTTGAGCGTGCGCCCGGCCGCGAGCATCACGAGGAACGTGCCGATGATCGAGATCGGGATCGCCAGCGAGATGATCAGCGTTGATTTCCAGGACCGCAGGAACAGGAGCAGCACCAGGATCGCGATCCCGCCGCCCTGCCAGGCGGCCTCGCCGACGAGCCGGATCGCCGAGTCGATGTACACCGTCTCGTCGTAGACCTGCCTGATCCGCAGGTCGCTGCCGGCGTTCGCGTCGATGCGAGGAAGGATTTCCGTCCTCACTTCGTCGAGCCGCGCGCGCAGGTCCTTCATCACCGTCATCACGTTCGCGCCGCCCTGGCGGATCACGTTCATCGCGATGCACGGCACCCCCATCGAACGCACGAACCCGGTATTCTTGACGTACCCCACCTCGGCCGTCCCCACGTCCTTGACGTACACGGGCTTGCCGTCGCGGTACGCCACGATCGTTTCCAGAACGTCGTCGGCGGTGGCGAACTGCCCGAGCACGCGCACTCGGTAGTCACGCTTTCCCTCCGCGATCGTTCCCGCCGACACGTTCCGGTTGGCGTTCCTGAGCGCCGCGATCACGTCGTTGTAGGAGAGGTTCCGCTGCGCGAGCGCCGTGGGATCCAGAAGCGCCCGAACTTCGCGCTTCCGCCCGCCGAAGATGTTGACCTCTGCCACGCCGTCGATCCGTTCGAGGTAAGGCTTCACCTCTTTGTCCAGCGCGTCGTAGATCGTCGTGATGTCATATCCGGCGTGGGCGGCCTGCTTCTTCGGGTCGATGTCGATGATGATCCAGGCGATCGCGTTCTGGGCTGAGCCCTCCGCGGCCTTGATCACCGGCTCGTCCACCTCGTCGGGATACTGCGGCACCTGACGCAGCGAGTCCGCAACCTCCTGGAGGGCCCGGTTGATGTTCGCTCCGAGATAGAACTCGAGCGTGATCTGCGCCTGCCCGTCCTGACTCAGCGAACGCATCGACTTTAGGTTGCTCACGTTCTTGAGCCGCTGCTCCTGCTCCTTGGTGATGTCGTCCATCACTTCCTGCGGGCTGCGTCCCGGCCAGACTGTCGAGATCGTGATGACCGGGCGGTCGACCGTGGGGGTGAGCTGGATCGGGATGGCCGACAGCCCGATCAGCCCGAACAACACAACCATGAGCACCGAGACGGTGATCGTGACAGGTCGGTTCATCGCGAGACGGATCAAGTCCATTCGAGTTCCTCAAGAAAAACGGAAGGGGCTGTTGGGAGCGTGTTCCGCGGAGCTGCGGCCGGGCGCTGCCGAAGTCCGGCAGGTATTACTTCTTAGCGTCAGCCTCCGGTGAGGCCGGCGGCTTTGTGCTCGCCGGGGCGTTGAGAATGTTCAGCGGCTGGGTCGGGTACAACCGCTCGTTCCCCTCGACCACGACCCTCGCGCCGGGCGGCAACCTCGTGTCCTTGTCGAGCGCCACGCGGTTGCCGATCGCAAACAAACTCTTGACCCGCGCGACCGCCGCCACGCCGTTGGCCTCGTAGTACAGGAACTCGCCGGCGTCGTCGCGGAGCAGAGCGTCCTTACGCACTGTCAGCAAGCGTTCTTGCACGCCGTTGGGGATCGCCGCCACCACGCTCATCCCCGGCTTGAGCCGCTCGCCCGGGTTCGTAATGAACACACGCACGGGGAACAGGCGTGAAAGCGGGTCGGCGTCGGGAACGATCTGGCCCATCGGGGCCTCGAAGTCCTCGTTGAGGGCTCGCACTCGGACCACGATCGACATGGGCGTCCGGCCGGCCGGGGCGCTCGCCTCGAGGCTTCTCTGCTGGGTTTCCACTTGGCTTCCCGGCGGTCCGCTCGTGGAAGACGATGCCTCGATGAGCCTCGAGAGCAGGTTCTCCGGGACGTCAAGGCGTGCCTCGATCGTGTCGAGCGCCACGATCTCCACTACGCCGTCGCCCGACTGCACCCACTGCCCGACCTGCGTCCATCGTTTGACGACTCGCCCGGCAAACGGCGCGACCACGGACATCTGCCGCAGCCGTTCCCGTGCCAGCGCCAGGTCTCCCTCCGCCGTGGTTAGGTCCGCTTTGGCCTGGGCCAACCGTGCCTCGGCCAGCTTCACGTTGGTTCGGGCGTCGTCGGCTTCCAGAGGTCCCGCCGACGACTTGGCGACCAACTCTTCGACACGCGACTGGTCGCGTTTGGCTTTTTCAAGCTGGGCTTCCCGCTCGGTCACGCTCCCGCGCCTGGCGAGCGTCGTCGCTTCCTCTCGGGTCACGGTCAACTCCGCCAGCTTCGGGTCCAGGCGCGCGATGACCTGCCCAGCCGCGACCGAATCTCCCTCGTCGAGCTTGAGATCGATCACCAGCCCAGCCTGCTGCGAGGCCAGCAGCGACCTTCGGGGAGATCGCAGCGCGCCCGTCACCTCACGCCTCTGTTCCAGCAGCTCCAGCTTCGACTCGTCCACCGCCACGTTCGCCGGCGGCGGCCCACCCCCGCCCGCCTGCGCGCTCGCGCTCCGAACCGGGATGAGAGTCACGAGAGCGAGGAGGATCGCCAAGCCGAACAGCCGCGCGCGAGCCCGATGCCTCCAACGCGATGCCCTCGTCAATCGCCGGTTGGAGCCCGTGTCCGGGGGAAGAGTCGGTAAAGTCATGCGCGGATGGTAGCTACGCGCCCATGTTCGCACTCTGTTTGATCCCTCGATTGACGTCTCCCGATCCCACCCCCAGCGGGGCCGAAACGCTTTGTCCAGATCTGGACCCCTCCGCGCCGATACCGCCTCGTATGAGCACGCTCGGAACCGGGATCACCCAGTCCGTCGCCGGGCTGAATCAGGCCCAGCGCGTCGTCGCGCAGGGCAAGGACAAGGCCGACAACTCTAAGACCAGTGCCCGTCGCGTCAGAGCCGATCGCCCCGACGAGCTCGTCGTTGGGTTGGAAACGGCCGAGGCGGTTCGGTCCCTCAAGGACAACACCCACGGAGAGGCACGCGAAGACCACGAACAGCACCCGCTCGGCGATCAATCGAACAAAAAACCTCGCGTGCCCCACGGCTCAAGCAACTCCGAATCCGATCAGGCAATCGAGCCCTCGACAAACGTCGAATCGCTGCCGAGTCAAGGCCCGCAGCAGGCAATCAAACACATCGACCTCGAAGGCTGATCAGACTGTCGCGCACGCGCCCGCGCGATGGGTGACGATCCTCGCACCTGCTCATTCGTTCACACAGTTCTCCGCCCGGCCGGTCTCTTTGTACACCTTCACAATCCGCACCGTCTCTTCCGCCACCGCCGCCTGGGCCTGGTCCGTCGACGCTCCTGTGTGGTGGGTGGAGTAGACCCCTGCCAGCTTGGCCGTTTCGTTGGCCCAGTCGGTTTGCGGCGTTGAGGGCTGGTTGTCGAAAACGTCCAGTCCCGCGCGGAGCCCCTTGCTCGCGATCGCCTCGCGCAGCGCAGCCTCATCCACCAGCGACCCGCGCGACGTGTTAATAAAGTACGCCCCGGGCTTCATCGCCGCGAAAAACTCTCGGCCGCAGAGCTTGTTGGTGTCCGATGCTGCTGGCAGATGCACCGTGATCGCATCGCACTTCCCCGCCATCGCGTGCAGTTCCGGCGTATCGACCCCGCCCCACTCAGCGCCCAGATCCCGCGTGTGCTCGCGTGTAATCCCGCGCGACCAGACTATGACCCGCATATCGAACGCGATCGCCCGCCGGATGACCGCTCGCCCGATCGCCCCGGCCCCCACGACACCCAGCGTCGAGCCTCTGAGCCCCCGAGCCCCGCCGGCACCCGTCCTGGAGAACTCCTTCTTGTTCCACTGCCCCGCCCGGGCCGCCGCCGTCTGGTCCGGCACGCGACGGTCGCACGCGAGCAGCAGCGCCATCGTCAGTTCCGCGACCGCCACCGCGTTCATTCCCGGACAGTTGCAGACGCGCACCTTTTTCGCGCTCGCGGCCGCCACGTCGATGTTGTCCACGCCCGCCCCGGCCCGCACGATCAATCGCAAGGCGCCCGGTACCCCCGCGACCACGCCCTCAAAGCTCGCGGCCGGAACTTTCGTCGATCTCACGATCAGCACGTCAGGTTTCGCGCGTTGCAGCGCCGCGGCGATGCCCCCCGGTGCCGCCCCCGCTTCCGGCTCGGACAAGACCTCGCACCCCAGCCCCTTCAACCCTTCGATCCCGGATTTCTCAAACTTGTCAGCGATCAAGACTTTCACGCGGAGGTCTCCAACTCAGCGGCCACACAGCACCAGGGATTCGCCCGCTCAATCGAACTTGAACACGCCCTTGCGGTAGCCGTAGACGTAGGCCACGACGGTCGTGAACAGGAAGAACAGGATTCGCCCCAGCCAGATCAGGCCTTCGGGGTTGGGGTACGGGGCGATGTTGGGGAAGGTGCTGGCCCAGGGGTAGAGGAAGATGATCTCGACGTCGAAGACGAGGAAGACCATGGCGATGAGGTAGAAGCGGACGTTGAAGCGCTTGCGGGCCGTGCCGATCGGGTTCATGCC
>JBGAOD010000089.1:0-15824 GCA_044221955.1 Phycisphaerales bacterium | reverse complement strand
CGTCGCCATCGTGCCCGCGTCCACGGCGGCGCAGCGGCGGTCGAGTTCGGCGATCTGGGCCGATGTAAACGGCGGCACCTCGGCCTCGGCCAGCACGCTGTCGAGGATGTCCTGCACGAGCACGAGCCGGTCGGCGGGGGACAGGTGCGAGTAGTCGAGGTCGTCGAGAGAAAGAGGCATAGAAGAACGCTCAGGGTTGTTGTTCACTCTCGATTGTGCCCCAAACCGTGGCCTCTGTAAATCGAAAAATGGACGAGCCGGGCGCGGGAACGGTCTCTGATCGGCCTGCCTTCGTCTGTATCGATCTTGTTGCCTCTGTCGTCAACATGCGACGGCGATCGCCGCGCGGTCGCTTTATAGATGATCGGCCGCCCTTACCTGGGCTTCCTGAACACCGTGCAAACATCGTGCAGGCCGGGGATAAAGGATGAGCGGTAGACCTTCTTGTTGCTGCTGTTGCCGTGGCCGAAGCGGATGATGTCGGTACAGGCCTGGCTCAGGCCGTGCTCGAAGGCGAGCCGCTTGGTGTGGAACGTCAGAGGGACGAACCCACGTTCACGGTCGGTGTAATCGCCCATGAGGATGGCAAGATGTCCGCCGGGCCTGAGCGTCGTAGCACAATTGCCGATCGCCAGTGAATAGCGTTCCAAGAATGCTTCGAGCGTGGGACAGCGTGACAGGTCGCGGGGATCGGTCGCGTACAGCTTCTGCCTCCAGTAGGGCGGGTGAATCCATACGAAGTCAAAGCTGCCGGGCTCGACCCTCCGCTGTTCGCCGGTGAATTGTGATTGATCGCAAAGATCATCACCCCGGTGGATGTCGCCGGAGACGCAGGGAATGCGAAGTTCGCGGCACACGTCGGCGCAGGTACCGCTGCCGGACATCGGATCGAAGACATTGGACGGCTTGAAGTACAACAACAGATCGCGGATCAAGTGCCCGCCGCAGTTGCCGGGGTAGCTGCGGCTCCCGTAGTGGCCGCGTTCGGCGTGGTGGTACAGGCTCGTCAGGCGTGGCACCGGGCTGGCGGTGATGGGTGATTGTGGGAGCTTGGCGTAGGTGGGTTGCGCGAAGCTGCGAAGTCGCTCCACGCTCGCGGTGACGAATGTCAGCCGTGGGTCGGTGGTGCGGCCCTGCGTGCCGTTGGCGGTGATGCTGTTGGTGGTGAGGTTCATACAAAGTCCCTTTCCGTGGTTGGTTGATGAGTCGGGCCTGATCCCGCGAACACCCGCGGTGCGGCCTGCTCTCGACGGAGGGGTGTCTTTGATTGCGCCGGTCCTGCACAGGCCGGCGCGTAGAATCGCGCCGACGAGAGCAGGGCGTGCCTTCGTGCCCTTCGGAAGTCAAACCAGTCGGTCGGTTGACTCGTGCGGCGGCCCGATGGTCGGGGACTGCCTGACGGCGCAAGCCGGAACAACGGACGAGAGCGACACCCTCGTTCGTCATCGAGCAACGCCGCCGGACGCTCACTCATTCCCGGGCCGCGCTCGGCACGCCTTCTCGATCCGTTGGCGGGCGTGCTCGAAGTACACCGGGTCGCGTTCGATGCCCACGAAGCTCTTGCCCGCCATGATCGCGGCGACTCCGGTGGTGCCGCTCCCCATGAACGGGTCGAGGATGGTGTTGGCACGGACCGATTCGCAGAAATACCCAACCTGCTCCAGAGGCCGCGGGCAGGGGTGCGGGTTGTACCCGCACGATTGGTCCCATGTTCCCAGCGTGACGGTGTGCCAGTCGCGCGGCAGGTGGTGATAGAGATAGTCTCGGCGTCCCGACCAGTAGATCACGGGGTCCCACGACAGGCAGGGCTGGGCCCCGGGCCGCTGCGGGTAGACCTTGCACGCGGCGACGATGCGGTACCCGCGTGGGAAGTACTCGTGCCAGCGGTGCGATCGAAGCTGGCTCTGCCACACGAAGCATGGGCCTCCGTCGCAGACCTTGATCAGCAACGGGACCAGGCGGGCCATGAGCGCGTCGTAGTCGTCCGGGAGGTCCTCGTAGCTGCGGTAGTGCTGATACCCGATCCCGTAGGGCGGGTCGGTGATAACGGCCTCGATCCCCCGCCCGACCAGTCGCGGCAGGACTTCAAAGCAGTCTCCGAGATAGAGCGTGGCTTGTCCGCGACCGAGGACGACCTTACGGAAGGCTGGATGGTGAGTCGATGGATCACTGGTCGAAGAACCGGCGGATTGAGTGGCGGCGTGGTTGTACATGACATGAACTCCGTCCTGTGATGCGGCAGGTTGATTCCCCGCGAACACCCGCGGTGAGCCCTGCTCGCGACGGAGGGAGTGGCGTGGGATGGCGACGAGCTCGAAGGGTCGGCGCGTAGAATCGCCGCGACGAGAGCGGGGCGTGCCTTCGTGAGTGGTGTCGGCTTCCGGCGCGCGTTGTGGTGTGCGGCGGGATTCGTAAAAGGGGTTGATGGTCCGCATGGTGTTCCTTTCGCTGGTGTTGGGTTGAAAGAGCGCGGCTGCGGCGTTCCCGCCGGCCCGCCGTGGTGGAGCATTGCTGTTCACGCTTCGCTGATGATGCGGAGCGTGACGCGGCCGTCGAGGGGGACGCACTCAAGCTGGATATTCAAACCCTGGCCGTCGGCGTGGGTCCAGGCCGCTCCGATGCGGGTCCAGAAGCTCTTGCCGTTCTTGCTATCGCGGACCTGGTAGGCCGTGTGCGTCGGGGCTTTGGACGGAGTTCCTGTGTTGCTGGTGGTGGTGCTGGTGTTGTCTGACATGGTTCGTTCCTTTCTTAGAAGTTCTCGACCGCGACCATCGCGGCCTTGATGGCATGTCCTTCACAGCCGAATCGCCCGGAACCGCCATCCGCCAAGTCAAAGAGGGCGGTGTCCCGGTCACAGCGGAAAAACGGAAGGGATCGCGGCGCAGCCGTGAAGGAACCGTTTTTCTGCTTGACCGGGCCGGCGGAGGCTGTCCCATGCCCATCAGACTGGCCGTGTGGTCGTGTCGAGATTCAAAGAAATCTTCACGAACCGGGTAAGAACAGCGCCGCCAACGTCAATAGAGAGAGGACGGAAGCGCTTTCGCGCACGGCCTGCGAACCCCTGCGACGGCGCGGCGTTGCTCTGGTTGCATCGGCCCGGCCTGAACGCCGTTCCGGGGCAGTGGTGCATCAGCTTTCATCGACGAGCGACCCCGGTCGGTCACGCTCCTGTTGTCGTTAGCGATCGTGATGAAGTTCGCGCACACCACGGGCCAGCGCGGCCCGCACGCTCCCGCGTGACAAACCCCACAACCTGCGGTAGAGGTCAACACCTCGGCACTGCAACCGGACGGCTCGGCAAAGGCAACGTCGGGAACACGGCGTTCTCTCCCGAGAAGAGCCACGCACACCACGCCACGAGAACAGAGGTTCAGGAGGGACCGATGCTCCGCATCACGCAGAACAGCACGCCCGCCGGGGCTAAGCACTATTACAGCACCGCCGACTATTACTCCCAAGGCCAGGAACTCACCGGCCAGTGGAGAGGCAAGGGCGCTGAAAAGCTCGGCCTGTCGGGCGAGGTTCAGAAGAAAGAATGGGACGCGCTCTGCAACAACCTCGACCCGAACACCGGCGAGAGATTGACCGTCCGCCGCAAGGCCGACCGCAGAGTCGGCTGGGACTTCAACTTCAACGTCCCCAAGAGCCTCTCGGTGCTGTACGGACTCAGCGGTGACGATCGCATTGTCACCGCTGTGCGCGAGAGCGTGCACGAGACGATGGTCGACATCGAGTCCGAGGTCCAAGCCCGGGTGCGCAAGGGCGGATTGAACGAAGACCGCGTCACCGGCAACATGGTCTGGGGCGAGTATGTTCACACCACGGGAAGGCCGGTGGACGGCGTGCCCGATCCGCAGTTGCACGCCCACTGCTTCGTCTTCAACACCACGCATGATGGTCACGAATCCCGCTGGAAGGCGGCCCAGATCGGGGACATCAAACGCGACGCTCCCTACTTCGAGGCGCTCTTCCACAGCCGGCTCGCCCAGAAGATGAACGAACTCGGTCTCGACATCGAGCGCACGCCGGACCGCTGGGAATTGAAAGACATCCCGCACGGTCTGCTCGACCGCTTCTCGCGCCGCACGGCCGAGATCAACAAGAAGGCGAAAGAGAAGGGGATCGTTGATCCCAAGGAGAAGGCCGAGCTCGGTGCTAAGACCCGCAAACGCAAGCAGAAGGATCTGACGATGGACCAGCTCCGTGACCTCTGGCGCTCGCGGATGACGAGTGACGAGGACCAGCTCGTTCGCCATCTCGCCCGGAGCATGGGCAATCGGGTCATGCCCGATGATCTCACGATCGCGGAGCACGCCGTCACCGCTGCGGCCGAGCACTGCTTCGTGCGCAAGTCGGTCCAGCCCGAGCGGGTGATCCTGGCCGAAGCGTTGAAGCGCTCGGCGGGGAGTTCGTCGGCCGCCTCGGTCGAGCACGCCTTCCAGGGCCGCTCTTGGCTCCGCGGCGAGCGGCACGGCCGGGCGATGGTAACCACGCCGGAGGTGCTGAAAGAAGAGCAAGAGATGCTCGCCTTCGCCAGAGCCAGCCGTGGCACTTGCCGGCCGCTCGGCGGCAACGATGCATCCTTATATACGTTCAACCGCGACTGGCTGAACGAGCAGCAGCGCAGCGCCGTGAGGCACGTCCTGACCTCCCCCGACCGGGTGATCCTGATCCGCGGGGCCGCCGGTGTGGGCAAGACCTCCATGATGCAGGAGGCGGTCGAAGCGATCCAAGCGAGCAAGGGTGACCACCGCGGCACGCCCGTCTTCACCTTCGCGCCGTCAGTAGGCGCGAGCCGTGACGTGCTCCGCGGCAGGGGTTTCTCCAACGCCGACACGATCGCGCAGCTGCTCAGGAACGAACAGATGCAAGAGTCCGTCCGCAACTCCGTGATCTGGATCGACGAGGCCGGGCTCGTCGGCACGAAGACCATGAAGAAGGTCTTCGACCTGGCCGAACGGCTCGACGCCCGCGTGGTGCTGTCGGGCGATCGTGGTCAGCACGGTTCGGTCGAACGCGGAACCGCGTTGCGGCAGCTGGAAGAAGAGGCGGGGCTCACTCCCGCCGAGATCAAAGAGATCCAGCGCCAGAAGGGCGACTACAAGCAGGTCGTTCGAGCCCTCAGCGAAGAGCGTGTCGAGGACGCCTTCACGCAGCTCGATCGCATGAAATGGATCCGGCAGATCCCGACCGCCAACCGGTACAAAGCGCTGGCGGCGGATTACGTCGAGTCGGTGACCGAAGGGAAGACGGCTCTGGTGGTCTCACCCACGCACAGCGAGGGGACCAAGATCACCAGCGAGATCCGAAGCAAGCTCAAAGAACTCGGCAAGATCGGCACGGCCGAGCGCGAGTTCACGGTCCTGCGCAATCGCCAGCTCACCCCATCTCAGCTCACCGACCCCGCCAGCTACGCGCATGTGGAAAGCGTGCTGGTCTTCCACCAGAACGCCAAGGGATTCCGCAAGGGCGATCGGATCGTCGTCAACACCGAGGAGAACAGGTCATCGCTCCCGCTCGACCAGGCCGACCGCTTCCAGGCCTTCACGCGCGGCACGCTTTCGCTCGGACGCGGCGACGTCATCCGCATCACCCAAGGCGGCGCGACGATGGACAAGCAGCACCGGCTCAACAACGGCGACATTCACACCGTCAAGGGCTTCGACAAGCACGGCAACCTCGTCCTCGAAAACAACTGGACCATCTCCAAGGACTTCGGCCACCTCGCCTACGGCTACGTCGTGACCAGCCACGCCTCTCAAGGCAAGGACGTGCAGCGCGTCTTCATCGGCCAGTCCGCCGAATCCCTGCCCGCATCAAGCCGCGAGCAGTTCTACGTCTCGGTCTCCCGAGGGCAACAACAAGCGATCGTCTACACCGACGACAAGGAAGCGCTGCTCGAAGCCGTCCGTCGCTCCGACGAACGCCTCAGCGCCACCGAGTTCGTCGCCGACCGCGCACGCCGCGATCGTTACCACACCATCCAGCGACAGGAGCAGAGCAGGGTCTCTCGATCAACGCAGGGCCATCACGCACCGTTGCGGTCCTTGTCCCCGCTCCGCCCGAACCACGCGGTCCCCCGTTCCGTTCCGCCGAGGCCCCACGACCACGAGCGGGAGATGGTGATTCAATGAGCGAGCCCGTGAGCTTCCTCGACAAGTACGCGGTGCGACCGAAGGAGCGGCCGAACGAACGACCGGACGGCCCGGCAGTGGGCGAGCCGCGCGATGATCTGGTCGAGTCCGGCCTCGAAGACTCCTGCGCCTGCTTCGGCTGGCTCCGCGGAGCACGCGACCGCTCGGTCATGCTCGAACTCCGCAAGAAGGACGGCAACATCCACGCCATCGGCTACGCCTGGATCGAACGCGTCGAGTACGACCCGTCCATCGGGATCACAATCCACGTCCTGGGCCGATCGATCAAGATCACCGGCCGCCACCTTAACACCCCCCAAAGCGGCGGGGTCCGCCTCTTCGACGGCATCATCCGGCACCGCGTGACGTGGGTTCAAGAAGCGGGCGGCCAAGCGGGTGAACATGGTGGCCGGAGCATGGCCGTGGCCGCCACAATCGAGTGGTGAGCGTCCATCGGCGACACCGGTACACTCCCGATGGACGCAGATTCCGGAGGTTTGTGAATGACGACGATGGACGGCAACAGCTACGATCAAAGGTATGGTGAGGGACCGCGTAGATCTGACCTCCCCGATATCGTTGAAGCCCAGAAGCGGATCGCGGCATTTGCGGCGCGGGGAATAACAGATAGGCTGGAAAGCCGTGCAGACGAGATCGACAAAGGATCTCTTGATCTTTCTAGGCTGGGACTCCAGTCATCGCATTTGGCAGACCTTGCCGCCGCCCTCACGCCGCTCCGCAATCTGACTTCACTATGGCTCCAAGACAATCAACTGACTTCCACGCCTGAGCTGGCAAGTGTGCTCGTGAAGCTGACGGAGCTCATAACACTTGACCTCCGCCATAACCACATCACCCCGACGCGAGAACTCGCAGACGCACTTAAGCAACATACGACACTTCAGCGTATTTATATCAACGGTAACAAACTTGGTTCAGCAGGGGACCTAGCGAGCGCGGTACAAGAAGCCGCAGGACTCCGTGAACATTACATCTACACAAAGCAGCCCATGCCCGCAAGGGCGTGGGCGCGCGCCTTAATATCGCTCGCGAGCTTTGATCTCCCTAGGGATGATTCAAGATACCTCGACGTTATTAGCCACTCGTGCCATCCGCGACAGATCGTTCGCGCCATCGAAGACTATCTCGCCGGGAAGTCACGTCTCAACCCGGAGTTCAAGCTGGTCCTTCTGGGGCAGGGTGAGGTCGGCAAGACTCAGCTCTGGCGCCGACTCCTTGGTAAGCCGTTCCAACACACCAGCGACCGAACTCACAGCTTCGAATGGCAGGAGTTGCCTGAGCAATTTCAACCGTGTTGGCCGCCGGGTGAGCTGGAGACCGAAGTCACACCTGAAGGCGAGACTGAGACCTTTAGATTCGGCAGACCCGCCGCTCGCGTGCATCTCTTCGACTTTGGTGGCCAGGACGCCCTTTGGGCTAGCCACCGCTTCTTCGTGTCGAGCCGACAGGCGGTGTTCGTAGTAGTCGCAAGCCGCGAGCATAGCCTCGCCAAGTCTCGCTTGGGCTTCTGGCTCAGATACGTGGGCTATGTGTGGGAAGAGGACTGCCAACATCAAGCAAGCCTAGAGGCCGCCGAGAAGTGTCGGGAGATCGACGATGAAGAATACGCCACGATGCTGATGAATGCGAAGAAGAAAACCAGCAAACCACCGGTACTGGTAGTACTGACGCACGCAGACGCCGAGGCTCCGGAATTAGTCAGCGAGGCGAGCCGATTGTGCTCGGAACTGCGCACCCGCGGCCACTTGGTCGAGCTCGTCGAAGACTACGACAGCAAAATCGACGTTGACGGCGCGCGAATCGAGGCAGTGCGCCAGAAGCTCGCTCAGATCGTGTATGCGCCGGAACTTCGCCCGGTGTGGACGACTCCGATGCCAAGCTACATCATCGACCGGCGGGCCAAGTGCCGAGATGTTTTCGGTTTCGGCGCGGATGGGTTTCAGTCGAATCCTCAACAGACCCAGATGACCGTCGACGAATTCTTCACCGACGTGTGCGGGCTAGACCCACCAGGGCCAAACGGGCCGGATCAGAAATTGGCCAATGACCGACGTGACGCGATGGTGGACCTGGCGACGCTTCGGGACCTGGGTGTGGTGCACTGGGTCGGCGACCGCGTGGGCCAGGTTGAGCCCACCGAAAAGATCTGCCATACGATCTTCTCGCCTGCGGCGGTTCGCGGCCCCGTGTACAACGTTCTTTGGTCTAAGCGGGACGATCACGGAGCTTTCTCGCACGGAGAGCTAATCGAGGAGATCCGCAAATCGCCCCCCAGCGGGCAGGGTGACACCCTGGTCCGTGACGATCACGAAGCGGACTTGCTGCTGAGGCTTATGTGCGTGTGCGGCCTGATCTTTGAGGGCAAGGGCAAACACGGCGTGAAACGGTACCTAGTGCCCGACCGCTTGCCGTCGGGAACACCTCTCCTCATTCCGAATGATGCCGTGTGCCACAAGAGCGAAACCCTCCTCAAGGCTGATTTTGGCTTCGTGCCCGACATGCTCATGCCGCGGTTGATCGGCAAGTTGTGGTCGTCTTTCACGTGCCGGGACCTGAGGCGATGCTCCTGCATCGTGGACTGGGAACTGAGCGAGGGGGCGGTTCCGGTTCGGATCTGTGCGGATCAGAACGCTGGTGTGATCCGTGTCGGTGTGATGGGCGAGAATGACGGTGACATCAGCGAGGTGAAGAAGGAGCTTGAGGTGTACCTCGCCGAGATTCTGCAACGGAAGCGGCAGGGTATCCGGCTTGAGATTGTCCGCGATGGTGTGAAACGCCCGTCAAGCACCGTCGGGTCTGCTTCCGGTGGAGCGTCCGACGCCGATACCGGTTCACGCACATCGTCTCCCAACACGAGCGCTCCATCCGTGGTAGATGAAATCAAGACCACGGGTGCTCCGCCTGCCGCTCGCGATCCTGTCAAGTTCGGCTTCGGCCCGAAGCAGAACCGCAAATTCTCGTATGCGTTTGATGCGTACCGCCGTGCCTGCGTGTACTTCGTACGAGCTGGTATTGAAGTAGAAGACTGGCAAGACCTGTTTAACAAGATTTCGGAGGGTGATGTTCCCGACATCAGCGAAGGCGAGTTCACGGACAATTTCAACAGCTTTGGGACCTTCTCCAGGTACGTTCGCAAGGTGTGGAAAAAGGGTAGTAAGCCGTGGTGGGAAACCCAGCTATCTCTTCCCGATTATCTATCCGCGGTGACGCCCGATGGCAGGCGAGCGATCGACCGCGACGAGGAATAGTCCAGCACAAGCCATCACACACGCGGAATCTCCGGCGGAATTCCGGCGGAATTCTCACCCGCGCTGTCCATGCGCCAGCGGGGATGATCGGGTTGTGGTCGGTGCTTTCCGCCGGATTTTCTGTCCGTTTCGACGGGCCCTTCAGAGGCGCTCGCGGACGGAAACGGATTTCTGGTGTCGATCGGCACCGTCCATTCCTGCGGGCGGCCTCGGTGTTCAACACACGGAGGTCCCGATGGAAGCTCGGAATACTGGTTCGTCTGCTCGGTCAAGCACACCTTGGTTCAAGTCCCCGTTCATTCGAGCGTTGCTCCCCGAGCTGTTCGAGGCGGCCGCCCCTGGCGAGCCGTCCGAGCCAGCGGTGATGGAGGCGCTCTTCAAGCTCATCGTGACGATGGCGACTCGCGTGATGGGAACGTACCAGCGTCGGCGTGGCCGCACCGTTGAGGAGATCGTGAGCGACGTGCTCATGATGTTCATCGAGGACCGCGCCGCGGGGGGCTTTGATCCCTCGCGGCCGCGAGCTACTCCGCGTGGTTACCTGCTGGGGCTCATCTGGGGCGTCGCTCGCGGGAACCATCGCAGGTTCCGCGTGTCGGTCGCGTTCGAGTCGATCGAGGAGGTCCACGACGAACGGGCCGAGAGCCCTCTCTCGCGGTCCAGCGAGAACGAGGTCATCGAGTTGCTGAGGGCGGTCTGGCCTGCGCTCTCGGCGCGTCGCCGTGACGCGATCCGGGCTCAGCTCGGCCCGATGTTCGGGACGAACGATGAGACGGAGAAGCTCGTCAAGGACTACTCCGCCAAACACCGGGGCCTTCGGCAGTTGAAGAGGCTGGTCGCGGCGCTCGGGGTGTTCGAGGTGTAGCGCGGAAACCACAACCGTTGTTCTCGTGTCGCCCGACCGCTCGGGCGATTTCTGCGTGGATGAGATGACCGGGAGTTCCGCCAAGTGTCAGCGCTGGATGTCCGAGCGCTTGGCCAAGTTCGTCCAGCGATCCAGTGACTGTAGTTGCGGCGGATCGTTCATGGGCACGAGCGGCGGGAGTTCGAGGGTGGCTTTCAGGCTCGCGTGCTTGCGGCCGGTACGCTCCCGGAACAGGAATCCCGCCAGTTGATTCGGTGATTCGGGGTCGAATTCGACCGTCAGATCGGCGGGCTCGCCTGTCCGCGGCCCCTTCATTGCGAGCCCGAGGATGTGCATGAAGTGTCCCACCTCGGCGGTCAGCGCGACCCGCTGGGGGTTGCTCCCCATCGGAGAATGCTTGGCCCATGTGTTGAGGGCCGGAGCCAAAGCGAGGGCCATTTCCTCCTGGAAGGCGTCACGGAGTTTACGCATGGCGACATAGCGTTGGGTGAACGAGGGCGGCATGGCGGCGAACATGCCGCGAAACTGCTCGCGTTGGGAACGCAGAGGGTCATTCTTTCGATCGTTGTCTTCCGTGCTCACGAGAACCCGAGTGTGGCTGTTGATCAGAGCTTGAATATCGCTGAAAAACGAAGATCAGGCAAGTGCTTTCTTTGTCGCGGCAGGCGGTCCGAGATAAGGACGTGCTCCGCCGACCATGAAATGGCGTTGCAAAGTCAGTACACCGCGAAGAACGCCGCCGACTTCTCGGGGCTGTGTCCGCGGCGGTCGTAGAGCTTGGTGGTGGACGGGTCGCAGTGGCCGACATCCCGTTGCACGTCTTCGAGGCTGGCCCCGTTGTTGAGGGCGGTGGTGATGAAGGTGGCGCGCATGGAGTGCGCGCTGTAGCCGTGGCCGAGGCCGGCGACTTTGGCGTGCTTGCGGAGGATTCGGTCGATGGCGAGCGAATCGAGGTGGCGGCGCGGCTCGCTCTTGTTCTGGTTCGAGCGGAGGGGTCGAAAGAGGGGGCCGTCGAAGTCATCGGCATGACCGGCGGCGGCGAGGTAGTCTTCGATGCGTTGGGCGGTCTGCGGGTTGATTGCAAGCGATAAGTCTTCGCCGCCCTTGCGGATGAAGTGGAGCGACTTGAACCCGGCGTTGGTGTGGAAGTCCTTCACCAGCAGCGAAGCGATCTCCGACCGCCTCGGCCCGGCTTGCAGTCCGACTGAGAGGATCGCCCGATCGCGCAGGCCCATCAGCGTGTTCGGGTCCGGCGTGTCCAAGATCCGCCGAGCTTCCTTGGATGAGAACGCTCGCGTTGTTCCCTGGCGACGATTCACTCTTGGCCGCTTGATGTCGCGGACGGGGTTCATGTCGGCGGCGCGGTGCGCGACCAGATGAACAAAGAGAGACGAGAGGGCCGACATCCGTCGGCGGATCGTCCTCGGGCTGTCGCCGTGCTCTTTCATGCGCGTCTGCCACGCGATCACGGCGGCCCGGCCGACCTGCCGGAATTGCTCGGACGAACCGATGCCCATGGTGCGGACGAAGTTGGCGACGTCCTGCTTGTAGGCTTTTCGAGTATGCGGCGAGAGTTGGCCCGCGAGCCAGACTTCTTCTTCAGGCACGAGTTGAAGATGTGAAACGGTGAGGAACGAGTTGTTCGTGTCACGCATCGAAGGGAGAGGGTACGGCACGGACAATTCGGAAGGTGCCGCCGAAGAGAACTCGTCGAGTATGTAGTCGTGCAATTCTCCTTCGGGTACAGACTCGTCAGCATCACCTATTTTTGTAGAGTATTGCGGTTCATCGGCCATGCGTCATGTAAACACGATTATCCATCGCACGTCAAGATTTTTCGTCGAGATGACGGTTCGCGTGCGATTGCGCTTGCGTGTGACATCTAGACAACACTCGACATCGACATCGTCGTGCCGTCGTGTTGCCGGTCTTCCGCATTGACGTGCGTGCGACGAATCGCATCGTCGTGCCGCTGTGTTCCCGCCTGATCGCTCGGGCGTGTCGTGGTAATGCAGATTTTCTTTCGTGATGACGTAAGAAATGGCCGGCTGCGGTCAATCTCTTGCAGCAGAGATCACTCGTCCATCAGCACAGACCGCATCTCTCCCGCGGCGCGTGTCGCGCCGCCTGAAGGATGCCTACTCGCGGAGGTTTACATATGGACTCACGTCACAAACCCCCTCATTCCTCGCTCGGCGGCATGCTCCTCAAGGCGGCCTTCATGATCGGCGTCGCGGTCGTCAAGAAGGCGATCGAGGATTCCTCCAAGCGCAACCCGCCGCCGGAGGGCGGCGCGAAGCCCGTCAAACCGGCGATGCCCAAGACGGGCTGGCGGTGATCTCTCCTCGGGCGTGTCGGTCTTCGGCTCGATGGGTCCGCGTGCGCGCGGCCCCATGCTTCTCCCCTTGCTCTTGTGGAGGTGTGCATGCACAGGCTCCTCCGATTCATGCTGATCCTGGCGGTCCTGATAGCGGTGTCGGCTGCCGTGGTCGTCGTGAAGCTCTATCCGGGCGTCTTGGTCGTCACGTTCGTGGTGCTTGCCCTGCGGAGCATCAGTGTGTCGCGTCGGCGCTCCACCGCGCACGGCACGGCCCGCTGGGCCGAGCCGAGCGACGTGCCGCACATGCTCGAAGGGAACGGGCTGATCCTCGGTCATCTCGGCGGGCGCGTCAGCGGCCTGTGGAAACTCCGCTCGCTCCTGAGCCCCCGGCTTGCGTCGCGCGAGGCCTGCCGACGGTTCTTCACATCTCGGCCCGTCGTTCGTCTCAACGACGCTGTGCATGTCGCTGCCTTCGGCCCCACGGGGGCCGGCAAGGGTGTCGCCCTCGTCGTCCCCCATCTCCTGAACTGCCCGGACTCGATGGTCGTCGTGGACTTCAAGGGTGAGAACGCGTGGCTGACGGCCAAGGCTCGGCGGGCGATGGGGCACCGCGTCGTGCTGCTCGATCCGTATCACGTCGTCACGCGTGAACCCGACACGCTCAACCCCCTGGACTTCATCGACGCGGACAGCCCGACCGCTCTGGACGACTTACGAGATCTGGCCGAGGCGCTGGTGCTCCGGACCGGGCAAGAGAAGGAGCCGCACTGGGCCGACTCCGCTGAGGTGTGGATCGCCGCCATGATCGCCGTGGTCGTTGCGCTTGCCAAGGGTGAGGAAAAATCCCTGCAAACGGTCCGCGAACTCCTGACCAACCCCGAGAAGATGCAGGCCGCGATCGGCGCGATGTGCCAGTCGGACCAGATGGACGGCATGCTCGCGCGGCTCGGTTATCAACTCACGCAGTTTAAGGACAAGGAGCTCTCGTCAACGCTCACTACCACCAACCGCTTCCTGCGCTTCCTCGATACCACTGCGATCGCCGAGAGCACCAAACGCAGCAGCTTCGACCCTGCCGATCTCCTCAAGGGCAAGATGACGGTGTACTTGATCCTGCCGCCCGAGCGGGCGCGGGCGCAGTCGCCGCTTCTGCGGATGTGGGTCGGTTCGCTGCTGCGGGCGGTGGTGCGGGGCGGCTTACAAAAGACGGCGAAGGTTCGGTTCGTGCTCGACGAAGCGGCCTCGCTTGGCCACATGGACGCGATCGACGACGCCGTGGACAAGCTGCGGGGCTACGGCGTGCGTCTGCTCTTCCTCTGGCAGTCGCTCGGGCAGCTCCGCAAGTGCTTCCCCGACGGCCAAGATCAGACCTTCCTGAGCAACATGACGCAGATCTTCTTCGGCGTGCAGGACCAGCAGACGGCGGAGTATGTTTCTGCGCGGCTCGGTGAAACCACCATCAGCACGGAGAGCGGCGGTACGAGTTCCAGTACGACTACCCAGCGTGGCGCCGCGCACGAGTCGTCAAGTTCTTCCCGCAGCAGCAACCACAACTGGCAGTTCATGGGCCGCAAGCTGCTCAAGCCCGAGGAAGTGGCGGCGTTGCCCGAGCGCGTGGCGATCACTTTCACGCCCGGCACGCCGCCGCTGGCAACGCGGTTGATCCGCTACTACGAGAAGGACTTCAAGACCCTGGGCGGCATGGGCTTGTTCCGCATGGCGTTCCGCGTCGTGTCCTTCTTCCTCGTCGCCGTCGTGTTCGCGCTGGCGGTCCTTGAAGACCTGCTCAGCCATGTTCCATTCTGACCATCCTGAAAGGAGCCCGCGATGTCCAAGCAGACCAAGCAGTTCTTCGAGCAGGTCAAGAACGGCGAGCAGCCCACGCTCGCGGAGCAGATGAGGGAGGCCGCTGGGAACGCCAAGTCCATCGGCGGCCAGATCTGGGACGGCCTGAAGCCCATGTTCGACCACGGGCGCACCGAGCTCGCCGCCGCCCTCTTCGCAGGCCACGCCCACGTCATGTACATGAAGGGGCAGGACGGCATCGGGCCGGAAAATGAGCCCGAGAAGGGACCGGAGCAGAAGCAAGAGCAACCCGAGCGCGAGAGCGAGGGCCGTGAGATGTGAGGCAAACCGAGATCCCGAGTGTGACCGCGTTCCGCACGAACTGCAATTGAACGTGATCGATGATCTTGCAAACTAACCCGGAGTGAACCATGCACAGCGCTCTTTTCCTCGACCTCTTCGGAGTGATGATGATGTGGTGCGTCTTTGGTGCCATTGCGCTGGCCGTCGCCGCGCAGCGCGAGAAGTCGCGCAAGCAATAACAGGAACGATCGACATGGGATGCTGGACCACCATGCTCGTGGTGGTGTGGGCGATCGCCGCGCTCACGCTGCTCGGATTGCTGGCCTGGGCCCACGGCGAGAAGTTGAAAGGCTTGGCGGCGCAACCGCCGTCCACCGCCGTTCATGCTCATCGGTTGGACACCGTTCGAGATTCTTTCCTCACACGGAGCAACGACATGAATACTGCTGAGCCCATCGTGGTCGGACGCGACCGGTACCGCCTGCACCCTGCCCGCCGCGGCGACAAGTACGGTTACGAGGTCGAATGGCAGCGTGATTACCAACGGGAGAAGCGTGAAGTTATCCGCACCGCTGGCGGCGGAACCCTGGAATACCGCGCTCTGCCGCCGTGGGAATCCACCTCGCAGCTCTTCCTCGACCCCGAGGCGGCGGTGCGGTTCGTGCTGAAGGTGCTCGAATCGCCGCGCGTTCGTCACCGCTCGCGGCGGATCTTGACGCCGAGAGCGCCTTCGAGAAGGCGTCGCGCGATCAAACCGCGTCGCCGCTGAAACGCGGCCCGTCCATCCGGATCGCGGGGGTGCAAGCCGCCGCGGTCCCTTCGCCGTGCTGGATGTTGGTTTGTGATTGTTTCGATGGGAGTCGCCATGCCCAAGCCCAGACAACCCAGCGCCCGCGTCGATGACGTGGGTTCGGTTCCGGCCGCCGTTCGAGGCACGCCGTCAACAACTTTGCCTTTCTGGGTCACTCCCGCCCTAATCGCAGCAACCCAGCGGGTCTGGCAGCCGTACTACAACACCATGCTGACCGAGGAGGACGCTGTGGCGATCCTCCTCGCCGTCGGCCGGCTCTTTGGTGCTCTGGCACCGAGGCCGTCATAGACGAGCCGGGACGTGCCGTAGATTTGGATCGGGGGTGCTCTCATGAAAT
>JBGAOD010000088.1:0-16124 GCA_044221955.1 Phycisphaerales bacterium | reverse complement strand
ACGACGCCCTGGCCCGCTCTATTAAACTCCTCCGCAGCCACGGCGAGACCGACAAGTACTTGCACGAGGTCGTCGGGTACAACTACCGCATGAACGACATCACCGGCGCGATCGGCTGCTCACGCCTCGATCGCCTGCCCGCCCAGACCGCCCAGCGGCAAGCGAACGCCGCCCGCTACGACGCGATCCTCTCGAAGATCGAAGGCCTGATCGCCCCGACCACCACCCCCGGCGCGACGGCCATCTTCCATCTTTACATGGTCAAGATGGACACCAGCAAGTTCACTGTCACCCGCGACGAGTTCTGCAAGGCCTTGATGGCCGAGGGCGTCCCCACGGCCGTCCATTACCCGAGGCCGCTGCCCAAGCAACCCGCCCTCGCCAAGTGGGACCGCAAAGACTGCCCGGTCTCGGACAAGCTCTCAACGCAGGTTTTCGCCCTGCCGATGCACCACGACTTGACGGACGAGCACTTCGGGATCGTGGAAGCGGCGTTGAAGAAGGTGGCGGAGGCGTACCGGGCGTAGCACGCCACTCCAAGAGTCCCCGACAAATCACAAATCGTGGCGATTCCTACTGCACCCACCGACTCTCATCCCGCGCATCCGCCGGCGTCAGAACCTCGCTCGCCCCCCCGCCGCTGCTCGGCCCAAGCCATAGCGACTCCGCCGAGCGCGTGCGGTTCATCGAAGACAACGTCGCATAGCTGACCACCACCGGCGCGTACTCACTCGCCTCGCGCCCCGCCCCAATACCCCGCGGCCCCGAAGCTCTCGCGATCTCCGTGCCGTCGGACGGCCGCGCCCGCCGAGAATCGCCGTTGTCGCGCGCAAACCACATCCCCAACACGCCCGCCGCCACAACCACCACCGGAGCCACAACCCGCGCACGCCGTGCCCAGCGCCGCCGCCGCACCCGACTTACGAACATCGCCGGAGGCTCCCCGCTCGTTTCGGTCGGGTCGTTCTCACCCGCCAAACCACTCAAGCCCTCAAGACCGTCGTCGAGCAGCGACCGACCCGCATCGCTCGCCGAGTCATCAGAGTCTCGCATAGCCCACCCCCGTTGATTCCTGGGCCGCCTCGCCCGCATCGCGGCCCTCTTCATCGGCCCCGTGACGCTGCCGACCGCCCAATCGTTGCCCCAGTTGCATCCTGAGCCGAGCGACCGCCTCGCGGTACCGTGACGCGACCGTGCTCCGGTTGGCCGACAACGCCAGCGCAAGCTGATCAAACGTCAGTCCAACCACGTGCCTCAGCACCACGACCTCACGCCACCGTCGCGGCAGCGAATCCACGGCCTTAGCAATCAACCGCGCGTCACTTGATCGCTCGCCCGCGTCGCCCCCGGCAAAGGACGCAACCGTCGAACGCATCGCCCCCGCAGCAGCACGCCCGCGCTCCGACCGACGCACCCGCTCGCGCCCCTCACCACGGATCCAATTCAGCCCTTCCCGCCGCACCAATGTCGCAAGAAACGCACCAACATCCCGCACCCCCGCAAGCTGGTCCCGACGAAGATCGAGAATCCGGCACAACGCCCGCTGCACCACGTCGTCCGCCCCAGAACTCGTGATCGCCCGCGCGTACGTCAACATCGCCCGCCCATGACGCGACCACAGCTCCCGGGCGGCCGAGTCTTCGCCCTTGTGTACTCGAAGCAGAAGTTTGGATTCGTCGTCGTTCACGGGTGCGCCCAGCATCTGCGAATCTGATGCTAGTTCCCCGCATTTAGTTTCGCGGCCAACTCGTCAAGCTTCGAGACTTCAAGCCGCAGCGAGGTGTTCGCCTTCTTGAACGACGGCAGCATCACCTTCCCGAGCACGCCGGCTTCGCCCTTTTCAACGCGCTCTTCGATCGCCACCATGCGGGCCGGGGCGTCCGGCGCGTCCCACGCGTTCAGGATTTCGTTGTACATCGACTGACCTTTGGCAACGTCCGCGTCAAGCTCGGCATCCTTGATCGCAAGTAGGGTCTGAGTGCCTTTGTCGTCCTTCAATCCCGCCAAGCTGATGACGCTCCGTCGGACTTCCGGGCCCGATTTCATCGCCTTCACGACCCATCCCATGAAAATGTCACGCTCGCCTCGCACCGCGTCCTTGCCGTGGAAGGGGTCGCTGGTCTTGAGGGATACGATCGCCGCCACCAGCGACGCGCGCATTTCGGGTGTGAGTTTCCCAGAAGCGATCAGCGCATCGATTTCTTGGCGTGCATTGGCGGAGATTGCTGCTCCGACCAGCGAGCTAATCAGGATGCGATCGTTCGTCACATGGGCCGCCATGCGGAACATCGCCGTCACATCCTCGACCGCTTTCGCCGGCTTGTCGTGCACGAGCGCCCAGCGCGCGTCAACTCGCATAGCCCGGGCCGTTCGCCGCATGAACCCGAGATGCGGAAGCAGCGTCTCCACGCCGTTCTCCCACCGAGATTCAAAGTCGCAGCGCTTCATGCGGCTGGCGATCAGCACTTCGGTCGTCTCCCACTTCCCACTGTCCAGAATCTCCGCGGCCTTCGCGAACGCGGGCGGCAGCTTGGCCGGGTCGATCTCGTTGCCGACCGCGTCCCAGTCGATCTCCGAGATCGCCTCGATAAGTTCCTTAGGCTGCGTCGCGATCGCACCCCAGTAACCGAGCGCCGCGTTGCGATCCTCGATCTTCGTCGCCCACGTGGGGACCGGGACGGTGATCCGCGGGTGATCAACATTCGGTCTGGCAGAATCACCGTTCTGAGCAACCACCGGCATCCCGGCCGAAAACACGAGGGCCAGCACCGCGAACCGAGCGAACGACGAACGGAGCGAACGAGCTCGAGGCAACATCAAGAGTCTCCAATGAAGATGATTCAACCACCGAACAACCCGGCGGTTCACCCATGTGACACCGATCACACCGCACGATGTGGCAAAACTGAGCGCAAAGGATCAAAAATCTTGCGGGACTCCCCGTCTACCCCAACCCCACCACCAACACCCTCATCATCTCCCCGCTCCGCAAGACCGCGCTCGCCCCCGCCGGCACCAGCATCGTCCTTCCCGCGTTCACCGTCACCCGCCCCGCCGGCCAATCCACGGCCCCCGACCCGCGCAACACAATCACCACCACGCACCCGCGCACCGGCACCGAGGCCCCGGCCGGGACGACGAGCTCGTCGATCGTGAAGAACTCGGTCTTCACCAGCCGCCCGCCCGGCGCGTTGGCCGGCAGGCGGGCGGTTCTCAGCGCGTCGAGGTCGGCCCGGCTTGGGTTGAAATCGATGCACGCGAGCGACTGCGTCACATGCAACTCACGCCCCGTGCGGCCCCAATCAAAGACTCGGAAGGTCGTGTCGCTCGGCGTCTGCACCTCGGCCACCAGCACGCCCGCGCCGAGGGCGTGGCAGGTGCCGCTGGGGAGGTTGTGGCAATCGCCGACGACGGCCGGGATCGAGATCAGGTCGTTGACCACCGTGCCGTCGGCGATGTGCTTTTCAAATTGCTCGCGCGTGACGCCGGGCTTGATGCCCTTATAAATCACGCTGCCCGGCGCCGCTTCGAGGATGTACCAGCTCTCGGTCTTGAGGTGCGCGTCAGGGTGCGCGGCGGCGTACGCGGGGCTCGGGTGGACTTGGACGGAGAGGTTCTCGTTGGCGTCGAGAAACTTGATCAGCAGCGGGAACGCGGCGTCGGAACCCGGACCTTCGGAAGCCCTCAGGTCCGGCGTCCTTTGATGCGGATTCTGATTCTCGTTCTGACGCTGGATCTGCTGCTGGGTCGGCGACCAGAGCCTCAGTGCATCGTTGAGTGTCTTTCCAGCGAGGGGTCCGTTGGAAATCACCGAGCGCGCCGCTCCCCCACCGCCGCCCGACGCCGACGTCGCCGCGAGGTCCGCCAGCTCCCAACTCTCGCCGATGTTTTCGTTGGCGGGCAGATTCTTCCCGAGCTTGGCGAGACGCCGCCCGCCCCACACCTTGGGCATCAGGATCGGCTCAAACAGCAGCGGGTACGGACCCGGTTGCGAGGATGCTGATTTGGAAGGAGATTCGGAGATTGCGTTCATCCCGGATCGATCATCATGCCCGTGATGCGGGCGTCAAACACCGGCTTGCCCCTGACCATGCCCTGGATGTCGCACTTGAAGTTGCGTCGGCCGACCTTCACCTGATTGCACAGCAGGAAAAGATCGTCCCCCGGCACCACCGTCGCGCGAAATGCCGCCTGCTCGATACGAAGGAACGCGACCAGGCTCGGCTCCAACTTGCGGAGCATGAACAGGTAACACGCAAGCTGAGCCCCGGCCTCGACCATCATCACGCCGGGGAACAGCGGCTTGCCCGGGAAATGGCCCTTGACCCAGAACTCATCGTGCCGCACATGCTTGAGACCGACGCCCTGAACCCGATCGGCGTGCTCCCAGACGATCCAGTCGATCAGGCTCATCTGGTCGCGGTGCGGGTTCTTTTTCTCCACGTCCGCGCGGGTACGGATGCGGGCGCTCAGGTCAATCCCTTCGAGGTCGAAGAGGAAACCGTTGGGCGCCATCGCGATGTCCGCGGGCTCCTGAGGGCTCGAAGGGCTTGCGGCGCTCACGCCTTGGGCATCCTCAGGCTTTCTTCTCAGCATCGCGCAACTCCAGCACCTTCTGACGGACTTCCTGCGCGGCGTTCTTGATGTCCTGCATCATCGTGCGAACGCGAGTGCCGGCGGCCCGGTTGCCGCCCTCGGCCTTGCCCACGTCCTCGCGGGCCTCGGAGATCAACTTCTCAAGACGGTCGAATGCTTCCACGGTGTAATCCTCGCTGAAAATCGTT
Organism: Phycisphaerales bacterium; assembly: GCA_044221955.1. Classification (GTDB taxonomy): domain Bacteria; phylum Planctomycetota; class Phycisphaerae; order Phycisphaerales; family UBA1924; genus CAZCPB01. The sequence continues at coordinate 11,340 of JBGAOD010000088.1, read as the reverse complement.
GGAGGGTCTCGGGCAGGATCGCCTGTATCGTTACGTCGTCGGGCACCGAAGCAAGCCGCACGGAAGCTCTGACCCTCCCACCCACCCGCATCCGTTGGAGGCCCGCCAATGCCCGAACAATATACGAGCAAACGCCCGAGTCGAGCGCCCCACCCGCCGCTTCAATGAACAACCTGCGGCAGGTACTGCTCCAGGATCTCCAACGCCGCGTGCGTGTATTTGGGGTGCCCCTCGAACGTCGCGTAGGCCGGAACGCACCCCGCCATCAGCACCCGCCGCACCGCCGCGAGCTCCGCATAGTTGTCGTCGGTCGCGATCCCCATCTCCCGCCGAATCTTGGCAAGGTGCGACACCGGCTTGATCCCGTGAAGAAGCTCACTCCGCCCCCAGTACAGCCGCTCCAGGTACACCGCGTCTTCCACCCAGTGCCCCGAATGGACCATCGCCAGGTCAATGAGCACGCAGTTGTGCAATGCATCAGCCGAACCCGACGCCCGGCGCAGCACGTTGGCCGGGTGCAGGTCACCGTGGCACCACGTGTTGATGTGACGCGCCGCCCACTTCGCCTTGAGCACCGGCAACGCGCGCTGCACCTTCTTGACCGCCTCCTTCCAGTGCCCCGCCTCGACCAGCCCGCTGTCCTTGACCATCTCCCGTGACTTGGCCAGCAGACCGTCCCAGTCGTGCGCCAACGTCGGTTCATCGACCGGCCTCCGATCCGGGCTCGCGCGCAACGCGGCCGCGTGAAACCGTGCCGCCGCGTCCAGCAGGTCGTGAACCGCCTCACCAGTCAGCGCCGTCGACAGCGGCTGCCCCGGCAGACGCTCGACCACCAACCACGCAAGGTCGTACCCGTTCAGCTCCGCTCCCGCGGCGAACACGCGCGGCGTCGGACCCGAACCACCGCCCGCGTACAACTCCGCCATCGCGGTCGTCCAACGGTGCTCCCGCGAACCGACCGGCAGCTTCACCATCACCGGGGTCTCAACCCCGCCCTCACTCCAGGTCGCGAAACCCGTCGCCGCGCCCCCGTGCTGCCAGGCGCACCGGAACCACTCAATGTGCCCCAGCCGGTCCTTGCACGCGTGACAGAGCACGGGACCCAGCGACACTCCCAGTTGGTGCCCGTCCTGATCGCGAGGACGCCCCTGGGGCGACTCGTGAGAAAGCTGATGCTGGAAATGCGTCTGACGCGTCACATCGCCCATGAGCGTGGGACCGATCGGTTGGTGAACCCCAAAGCAACCACCGAAACAAACCAACGACACAACCTACGGACACGACCTCAGGATACCCGCCCTTCCAACCTCACGATACGCGACAACGCGACCAACTGTTCGACCGTCAATTCCTCGGCCCGTTGCCGCGCCTCGATCGCCAAAGGCCACGCGATCTCACGCCCGAGAATCGAACCCAATTGCTTGCGACGTTGCCCGAACACCACCGAACACAACGCGGCAAGCCGCGCCGGATCATCAGTCAGCGGCGTTCGCTTCCGAACGATTCCCACCATCGAACTCGTCACCTCAGGCCGCGGCCAAAAACACTCGGGAGGGAGCGCCGCAATCGGGCGAACTTCGCAGATCGCCTGGGTCATCACGCTCAGCAGCCCGTAGTCCTTCCCGCCGTGCTTGGCCGCCATCCGTTCCGCAACCTCACGCTGCACCGTCACCCACATCGACTCGCAACCCGCAAACCGCGTCAGCAACGTCGTCATCAGCGGCGTGGCCGCGCCGTAGGGAAGGTTCGCAACCAGCCTGAACGCCCGATCCCCCAGCGCCCGCGCGACCTCACGATTCAGCTCATGCTTGGATTCCAGACAATCCCCCTCAACGAGCAAGAGCTTGGGATGCCCCGGGACAAGCCGCTCGCGGAGCAACGCCGCCAAGCCCCGATCAAGCTCGCACGCAATCACCTCCGCGCCCCGCGAGAGAATCTCCTCCGTCATCGTCCCCGTCCCCGGCCCGATCTCCAGCACCAGATCCCCCGCCCCAACACCCGAGGCGTCCACCAGCTTGCGAATCAGGTTCTGATCCACCAGAAAGTTCTGCCCGAGCGAATGCCGCGGCGCAAGCCCCCGCGCGGTCAGCATTTCCCGGATCTGCGCGAGCGTCTGCACAATCAACCTTCCAACTCGGGATGACTACCACACCCCGCTCAAGATCTGATCGATCGCGTGCGCCACCCCGTGCTCATCATTCCCCAGCGTGTGCCGCTGCGCCACCCCCCGCACCGCTGGCACCGCGTTCCCCATCGCCACTCCCAGCCCCGCGCCCTCGAGCATCGGCACATCGTTCACCTCATCGCCCACGGCCGCGATCCGCTCCGGCGCAATACCCGCCTGGCGCGCCAGGTACGAGATCGCCGACCACTTGGTCGCGCTCCGGTCAAACACCTCCAGAATGTGCAGCGTTTGCCCGTCCTCAACGACCCGCGTCATGTGCGGCGCAACCACGCACGGGAAGGAATGGATCGTCACCCGCTCCCCGAACTCCCCGAGCAGCTCCCGCTTCATCCGCCCGAGTCCACCCGAAAGCCCGCACGCCCCTACCCGCACCGTGTGCTCCGGGTGCTCGTCCTCTTCAAGCCGCTTCGCGTACCGAACCTTCACGTCCATCGTCTCAAACCACCACCGCGTCACCGGGTCCAGCGGGCGAGGCTCGTCCCCCGTCACCACCAGATAGTCATACCCCGCCTCGATCGGATCCTTCAGGATGAGCGCCGGGTGCCCATGCACCAGCAGCGTCCCCACCGTCCGCTCGACCAGCTCAAGGCTGATCGCGAACCGATGCAGCGTGCGCGAAGTCCGAGGGCACGCCACGATCGAACCACCCGCCACCACCACCGGGCTCGCCTGCTCGATCGCGTCCAGCGCGGGCCGACACTCGATCAGCCCACGACCCGTGCAGATCGTCACCGTCAGCCCCGCCTCCCGAGCACGCCTCACCGCATCCGCGTTCTCTTGACTCACAACCCCGCTCGTGTTGAGCAGCGTCCCGTCAAGGTCGAGCGCCAGCATCGAATAGCGGGGCGCGGTCCGGGTGAGGATGGTGCTGGCCGAGTGCATCGCCAAGAGTAGACGGAGGACAACCCACGCTCTCCATCGGCCCAACGACAAGTTCCAGCGCCAACCCACGACGAAACCGGAACAACCCCCGCCACGCGCTCAGCCTTGGATCGTGCGGAGTTCGCTCACCAGAAGCTGCGCGGCCCGCTCGACGCTGAGTTTCCAATCCGCGTCTTTCTCGGAGAAGGCGTAGATCACCGAGCGGCTGGCGGTGACCAGCACCCCGCCAGTCGCGCAGACGCCCACCGGAGTGAGCAGGGCCCGGATGTCCTTGGCGGTCCCGCCCTGCGCGCCGTACCCGGGGACGAGGAAGATCTGTCTGGGCATCCTCGCGCGGAGTGCCCGGCCGTCCTCGGCCTTGGTCGCGCCAACCACCGCGCCCACGCTGCTCATCCCGCGCGTGCCGAGGTGCTTCGTACCCAGCATCGCCGCGTGGTCGGCCATCATCCCCGCAATTGTCCGGCCGTCGGTCAGCGCGAGAGACTGCACGGCGTCGCTATCGGGGTTGCTGGTGCGGACCAGAATGAACACGCCCAGCCCCGCGGCGAGGTAAGGCTCGACAGTGGCGGGTCCAAGGTAGGCGTTGACGGTGATGGCGTGAGCGCCCAGCGCAGCCGCGGCCGCCGCGTAGTGCTCCGCGCTGATGCCGATGTCGCCGCGCTTGGCGTCGAGAATGACGACGAGCCCTCGGTCGTTGGCACGCTTCATCGTGCGCGCGAGCGCGGCGATCCCGAGCGAGCCGTACCGCTCGAAGCACGCCGACTGAAACTTCACGGCCGGGACGATCTCGGTCACGGCGTCGATCACGCCCTCGGTGAACCGTTCGATCGCGGTGATCGGATCAGAGTTCGACGAGCGAAGTGCGGCGGGGAATTTGTCGGAAACGGGATCGAGCCCAACGCAGGCCGAGGAGTGAAGCCGTTCCATCGCAGAGAGGAGGCGATCAGCGAAGTTCAGACCGACCGCGGCGCTCGCGGCGGTCGGATGCGGAGCGGCGAGCGGTCCGGTCTGCGGTTTGGCGTGGCTCATGGCGGGACGGTAGACCGCGCGGTGGCCGGCTTCGACGGCTAGTCTTTTTCCAACCGGAGCGACTCAACGTGGACCAACCGACCCGACTCGACCTCAAAAAAGATCGCGGCCTGACCGTCGAATGGGCCGACGGAGGCACCTCGTATTTCTCGATTCCCTATCTCCGGAAGATGTCGCCGTCCGCCGACATGCGGCAGCTCCGCGACGAGATGAAGAAGAACCCGCTGACGGTTCTACCGGCTTCTGCCGGGAGTAATGCGGCCGCCGCGCTGGTCGCGCTCGACGCCGAACTCGTCGGGAATTACGCGATCAAGATCCGGTTCTCGGATGGGCACGACACGGGTATCTATTCGTGGGCGTACCTGCGCGAGATCGATCCGCTGGCCGAGAAACCCACCGAATCTCCAGCCCCGCCCGGTCCGCTATCGTGATCGCATGGAGCGGGGCGGCGATCCACACTCTCAAACGAATCCGGTTCAGCCCAAGCCGGCGGCCAGCGGCGGCGCGACCGTCAAGCAGATCGAGCCCGATGAAGCAGCGTTGACCACGCCGCTCTCGATCATCAAAGGGATCGGTCCGCGCACGGCCGAATCGCTCGCAGAACTCGGCCTCAACAACGTCGGCAAGCTCATCGCCCACCTCCCCATGCGGCACGAGCGACAAGAAGCGGAGACGACCATCGGCCAGCTCACGGCCGACCGGATCGTGTCGGCCCGCGGCGAGATCACCGCGACGCGACTCGTGCGCGGGCGGGCCCCGCGCTTCGAGGCCGTGCTCATCGACGACACCGGCCGCCTCGACCTCACCTGGTTCAACCAGACGTACCTCGCAAAGAAAATCAAACCGGGGATGCACCTGCGTGTGCAAGGCATGGCCAAGAAATACGGACCGGGGCTGCAGGTGGCGAACGCGACGTTCGAGACGATCGACCCCGAGCGCGAGCAGCCCGACGCGCGCGGCGCTCGCCTTCGACCCGTCTACCCGGCGTCGGAAGCGATCCCGAGCAAACAGATCGAGAAGATGATCGCGCTGATCCTGCCGCGTGCGGCAGCGTTGATCGAGGATCATCTGTCGGCCCAGTTCTGCCGCGAGCGGAACATGCCCACGCTGGCCGACGCGTACCGGCTCATTCACGCGCCAGAGATGGAGGGCGACGCCGTCGCCGCTCGGCGCAGGCTCGCGTACGACGAGCTGCTCATGCTGCAACTGGGCGTGCAGATGAAGCGGGCCCACCTCAGAAGATCCCTGAGCGCCCCGGCCCTTCGGCATACGCCCGCGATCGATCGGCACATCCGCGAACGCTTCCCCTTCACACTCACGGCCTCTCAAGACAAGGTCGTCGCGGAGATCGCGCGCGACCTGTCGTCGGTCACGCCGACCAACCGGCTCGTGCAAGGGGACGTGGGCTCGGGCAAAACCATCGTGGCCCTTTACGCGATGCTGATGGCGATCGCCAGCGAACATCAAGCAGCATTGATGGCCCCGACCGAGATCCTGGCCGAGCAGCATTTCCGCACGATTTCCGCTGTGCTTGCGGGCTCGAAGGTGCGGCTCGCGTTGCTCACCGGCAGCACGTCCGAGGCCGACCGCTCGGAAACACTCGCCCGGCTCGCCGACGGGAGCCTCGACCTGATCATCGGCACGCACGCGCTGCTCACGTCGAGCGTCGTCTTCCACAGCCTGGCCGTCGCGGTGATCGACGAGCAGCACCGCTTCGGCGTACACCAGCGCTCCATGCTGCGGAGCAAGGGGTCGAAGGCATCGAAGGGTGGGCGGGATCTGACGCCGCACGTGATCGTGATGACCGCCACGCCGATCCCGCGCACCCTGGCGATCACGCTCTTTGGCGACCTGGACATCTCCACGATCACCGGCCTGCCGCCCGGGCGCATGCCGGTGGCGACGCGTGTGGTCAGCGATCTCCAGAGACCTGTCGTGTACGACTTCCTGCGGGCGCGGATCGAGCAGGGGCAGCAGGCGTACGTGGTGGTGCCCGCGATCGACGGCGGCCCGGGCAAGCCCGGCGGGACGGACGACCTCGGCGACCTTGGCGATGAACCGGTCGAGTTCAGGCCGCCGCCCGACGCTCGGCTCGCACCGATCGCCAACGTGCGCACGCTGATGAAAGAACTCGAAGAAGGCCCGCTCGCGGGCAAACGCCTCGCGGCTTTGCACGGGCGGCTCAAGCGTTCAACGCGAGAGACGATCATGGAGAAGTTCCGGGCCGGCGCGATCGACGTGCTGGTCGCCACCACCGTAATCGAGGTCGGCGTCGATGTCCCCAACGCGACCGTGATGGTCGTCGAGCACGCCGACCGCTTCGGGCTGGCGCAGCTCCACCAGCTCCGCGGGCGCATCGGGCGCGGCGAGAAGGAGTCCGCCTGCGTGCTGGTCGCCGACGCCAAGACCGAGGGCGGACTGCAACGCCTCGAAGTGATGGCGACCGTCTCCGACGGCTTCGTGCTCGCGGAAAAGGACTTTGAAATCAGAGGATTTGGTGAATTGTTCGGAACGAGGCAAGCGGGACTGCCGCCGTTCAAGGTCGTGGATCTCGTGCGTGATCGCGACTTGTTGCTACTCGCCAAGCGCGATGCCTCGGCGTGGATCGAGCGGTCGCCCACTTTGTTCCATGCGGATGAGACGACGCTCAGGAGAAGGTTGATGAAAGCACACGGAGAGTCGTTGGGGTTAGCGGATGTAGGGTGAGGAAGAAGAGGCGCGAAGGGGTAAAGGCGAAAAAAGTTCACTCCTTCTGCGGGGACGGTGGGCCGGCGGGGGCAGGCGCGTCTTTCGTCGCCTCGATGAAAACGTCCACGGCCTGGCCGGGGTAGAGCGGGACGCCGGGGTTGCTGGGAACCTCGAAGATGACGTCGATGACGCGGGTATCGACGCGTTCGGTGGTCGCGCCCGAGAGCGCAGACTTGGGCCGCCCGTAAGGCTCGATGCGGATGAGCTTGACAGGGAACTCCTTGGAGACCGATCCGCGGCTGCGGGCGACGGCCTTGGACTGGAGACCGACGAGCGCGATGTCTTCTTCGTCCACTTGCGCGCGCACGCGGAGCGTAGAGAGGTCGCCGAGGATGAGCGAGGGGCGGTTGCCGTCGGCGGCCGCGATCTCGCCGACCTCGATGTCTCGGCGGAGCACGGTGGCGTCGCGCGGGGCGCGCACCGTCAGACGCTCGAGGAGGAGCTCGAGCGCTTCGACCTCGGCCTTCAGACGGCCGAGGTTCGCTTCGGCGATGGCGAGGTCCGGCTGCCAGCCGCCGGCCTTGGCTTTGTCGAGATCGGCGACGGCGCGATCGAGGTCGGCCTTGGCCGCGTCAACGCTGTACTGCCCGAGCGAAACTTCGCGCGCATTGCCGGCCCCGCGCTGGTTGGCCTCGATGCTGAGGGAGAGCTGTTCGCGGCGGTCCGCGAGCACGGCCTTGGCACGCTCGACGGCGGCTTGAAGCGGCGGCAGGTCTTCCTGGCGGGGCAACGAGTGCCAGCGGTCGATCTCGGATTGGCCCGAAGCAACCGCGGACTTGGCGCGAACGAGATCGGCCTTGAGCTTTCGCCCATCAAGCGTGAAAAGCTCCTGCCCGGGCTTGACGCGGTCGCCGACATCGACCATCACGGAAGTGACGAGCAGAGGCTCGGGGGCGACGATGGCTGCCTCTTTGCGCGACGGCTCGATGACGCCCAGGGCCGCGACGCCGTGGTCGAACGGGTTAATCGAGGGTGAGCGAGCGAGCGGCAACTGCGGCGGGTTCTCCCGTGTAGCCGCGACGGCCCAGACGCCGACGAGAGCGCCAGCGACAGCGAGAATGATGGTGATCCAACGGACCATGCGTGCTCCAGAGTGCGGCGTCGGCCGCGTGATTTCCTGGCTACGAAGAGAAGACCATCGCGGGCTCGACCTTGATGACGCGCCTCATGCTGAGAAGGCTCCCCAGCAGGATCGTGATGAGCGTGGCGATGAGCGTGCCGAGCATGAGCTGCCAGGGGAAGAGGGCGGAGAGCTCGCTGCTGATCTGCCGGCTGGCGATGGTGAACGCGCCGGCCATGCCCACGCCCACGCCGTAGCCGACCAGGCCGATGACGACGGCCTGGAGCATGACCATGCGAACGAGCGTGCCCGAGCTTGCGCCCAGGGCCTTGAGGACCGCGAAATAACGGATGTTCTCGATGGTGAATTGATAGAACACGGACGCGGAGAGAAAGAGCCCGACGAGGAACCCGAGGATGATGGTGATGCCGAAGTTCACGCCGATGCCCGTCGCGATCATAATGAAATCGATCGTGATCTTCCGGAACTCATTGGGGGTGTACGCGATGACATCGCCCAGCGCGTTGATATCACCCTTGAGAGTCGAGAGGTCCTTGCCGGGCTTGGCCTTGACGAGGATGTAGCTGATTTTCTGGCGGCCGGCGGGGCTGTAGCGGACGGCGTTGTCGAAGGTGGTGTAGACGATCGCGTTGGACTCGAAGCCTTTCTTAGCCTTGCAGAACCCCACGACGACGCCGCGCTGGTCGTTGATCTTGACGGTGTCGCCGATGTTGATGTTGTTGAGTTTCTCGCGCGAGCCCTCTTCGACGAGGATCGCGTCAGGGATCCACAGATCCTCGAGTCGGCCCGCGGTGATCTCGGGCGGCCTGCCCGCAAGCGTTGTGCGAGGGATGCCCAGGATCTGGAGTTTCTTGAAGCTGCCGTCGGAGAGTTCGGTGACGGCCCAGGACGTGAAGAACGGTTCCGCCCACTCGACCCCGGGGACCGAGCGCACGCGGCCGAGCTTCTGGTCGGCGAGCGACCGATACTCGGCGACCCACTGCGTGCCGGGGTCGGTGACCCAGAGGTCGGCCTGGTGAACGTTCTGCAGCGGGCCCGTCGCCTGGAAGAGCAGGCCAAGGAAGATCGCGCCCTGCTGGTTCATCAAGAGCGCCGCGAACGCCAGCCCGAGAACGAGCGTGACGTACTTGGTCCTGTCTCCGAAGAGCATCCGCATGGCGACGCGCAGCATCGGCGGAAGAGTACGCCGCGGAGCGCTGTTCGGATGCACGAGTGGTTCAGCCGATGCTGTATTTCACGATGCAAACGAGGGCCGCGAACCCGTCGCGCCAGGTGATCTTCTTCCCGTCGGCGAAGGTTCTGCCGCGGTAAGAGACCGGGACCTCGGCGATCCTCACACCGCTCAATCGGGCGAGCTTGGCGACGATCTCGGGCTCGACTCCAAAGCGGTTCTCCTCGAGGTCGAGAGGGCGACGCCGCGGGTGAAGGGCTGAAGCAGCACTCGATGTCCGTGAGCCCAGGCCTGGAGAACTCGTTGCTGACGAGCGTGATGATCGCGTTGCCGATCGAATGCCAGGCGTACATGCCGTCGCGCGATTGCCCGCGGAAGCGCGACCCGACGACGGCGTCGGCCCGGCGGTTCACGATCGGCGCGAGCACCGCGGCGTGGTCGGCGGGGCCGTACTCCAGGTCGGCGTCGTGGATGAGAACCACATCCGCGTCCGCGGCGAGCGCCACCGCGATGCCCGTCCGCACGGCCGCACCCTTGCCGAGGTTCATGCCGTGCCGCACCACGATCACGTCGGATCGCATCTCGAACGACCGCAGCTCGTTGCCACTCCCGTCCGTTGATCCGTCGTCAACGAGCACGAGCAGACGCTGCAGCGGCGTGCCGTCGGGCTCGCACGGGGGGGCAGCCCCATCCAGCCGCGCAATCACCGTCGCAAGAAGCTCGCGTTCGTTGAAAACGGGGATGACCACACCGAGGAGCACGCGATCACGGTATCGGTTGTTTTCGCCGCCCGCTCGCACGAGGCACGGGCCGGGCGGGCTCACCGCGTCGTGAAACGATCCGCTCGCTCCTTGGTACTCCCGAGGGAACATGCTCCACGAAAACACGGCGTTGCAGGTTGGAAAGGGCCAGCGCAAAGATCGCTTCTCGGTGCAGATAGACCGATCCCACGCGTGATCGCTCGGCGTCGCGAAGCGAAGAGCGCGTTGGCACGGCGAGCCTCCAGATGCTGACCATAACGGAGCGGTGCGTCGTCCTGTGCTCGAAGGTTCCGACCTTTTCAAACCGCGCCCGGGGCGCGACCCCCAAGAACTTGACCAATTCGGCCTTGGAAATCGGCTCGGCACCGTCACGTTCCAGGGTGGGGGCTTGCCACATCGACGCCCACAGCCCCCGGGGCGGACGCCGCTCGACCAGGACACGCCCCACGCTATCGACCACAAGCACGCTGGCGTGCTGAATCGTGCGGCGTGCCGACGCCCGCTTGGCCCTGGGAATCTCGCTCTGTCGTCCAACGCGGCGAGCGAGACAGAGCGATCGCAACGGGCACTCTTCACACCGCGGGTTGCGTGGTGTGCAGATCGTCGCGCCGAGTTCCATCATCGCTTCATTCGTCGCCGCGGGCGACTCCGCAGCCCGGGCGATGAGCGCGGCCTGCTCCCAGCACCACGCCACCGTCCGCGGGTCGTCCGCGGCACCGTCGCGGGCGTGAAGACGCGACAGCACGCGGATGACGTTCCCGTCAACCAGCGGTTCCGGCCTGTTGAACACGATCGACGCGATCGCGCCCGCCGTATACCGCCCCACGCCCGGGATCGAGCCAAGATCGTCCAGCCCATCCGGGATCACGCCTCGGAAGTTCGCAACAACAGTCTTGGCGGCGGCGCAGGAGCCAGCGCACGCCGGTAGTACCCCAGCCCCGACCACGCGGCGAGGACTTCAGACTCTCCGGCCCGGCGGCGCCGCCTCGGATCGACGGGAAGCGCCGAACGAACGGCTCAAACTTTTCAAGAACACGCGAGACCTGCGTTTGCTGGAGCATGAACTCGCTCACGAGCGACCGATAGGGGTCGCGGGGCTCGCTGCGCCACGGCATCGCGCGGGCGAACCTACCGAACCACCGGGCGAGCGGGAGCGCCGCGGTTTCAGTGAGCGACAGCCCGACTCGCGCCCCGCGCAATGCCTCAAGCGACGCGCCGGCTCGCGCCCGGGATTTCCTGCCTATCACGGGGCCCGTTCCAAGGTTTTCAATCAAGTCCCGCACACCCGACCAGGGGCTCGAACGCTCCTTGCTAACCGTGATCCACCCGTCGCTGATGAGCACGTTCGTGACGCCCGGGATCGCAAAGAGCCAGCGGCCGCGAGGGGGTCGGCCGCAGCAGCGGTCGCGCCGGAAGTAAGACCTCGGCGTTTCCCCCGTCGAACGATCCAGCACGCACTTGACGGCGTTGGGGTTCGGGGTCT
>JBGAOD010000087.1:0-16114 GCA_044221955.1 Phycisphaerales bacterium | reverse complement strand
CGCCTATGCCCAGCGGACGACGATCTTTCCAAACTGCTCGGCGCTTTCCAGCCGCTTGTACGCGTCGACGGCACGCTCGGGCGCAAAGACCTGATCGATGGCGGGGAGCAGTTTCCGAGCCCGGAACAAGGCCGCGACCTCGCCAGACTCGTCGTTGCTGCCCATCATGCAACCGAGCAGGCGGAGTTGGTTCCAGAACACGCGGGCGAGGTCTGTGGTCGCGTCCGGCCCGCTGGTGCAGCCGGGCGTGACGTACGCGCCGCCGCGCGCGAGGCTCTTGATGCAGTTCAGGTGCGTTGCCTTTCCGGAAGAATCGACGGCCATGTCCACGCCGCAGCTGTCCACACGCACTTGCTTAGACCAGTCGCCGCCGTCGTCGAGCACGCAGAGGTCCGCGCCCAGAGCCTTGGCCTTGTCGAGCTTCCACTGGTGGCGGCTGGTGACCGCGAGAGGGCAGGCGAAGTGCTTGGCAATGGCAAGCGCGGCCGTCGCCACGCCGCCGCCGATGCCGGTGATCAGCACGGTCTGTCCGGGGCGGAGCTGGCCTTTGGTCACGATCATCGAGTATGCCGTGAGCGCACACAGCCCGAAGGCCGCGGCCTCGACGGCGTCTTGGTCGTTCGCCACCACGGCGCAGTTCTCGGCGGGGATAGCGAACATCTCGGCGTGCATGCCGAAGTGGTGCTCACCGACAAGCTCATAGTTCGGTGCGAGCGTGGAGTTCGGAGGATCGCCCGGCCGCGAGCGCTCAGGGACGCGCACGGCCGCGTTGACGATCACACGCTTGCCGATCCACGCCTGATCAACGCCGTCGCCCACCGAAACGACCTCGCCGCACGAGTCGCAGCCCGATACCCGCGGGTAAACCAGATCCAGCCCCGGCACGCCGCGACCAACCCAGAGGTCCATCTGGTTGAACGCCGAGGCCAGCGTCCGCACCGCGACCTGGCCGGGCTTGAGCGGGGCGAGGTCGGGCCAGTCCGCGCGGAAGACGATGTTGGCGGCAACGGGGGAACCTCTACGCTCAACGACGATGGCACGCATGACCAAAGCGTACCTCGCTGCCTCGAAATCTTCTGCGTGCTGACCGAGCCCACGAAAAAAACCGGCCGAGGAGGCCGGGTCTTTGATGAAACTCTGCGGAGAGCACGCCGGGCGTGACCCCTGATCGTGCTGAAAAGTTCTCTGCTCAGTCCTTTTTTTCGGTCGAAGGGGCGGCCGTGTCCCCGCCCATGCGGCGGCGGTCGCGGAGGCGGCAGCTCCTTGCCGACGCGGTCACGCAGGAAGTAGAGCTTCGCACGCCGCGTCGCCGCGACGAAGGATCTCGTACTTAGCGATCAGCGGGAGTGGATCGGGAACTTACGCTCGATGCCCACGTCGTCCACCACGCGACGGACCGTGATCATCTCGTTGATCCCCCGGCCGTGACGCGAGATCAGAACGCCAGAGAAGATCTGGATGCGCTCTTTCTCGCCTTCCACGATGCGGACATGCACGTTGACCGTGTCGCCCGGTTCGAGCGGCGGGAGGTCCGTCTTGAGCACGGACTTGTTGATGTTCTCGATGATCTGCTGATTGCCCATGGGATACTGATCCTTACCTCGCGGGCTGCTCGCCGCGCGGATTTCCAAACAACTCCCGATCGCGGCCGACCCTGGGTTGGTCGCGGAGGGTCAAGATGGTAGACCGGCCGATCTTCCGCGTCGAATGATCAGGGAATGTCGCTCGGGCGTGCGGCCGGCGAGGGCCACACCCGGCTCCTAACAACCGCCGATAAAGGCCGATACGAATCCATCGAAATCCTCGCCCGTCAGAAACCCATCGCCGGTGAAATCGGCTGACACTGACCCGGCCTCGAAAGCCGAGACATAGGCGTCAAAGTCGTCCCCCGTCACAAACCCGTCCTCATCGAAATCAGACCCGCACCGCACGTACGTCACCTCCAGCACCGGACGATCCAAGATCACCGACGACTCCGACGACACCCACCTCCAGCCGTCGGTCCCCGACGGATTCAGCAACCAGCCCAAGTTCGCCCCGCCCCAAGCCCACGCCTGCACCGTACCGGTTACGTCGAACACCGCCCAGGCGTTCAGCACGTTGGGCGTCAACGAGAACTCCGCCGCCACGCTCGCCTCGATGCCGTCACGGCTCACACCACCAACCAGCGAATCCCATGTCGAAGCACCGGACCATGGCACCAGCATCCGATGTGCCGACATCACGTTTGCCGAGGAATCGTTGTTTGTCGAACTCGGCCCGGTCAGGATCGAAAGCTTGGCCGACAGCACCGTCGCCCCCGGAGGGACAAGCCCAGCACCGTTCCCGATGACGTGATCAAACCGCACCAGGCCCTGCGTGAGTGGCGAGCCGTCCACGACGATGGTGGCATCGTTCGCGTGCGCGGCGGCCGGCGCGGCCTGCTCGATAAACGTATCCACCGCCCCCGCGTACCCCGCGAAGCCCTGCCGAAACGTTTGCGTCGAGATGAACGGGTCGGCCGCGAGGGCACCAACGATCGGGCGGACCTGCGCCGAACTGCCGGAGTGGGCCGCGCCGTACATCGCCTCGACCGTGTGGAGCAGGTTGTGCAGCGTCCACGTCTCGGGCCTTTGCCCGGGCTTGACCATCGGCCCCGCAAAGATCGTGGGGATGCGGTTCCGGGATGCGCTCTCGTCCTCGTCCCAAGTCAGAATCAAGAGGCTGTTGTTGGCCATCGCCCAATCGGCGTAAGGCTTGATGTTCGCCACCAGCCACGCGTCGGCCTGCGCGATCGTGCCGTCGTGCATGTCGTGGAGTTGGTTGGGCACCACGACGCTGACTGCCGGGAGCAACGAAAAATCGCTCGGGAACGCCGTGAAAGGCTGATTGACCGTTGCCGGGAACTGGTTCACGCCAGCCCCCTGCCAATTCGACCACGGGTTGTGCTTGCGGTAGTACGACCCCGACTGCGACACCAGCGAGCCCACGCCCGGAAGGTCCTCCGAATACCCCACAAAGGTGAAACCCGCGGCTTGCAACGAAGCAGCGAGGTTCAGGGTCACAAACGGAGCACCCGCCGGCGGGGTCACATCGTTGGTCACGCCCTGGCTCGACCCCGAAAAAAACTGGAGATAATTCGGTTGGCTCGGATGGGTGATCGCGTACATGCTCGTGAAGCTCGCACCGCTTTGGGCCAGCTCGTTGATATATGGAGCGCTCGCCGAGCCGATCACCTGCGCGAACGAGTGGTTCTCCTCAATCACGATCACCACATGGTCCGGCCGCGGCGGCTGCGCCAACGCGACACCCCACGGAGCAGAGAGCACGCCAGCAAGCCCAAGCCCCAGCCGAAGCCCAGGCACCACGGCAGGCACCGTCGACTGACAAATTCGAATACCGATCATCGGTTCATCCCTTCATGAGGATCATCAGACTACCACGCCGAGCGTGCAACGCCCATCGCAATGCTCTTGAAAGAAAAAAGGTCCGAGCACGGGCCCAGACCTTCGCGTGGTGTCAGGATTCGGACGTCGCCGAGCGATTCAGTTCGACTTCATCTCCAGCGACTTCGAGAGGAACGCGAAGATGTCGCTCGCCTCTTCGATCCGCTTGGAAGTCGGCTTGCCCGCCCCGTGCCCGGCCCGGGTTTCGATGCGGATGAGGACCGGGTTGTTGCACGACTGTGCCGCTTGCATCGCCGCCGCGAACTTGAAGCTGTGCGCCGGGTACACGCGATCGTCGTGGTCGGCCGTGGTCACCATCGTCGGCGGGTAGCAGGTGCCGGGCTTGATGTTGTGATACGGCGAATAGGCCCGAAGCGCCTTGAACTGCTCAGGATCGGCCGACGACCCGTAGTCGCCAACCCAGCCCCAACCGATCGTGAACGTGTGGAACCGCAGCATGTCCATCACGCCCACGGCGGGCAGGCACGCGCCGAACAGCTCGGGCCGCTGCGTCATGCACGCCCCGACCAACAGCCCGCCGTTGCTGCCGCCCTGGATCGCGAGCTTCTTGCTCGTGGTGTACTTGCTGGAGATCAGCCATTCCGCCGCCGAGATGAAGTCGTCGAACACGTTCTGCTTGTTGACGGTCATTCCGCCCTTGTGCCAGTCCTCGCCGTATTCGCCGCCGCCGCGGAGGTTGGCGACCGCGTACACGCCGCCCATCTCGAGCCATCGCGCGACCGTCGGCGAGAAGCCCGGCGTGAGCGAGATGTTGAACCCGCCGTAGCCGTAGAGCAACGTCGGGTTGGACCCGTCGAGCAGGATCCCCTTCTTGTGGGTCAGGAACATCGGCACGCGCGTGCCGTCCTTGCTCTTGTAGAAGACCTGCTTGGTCTCGTAGTTGTCGGCGTTGAAATCGACCTTGGGCGAGCGGAAGAGCGTGCTCTTGCCGGTCTTGATGTCGTAATGGAAGATCGAACCGGGGTTGAGGTACCCGCTGTAGGAATAGAACGTTTCGGTGTCCGTCGGCTTACCGCCGAACCCGCCGGCGGTGCACAGCCCGGGGAACGCGACGTCGACGATGTGCGCGCCGTTGAGTTCGTGGATCCGAACCTGCGTCGTCGCGTCTTTGAGGTAGCTGGCGAAGAAGCGCTGCCCGACGATGCTGACGCCCTGCAGCGTGTTCTCGCTCTGGGCGATGAGCTCCTTCCAGACCGGGGCCTCGGGCTTAGTGATATCGACCGCCACGACCTTGCCACGCGGCGCGTCCAAGTTCGTCTGGATCCAGAATGTTGTGCCGTTGTTGCCGACAAAGTTGTAATCGGCGTCGAACTTGTTGAACAACTCGACGACCTTGGACTTGGGATCGGACAGGTCCTTGTAGAACAACGCGTTGTTGATCGTCTTGCCCGCCGACACGCCGATGATCAGGTACTTCCCGTCCTCGGTCACGCCCGCGCCCAGGTACCACTCGGGCTGGTCCATCCGCTCGTACACCAGCGCGTCCGCGCTCTGCGGCGTGCCGACGACGTGGTAGAAAATCTTGTGAAAGTTGTTCACGCTTTTGATCGCGTCGCCGGTCGGCGCGTCGTAGCGGCTGTAGAAGAAGCCCTTGTTGTCCTTCGTCCATGCCGCGCCGGAGAACTTCACCCACTTGAGCTCGTCGCTCAGGTCCTTGCCGGTCAGCACATCGCGCACACGCCAAGTGTTCCAGTCGCTCCCCGCCTCGGCCACGCCGTAAGCCATCAGCTTGCCGTCGTCGCTCACCGAGGTCCCCGCCAGCGCGACCGTGCCGTCCTTGCTGAGCGTGTTGGGATCGAGCAGCGCACGCGGCGTCGACTCAATCGCGTCGGTCACGTACAACACCGACTGGTTCTGCAGCCCGTCGTTGCGCGTGAAGAAGTACTTGCCGCCCTCCTTGAACGGGACGCCGAACTTCTCGTAGTTCCACAGGTTCGTGAGCCGCTCTTTGATCCGCGAGCGCTCGGGCACGGTGTCGAGCCACGCGTTCGTGATCTCGTTCTGGGCCGTCACCCACGCCTTCGTCTCGCCTGAGTCGGGCTCCTCAAGCCAGCGGTAAGGATCAGCGACCTTGGTGCCGTGGTAGTCGTCGACCTGGTCGACGGTCTTGGCGACCGGGTACCCGATCTTCCCCGCCGGCTGTTTGGCGGGTTGGGCCAACGCCGGAGCGACGGCCGCGAAAGCCGCAAGCCCACTCATCCAAACCGTGCACCGCGACAACGTGCTTGACATGCGATCGATCTCCAATGGGGGAAGTTCAAGAATCAGCTACTGAATTCGGCAGATCAGTGTAACGGGCGGCGGTCGGCAAGTTGCGACCCGAATCTCAACCGAACCGATCTGGAACGCCGCCGGATCGCATTCATTTTGGACGCGAGTCGCGGGTGCCTACCGCACCACTATTGCACCAAACCTTTCGTCAACCGCATGAACGCCGTCTCCAGGTTCACAGGCTCTTCCGTGAACTTGGTGATCCGAAATCCCTTGTTCACCAGGATATTCGGCAGGTCCGTGAACGACTGCCCGGCCGTCTCTTCGTACACGAGGTGGATGACCTTGACCGGCGCGCCGTTCCGCTTTCCGTTCCCGCCAGCGCCCCCCGCGAAGCTGTCCTCCGCGTCCGCCAGCACGGCCTTGGTCACGCCGGGGATCTTCTGCACCAGAGCCAGCGCATCCGCCACCCGATCGCTCACGCCCACGTGCAGCACGTGCCCGACCTTGGCCCGCCGCACGATCTCTTCAACCGTGCCCGCGAAGAGAAGCTGCCCGCGTTCGATGATGCCAACCACGTTGCACAGCTCGGCCAGCTCGGGCAAAATGTGGCTCGAAATCAGGATCGTCTTGCCCATCCGCCGCAGCTCTTTCAACAGCTCGCGCATCTCGATGCGGGCACGCGGATCGAGTCCGCTCGCCGGCTCGTCCATCAACAGAACTTTCGGATCGTGCAGCAGCACCCGCGCCACGCTCAGCCGCTGCTGCATGCCGCGCGACAGGCTGTTCACCTCGGCCGTCGCCTTGTAGCTCATGTCGGTGAGCTCGAGCACGTCGGCGACGACCTTCTTGCGTTGCTGCCCGTGGATGTTGTACGCGGCCGCGAAAAACTCCAGGTACTCCTGCACCACCATGTCCTCGTACGCGCCCATGAAATCCGGCACGTACCCAACAATCGGCCGGATCTGCCGGTTCTGGTACCCGACCGTCAGCCCCCCCACCATCGCCTGCCCGCTCGTCGGCTTGAGCAGCGTGGCCAGGATCTTGATGGTCGTGGTCTTGCCCGCGCCGTTGGGCCCGATGAACCCGAAGCAGTCGCCCTCCTGGATCGTGAGGTTGAGGTTGTTGAGCGCGACAAGGTCGCCGTAGCGCTTGGTGAGGTTGACGGTTTCGATCATCGCCACGGGGCGTTCACTCCTTGCGGGCCGCGCGTTGCCGCACGACTGTTACTTCTTCTTGGGTCGAGCACCCGTCGTAGGTTTGTCAATCACTTCCGCCGGTTTTTCCTCCGGTACGGGCGTCGCGTCCGGGTTCTCAGTGGCGTAAAACGCTGGCGGCTCGTCCGCCAACGGGTAGATCCAACGCACGATGGTTCGTCCGGTGGTGGAGAATTTTTCGCCGTCCACGGTCATCGGCACTGGGCAGGGAGCGCCCTCTTTTTCCGAGCCCAGCGATCCGATGATGATGAGGCACGGCTGCGACAGCCAGCGCCCCAGATCGAGCCCGTGGGTGTTCTGCCGCGTGGCCCAGGGCACGGTGTCGTTCCTGGCGCTCGCGGAGGTGATTCCCTCGAACTGGCTGAGGAAGCTCGACGCCACGAGCCGATCGGCGGCGGAGTTGAGGTCCACCTTGGTTTCCTCACGCTGGTACAGAGCGCCGGTGTACTTGTTGAGCTGCGACCGGAGGTACGAGGCGAGCGTGGTGTCCGAGCCTGGTTTCTGGATGGTGACCAGGCTCAGGTCGAGCACGTTTGCCGATCCGGGCGCCCAGCGATCGACCGCGAAGGCACGAGCGTCCGAAACGGTCTGAATGCTCAGCGTCACACGCCCCAGATCTCGCTGCGGCGGCACAACGATGATGAGGACGTCGCGCAGTTCTCCGGGCAGGTCGTGCGTGAGCGATCCGATCAACCACGCGCGGTCCGCACCCCGGTTGGGACTCAGGCGGATCGTCCCTACCCCCGAAGGGGTTTCGCCCGTGGCGTTCGCGCTCGCGATCGGCAGCGGCATCTTCCAGGGCGGTCCTCCGGCCCAATCGACCTGCACCTGCTTCACTGTGGAGCGTGTCGGGAACGACATAGACGACGGGCTGCGCGTGTCCACCACGTACCCGCGCGCGTCGGGGAAGGATCCTCCCGCGCCGCCCTGCTCGGGCGGCGGCTCCCACGCCGCCACAAGGTCCGATGATTCAGACACGGAGCCCTTCGACCCGTCGTCGCCAATGCGGATTGTGGCGGAGCCATACTTGGGTATCAGCAGGCTCATCCACACGCGGGCCCGCTCAACGGGCTGCCCGAAGACATGATCGATGATCGTCAGGTGCGTCCCCTGCACGCGCTTCTCGCGAATCAGGTTTGCACCGCCCCAGGCGATGATCGTAAAAACCCCGGCGGCGGCCACATACCCAAGCCAGGCGTGCCGGATCAACCCACGTTTTCTCAGCACCGCGAACCCGCCGGGTCCCGCCACGACCCAGTAGAGCAGGAAGAGCACGAAACCCAGCAGAACTCCGGTCGACGCTTTGCCCGACTTGGCGATCTGCCCGGCGATGTCGCCGTCGAACTTGACGGCCGTGCGACTCGGGAAACCCTCGCCGTTGGGTGCCAGCCTCTTGTCTATATCCGCCTGCGTCGGCGCGATCCCGCGTCGGCCCATCACCCGGTTCCAGAACACGCCCGGGTCAAGCCGGTCGGCCTCGGCGAACGCCCGATGATTCAGGTCCAACCCAACCAGCGTGACCGCGCCCAGGCCGTGCAACCGCCGCGCGACAACGCAGAGGCCGTCGGGCCCGTTCAGGATCCGCATCGCCTCGCCGGGCGCGGCGTCGGGCGCGGGCGTGAACTCGTGGACCACGCCGTCCTTGGGCATCACCACGCTCGCGCGATCGGTGAACAGCGGGCGGAACGCCGCGAGGTCCACGCCCTCGCGTCGGCGAACACTCACGATGGGGAGCATGGAGGACAACTCCGTGGCTTTTGGGTTGGTCCAGGTTTCACCGACCGCGGGGAGCACGACAATCAGGTGACCGCCGCGTCGAACCCACTCACGCACGGCCGTGGCACGCTCGGCCCGCAGTTCACCGGGATCGCCGCCGCCCCAGACGAGGAAATCAAAGGCGGCGAGCCCCTGCCAACGATCGGGGAGTTCCGCAGGTGAGAGCCCCGATTCGACCCTCGTCAACTCCTGCCCGAACGGAGCGGCGTCGGTATTGTCCAGCCGCAGCCCCAGCCGTAGAAGGCCGAAGGATTTGTTGCCGACCACGCCGGCGAGCCCAACCACCGATGAGACCGCGTTGCGAGAAGTTACCCGCGCGCGCGCGAGCAGCCGACCGCCCTGGAGCGCACGCCCGCCGCTCGCTCCGGGCGATTCAACCGCCTCATAGGCTGCGAGGGTCAGCCCGTCACCCGGCTTGTACCCCGCGGGCAAACGCAGGTAGATCCACACCCCCTGACGCACACCGGGGTTCGTGGCGATCTCGCGCTGGTTCAGGGGCTCGTCGCCGTCCACGTCCGGGTGCGACAGCCGGATCACCAGCTCACGGGGCTTCGCCGACGAGTCCTGGATGACCACCCGCAAGCCGATCCACCCACCCGGGCGAACCACGCCCGCGACGCCGAAGCGTTCGACGTCGAGCTTCAAGTCCGCGGAATTGACGTCGCCGACGACTTCCGGCGCATTGCCGGGTGCGACCGAATCCTGGCCGAGCGCGGGCCGTGCCCAAGCCAGCAGACCCACCACGAGGGCAAGAGACCAAGCCGCAATGCTCAAAGCGCCCTCCGCTGCCCTCAATGAGTTCCGAATCCGCGCCGCGATCATCCCGCTCTCGCTCCAGGCGTTCGAGTCGTCACAAACGGACACCCGGAGTCTACCCGGTCGCCGGGATCGCGTGGCCTCAGGGCGTCCGCCGACCGATAGGCCTTGGGTGGCACCGTTTCCCAATGAAATCTGGTTCCTGATCGGCGCTCTGACATTCGGGTGCGTGCTCTCGGCCTTACACATCTTGGCGGCCGAAGTCGGGCACGCGACCAAGGTCCACGATCTCAAACTACGGATCGCCAAACTTCAGGCCGACTACGACGCGCACCTCCAGGCGATTGCGGACCGCGACGGCGACTCCGACGTGATCGTGCTCAACGAGGTGCCTGTCCACGCCGCCAATCCCGCGATGCACGCCGCGTAACGCGACCCCGCGTTACCCCCTCGCCGAGAGCAACCGATCCACAAACATCGCGTGCGCGACCGCACGCCCATGCGGTAGCACGCGACCTCGAACTCTCGCCATGAGTGAATGCGGTCGTCGTCGAGCCCGAAGCCCGAAGATCGTGTCGAGCCCGAGCTTGTCCTTGAGCAGACCAGCCACGGGGATCGAGCCGCCCGACTTGATCAGCGCCGGTGCCTTGCCCGTCGCCGCCTTGATCGCCGCGCTCGCAGCCGCCATCGCGGGCGAGTCGATCGGGGTCGTGACGCCGAACCCGCCGTGATGGTCAAGAAACTCCCACCGGCAGCCTCGGCGGCGCGGTCCTTGCACCACTTGAAAAACGCCTGGTGATTTGCGGGTCTTGGCTGGCAACAAGCCGGAAACTGACCTTGGCCATCGCGTGCGACGCGATGACGGTCTTGGCGCCCTCGCCGGTGTACCCGCCGATGATGCCGTTGATCTCGGCGGTCGGCCTCCCCCACTCACGCTCCATCGCGGTGAACCCCGCCTCACCCACGTCGGCCGCCGTTCGCGCAGCCCGATCTTCTTGAGCCGCGGCCTTGGAGTTGAACTCAGCGCCTTCCAGTTCGCCCGCTCCTGCTTGGAGATCGGCACCACGGCGTCATAAAACCCGGGAATCGCCACGCCGCTTCTTGTCCCACAGCGCGCGCGAGAACCTTCTGCAAGCTCGGTGATCGTCTGGGCAGCGCTGCCCGCCCCACAGCCCCGAGTGCAGGTCCTGGTTTGCGGCGTGCAGGCGGACCTCGGTGTACGCCATCCCGCGCACGCCGTAGGTGATCGCGGGGCGCGTGCGTGAGAGCATGCCGGTGTCGCTGATGAGGCACACGTCGCACTCGCCGAGCTGCTTCTCGTACTTCTTCACGAACCCTTCGAGGCTAGTGGAGCCGGACTCTTCTTCGCCCTCGATGAGGCAGGTGAACTTCACGCCGCCGGCGGTCAGGCCGGTGAGTTCTTTCCACGCCCGCATCGCTTCGATGAACATGAGCACCTGGCCCTTGTCGTCCACCGCGCCGCGCGCCACGACGCGCTCGCCGCCCTCTTCGCCGGGCTTGGGGCCTCGGATCACGGGCTCAAATGGCGGGCTCTCCCAGAGCGAAACCGGGTCCACGGGCTGCACGTCGTAGTGACCATAAAAGAGAACGTGCGGGCCTTTGTAGTCGGGGGAGCCTTCGCAGGACGCGAGCACGATGGGGTGCCCCGGCGTCGCGCAGAGTTCGGCCTTGAATCCGCACTCGCGCAGCTGAGCCACGCACCACTCGCCGGCCTTGGCGACGTCGGCCTTGTATTTCGGGTCGGTGCTGATGCTCGGGATTTTCAGCCAATCGACGAGCCGAGCGATCGACTTGGGCTGTTCACGGTCGAGCCATTCCAGAACGCGCGTAGCGGTGTCACTCATGCCTACAGGATACCGCGACGGACGCGCTTTGGTGGCGGGTCAACGCGACCTTGAAGAGAAGAAAAAACTTCACCACGGGGTGACGCGGAGGGGCACTGAGAAAGACAAGCGGAAAGAATCTGGAAATCAGAGTCTCAACGCTCCCGCTCCGTGACTCTCCGTGTCCCTCGGTGGTGAGTTCTGGTCTTTGAACCACGCGATCGACGGACGCTACTCGGGCCTGATCGCACCCACGATCCGCGTGTAGAACTCGTTCTCCGCGTCGCCCGCGTGCCAGCGCCAGACCACGACGAGATCGTGCTCGGGGTCCACCCAGATCGTGTTCCCGCCCGCTCCCTCGGCCGCGAAGCTCCGGGCCGGCGCACCCTTCCAGCGAAATGCCGTCTCCGGTCTTCCCGCCTCGGCGTTGAGCCACCACAGGTACCCGTACGCCGGCTCCTTGCCCTTCGCCGTCGTCGCGGCCTCGATCCACTTTTCAGACAGAATGCGCTGCCCTTCCCACTCGCCCTTGCGGAGCATCAGCAGCCCGAACCGTGCATGGTCGCGGGTGGAGATCCACAGCCCGCCGCCCCAGCGCGTGCCGCCGCTCACGGAGGTCATGCGGCCTTTTCCATACTTTCATCAGCGACATGGAAAAACGGTTCACGCGGACGTCGTTGTACTCATAGAACTCGCCGGGTTCGAGCAGATCGCGCGGCTTGCGCGCACCCTGGCCGAACTCTTCCGCGCCGATGAACGTGCTTGCCTTGCCGAAGAGCTCGCCGTCCCACTCGCTGGTCTGCGTGACGTGGTGGGCCCAGGTGACTTTCGCGTTGTGGGGCGAGTCGTAGCCCGAGTCTTGCGCGTTCCCCCGGCCGATGTCCGCGACGTACTTGGCGACCGGGTCGTCGATGCTGGCGATCAGCCCTCGATCGATCGCGAGGCCCAGCAACGTCGACAGATAGCTCTTCGCAACGCTGTACGTCGGATCGACCGCCTTGGTGTCGCCCCACTCGGCGACGATGTACCCGTGGCGAAGGATGAGGCCGTTGGTGAGGGCACGGGTCGTTGGCACGGGGCCGAGCGGGCGGCCGAAGATTTTCTGCTGCGTCGAGAAATCACGCGGCATGTCGTTCTCGCGCGACTTGGCCCACTCAACGGCGGCGGCGAGGGCGGCGGGGTCCATGCCCAGGTCCGACGCGGGTTTGGACTCCCACGTCGCGGCGGTTGGAACGTATGCTGCGACTTGTTTTGGCGGTGCGGCGAGCGCATTCGCCCGTGCGTCGCCCCGCTCTGCTCTTACCTGCAGAGCCACACCTGCGAGGACCAGAGAGCCCAGCGATACGACAAACCGCCCAGTCAACATCGGCGCAGTCTAGCGTGCCGATACGGCTCGGAGCACGGATCAACCGGAAGCAGCTGAACTACTTGCCGGCCTTCTTGGCCGCAGCGATGATCAAGTCCTGCGGCGGCATGGGATTGTGACCAACCACAACGTGGCCGCAATCGGGACACAAAGTCGGGCCCGGCTTGCCGACCAGGTCGTTGAGCAGGACATACGTCGGCGTGATCTTCGCCGTACCGTCCTTGTTCCAATAGCATTTTTCTGCGGGCCAAACCGTGTTCTTTCCGGTCTTGGGGTTTTTCCACGGCAGCGTCACACCGTCCTTGACCCGGTATTCCTCGAAAAGCTCGCCGCTCTCGCCGTCGATCGCCGCTCGAATGCGCGACTGCTCGTCAGGGGAAATCGGCGAGAAGATGGTGTTGCTGGCGACCACGTACACGCAGATGACTACGGCCACGACCGCGCCGACCAGCGAAAGAATCGCCTTCTTGTCGAACTTGGTTTGAGAGAGAATGCTCGGCAAGGAAAGCTCCATCGGTCGCCTTTCAGCTCGGCCGCCGTCTTCGATTCGTCACGGAACGATGTAGTCCTTGTCCTTCCCACATTTCTCAGGCCAAGTCTTGCTGGTGTAGGCCCAGGTATCTGACGCGAAACCTTTCACAAGCTTGGTTCCCGTCGGAAACCAATAGTCCGGGTTGGTCGCCTGCCCATCATCAAACACCTTGACATGCCCGTCATAAAAACCGAGGTTGCCCAGGCACGCGGCACCGGGCGATTGGGCGGCCTTCCCCTTGGCCCCGTGGCGGAATGCGTACCGACGGTAGTCAAAGAAGCCGAACCCTCCGAGCGCTTCGCCCGGGGCCCTCATCCGGTCGAGTTCCCTGCTCTGGTTGTACCAAGGCCCCGTTCCGCCGAAAGCACCGCCAAATGCCGCCTTGAGATCGGGCTCGTAGTCCGGCCCGTCACCGCCGCCGGCGTAACGATGTCCTTCGAAGACAATAGCTTTGAGATGCGGCGTTCCGAGACGGTACCCATACGGCCGATATCCGCCCCGCTTGGACTTGACCCGCGCATCGTCCTGGGTACCACCCAAGACGGAAGAGGAGGCGGCGATCGAACTGAACTGAGTCGACATGTTGTACGAGAGCATTCGACTCTCGGTCCAATCCGACTTGTTGGGAACGGAACTGGACTTGTAGATGCCGGCAAGAATGTTATTTTCAGGACAGACGAAGGACTTGATGGCGTTTCGATACCAATCGAACCGCTTAGCGGCTTCGCCTGGATCTCCAACCGATCCAGGACCGTTGATCCCCATGCTGGCAGCCAGCGGGCCCATCCAGTCCCACTGCTGAATGGCGATGCCGTTGTAGCCCTCCAGCCCCGGCTTGGTGGCCGCGTCGTAACCGCTTGTCAGCGGCGATCCCACAAGCGCGTCCTTGTACGTGTCGGCATAGCCGGAAACCCCGACCACGACTTGCCGCAGGTTCGACTGGCACACGACCTGCCGCGCAGTACCACGGGCCGCGCCGAGCGCGGGCAACAACATGCTGATCAGCAGCGCAATCACCGCAATCACCACCAGCAACTCGATCAGCGTGAACGCGCGGCGAGCGCTGCAGACGCGGGGGAAGAACTTCGACTCGGTGTTCGGTGTGCTCATGCGATGCGCCCGTTCCTTGATGAAATCCTCGGACTCCACTTCACGACCCCGGACTCTTACGCCACAAAAAACTTGACATTTTCTTGACTCGATCCCCACTACCGTCCCGTGACGCTTCCTTCAATTCCACCAACTCCACCGCCCATTGGGGATATCGAACCCGGGATCCACCAGATGTCGGGCCCACTGCTGTCCAACGGCCTTCTCAAAAACTTCCACGTCATCCTACAATAGCCGTTCTCAGGTCACCCCACCGGGCCATCAAAGTCGCATTTAGCGAAAACTTGATCTTCACCGACTCTGCAGATGGGTATTCCTAACAAATACCAATCAATTCACGCCCCCTCTTTCCAACGGACATCCACCACCACCGGGTAGTGATCCGACGCGTACCCGGGCGGAGCAGGATGGGACCGCCAATCGACCCCAGCGGGCTTCGCGGGCGTGCCGAGGATGAACTCTGAGTTCGCCACCACCTCCGCGCTCATCGCCGGATTGACCAGGATGTAGTCGATCGTCCGCCCGGACTCGTGGGTGATGAACTTGGGGCGGTCGGACGAGCTCGCGGCGTCCCGCGCGGCAAACAGGTCAACAAGCCCGCACGCGATGTAGACCTTGGTGGCGGAGTCGGTCGGGACGGCGTTGCAATCGCCCAGCACGGCGACGTTGATACCGGGAGATTGCGCCTGCAATTCCTGCACGATCGCGGCCGTTTTCGTCGCCTCGGCCTCACGCCAGTACCCGTAGTTCTTTCCGCTCTTCTGGTGAACGGCCAGGAGCGTGAAACGGTACGGATCGCCGCCCGTGATGGCGGCGGGAACTTCGATGTCCACCTTGAGCGGGGAGCGGTGGAAGTGGATCGGCGTGCCGGGTGTTGCGTCGGTTACTTTGTCGGGGTGCGTGCCGGCGAGCGGTGCGCCCGGCCAGTTCTTGACGCTGGTGATGGGGTAGCGACTGAGCACCGCCTGCTCGATCCCACGCGGGTCGCCGGCGTCGATCGAGGCGTGGTAGGCGTAGCCCATGTCCTTGAGGTACGCGTCGTGGAACCACATCAGGGCCTGTTCGGATTCGATTTCGTCCAGCGCGATGACGTCGGCGTTGATGCTGTGGATCGCGGCCGAAAGCCCTTCTAACTCCGTCTTTGGCTTCGTGGCGTCTTTGTCCTCGTACTGCCCGGTGAGGCTCGGGTCATCCACGTTGTCGAAGAGGTTTTCTGTGTTGTAAGTCGCCAGGCGGAGAACGCCGGGCGACCTGGCCAGCGGGTGAGAGAGCCCGAAGCGGATCTCCGGTGCCGCGGGAGCGGCGGGTGTTGTCGCGGGAGGCGTTGACTTCAGCGGTTGAGCAACCGCTGCACGCTCGGCGCGTGCGAGGGGCTCGGGCGAGCCGGGGCGAAGAACGGCGAAGCCGCCAATCACAAGAACGGACGCGGAGGCGACGAGAACGAGGGCGGCTGCGGTGCGAGGAACCCGCCCGCGCCCGCTCCCGCGTGGGATGAAGGCCATGCGACAACTCCGCAGAGGATGGGGCCGTCCTGGCCGGAGCGAGCGTTCCGTCAGGGATAAGGGTACCACGCAGGGAACAAGAGAGGCAAACAGCGCGGGTCGAGTTCGAGCAGGTGCCTCGACGTTTTGGTGAGAATCGCGGAAAGTTCCGAGTTCCCGGGTGAACTCCCGGACCTTGACTCGGTGGACGCCCTGTCAATTGGAGATCACGGTCACCACGATGACGCGAAAGGTGCTGCCAAAGGACCGGGCTTGAGCGGGACGGCCAGCAACGAACCCGGCTTGAGCCCGAGAACCGCTGCGGCCGCTTCATACCCGCTGCGTACCGCTCCTTCCATCGTCGCGGGCCAGCCC
>JBGAOD010000086.1:14163-16152 GCA_044221955.1 Phycisphaerales bacterium | reverse complement strand
GGCGAGCAGGCCGAGGGAGGTGTTGATCTCGGCGAGCGTTTTGTAGTTCTGGAACCAGGTGAGGTCCGGGGCGCGGCGGCGAGCGCGGATTTCGGCAGCCTCGGCGTCGATGAGGGCCTGGACGTCCTGGACTTTCACTTGCACGGCAAGCCCGAGCTGGGTGATGGCGGCGAGCTGGGCGGGCGTGACTTGGACGTCGATCGGGCCGACGCCAGGCGTGTGGGTCCAGACCGATTCGGCGATGCTCATCACGGCGAGAAGTTCGCGCACGGTCGTGACGGTGACGGTGACGACCTTCTGGCCGTCGAAGCGGACGACGGGCTGGCCGGAGATTGGCGTGGCGTCGGGCTGGGCGAGGGCGGTGCCAGCAAGGGTGAACGCGGCGGTGGCGGAGAGGGCTAGCGCGGCCCGGCGGAGGGATTGGTTCAGCATCGGGTGTTCCTTCAATGGCAATGGCCCACGAGCGAGCCCAGCTATTGTGCCAGATTCCAGGGGGGGATGCCACCTCTTTCCGAGGGGAGTTTGACGGATGTTCCAACAAAGAGGGAGAGAATCTCGGTCGATCGCGGTGGGCGCGTCGCGTGCCCGCGGTTCTCGATCGCGGGTATTCTCGGCCCGTTCGCGGGCGGTCATGGTTGGGCTCGCGACCTTGGGCGGGTTTGTTTTCGGCGCAGCCTCGTGTGAGTTTGACTCTTCAAGAACAGTTCCTGATCTGAGCGATCGCACGAGCGATCAAACCAACGAGCATCAAGGAGCCCGTGTGAGCACACCTTCGGCCTCGTCGTACTTCGAGCACGGAGCGGTCGCGGCCGATTCGCCGATTGCGTCGCAGGCGGGGGCCGAGATCCTGCGTGCGGGCGGGAACGCCGTGGACGCGGCGGTGGCGACGTCTTTCGCGCTGTCGGTGGTCCGGCCGCAGTCCTGCGGGATCGGCGGCGGCGGGTTCATGCTGATCCATCTTCACGACGACCCGCGCTTCGGGACGATCTCGACGGCGATCAACTACCGCGAGATGTGCCCCGAGGGGTACGGGCCGGATTTCTTCGTCAACGACCCGGACAAGGACGCGCCGACGCACGGTGGGAAGGCGGTCGCGATCCCGGGCACGGTGGCGGGGTTGCTGTACGCGCTGGAGAAGTACGGAACTATGGACCGGGCGGCGGTGCTCGCGCCGGCGATCCGTGCGGCCCATGCGGGGTTCAAGGCGGACAAGCACTACATCGACAGCGCGAAGGAAGTTCTCGAATGGCTCAACGCCGACGCGTCGCGGCCCAAGCGGTTCCCGTTTCTCTGGAATCGGATTCTCAAGCACGGCGAGGTGAGACTCGGCGACCTGATCCAACTGCCCGAGCAGGCGGCGGCCTTCGAGCTGATCGCTCGTGACGGGGCCAAGGCGTTTTATGACGGGCCGATCGGCGATGCCGTGATCCAGGCGGTGAACGGCGATGGAGGGAGGATGACCACGCGGGATCTGGCGTCGTTCCGCGTGAGCGAGACGAAGCCTTTGACCTCGAACTTCATGGGCAAGACGCTGGTGATGATGCCGCCGCCGAGCAGCGGGGGGATCGCGATTGCGCAGGCGCTGGAAATTCTGGAACTTCGCAAGGAGATGCTCGCGGGGACGGCGCACAACAGCCCGGCGTATATCCATCTGGTGACCGAGGCGCTCAAGCACGGCTTCGCGGACCGCAGCCGGTGGATGGGCGACCCGGAGTTCGTGAAGGTGCCGACGGAGGCGTTGCTCGCGCCGGCGTACATCAAGGCCAGGGCGGAACTGTTCGACGAAGGAAAGACGCTCGCGAACGAGAAGTACGGCACCGTGCCGGCGGGCGAGGCGGGGGCCGCGCTGCCGGAGGATCATGGCACGAGCCACTTTGGTGTGGTCGATTCCAAGGGCAACGCGGTGGCGTGTACGGAGACGGTGAACCTGATCTTCGGATCGCTGCTGCCGGTGCCGCGGTACGGGTTCATTCTGAACAATGAGATGGA
>JBGAOD010000086.1:0-14155 GCA_044221955.1 Phycisphaerales bacterium | reverse complement strand
GGCGAACGCGTTCGGGCTGGTGGAATCGAATCGCAACTTGTTCAAGCCCGGGAAGAGGCCGTTGTCGAGCATGGCCCCGGTGATCGGGCTGGATGAGCGTGGGGCGATGTTGGTGGCGGGGTCTTCGGGCGGGCCGAGGATTATTACTTCGACGCTTGAGGCGGCGTTGAACGTGCTGGTGTTTGATATGGGTGCGGGTGAGGCGTTGGCGCGGCCGCGCTTCCACCATCAGTGGCAGCCCGATGTGCTGCAGCTTGAAACTCCGCTGGCGGGGACGGCGACGGACGCGGCGCTCAAGAAGCTCGGGCACAGGACGGAATCACGGTCGATGATCGGCGCGGTGCAGCTCATCCGGCGCGATCGGTCGGGCAAGGGCCTCGACGCGGCGAGCGACCCGCGCAAGGGCGGGCTGCCGGCGGGCTACTAGAGCGATCCTCAAAGACTCCAGCAACCTTGCGCCGCGCTTGCTTACTGGTCCCTGCTGGCCTGCTCGCTGGTGCCGAGGGTCTGGCTCTGGAGGAGCACGAGGGCCGCGTTGAGCTGGAGGTCGAGTCCCTTGGAGATTAGATCCTCGGGGTCGGCCTTGGACTCGGCGGTGGCGATGAGCTTGCCGTTCTCGTCGAGGGGGAGCACGTCGGCGTTGCGGCGGAGCACGAGGGCGTCGGTGA
Source organism: Phycisphaerales bacterium (assembly GCA_044221955.1). Classification (GTDB taxonomy): domain Bacteria; phylum Planctomycetota; class Phycisphaerae; order Phycisphaerales; family UBA1924; genus CAZCPB01. The sequence goes on along the minus strand of JBGAOD010000086.1, from coordinate 13,487 downwards.
TCTGGGCGGGGAGCATCTCGACGGTGAGGTCGGCGGGGACGCCCCATTCCTTGGCGCCTTCCTTGCGGTGAATGAGTCGCCCGTCGGGGAGCAGGTAGTACTGGGTGGTGAGTTTCATCGCGGCCGCTCCGCCGCCCAGTGGCGTCACGTCCTGGACGCTTCCCTTGCCGTAGCTGCGGCTGCCGAGCGTGATGGCCTTGATGACATCCCGGCGGGCGTAGTCCTGGATCGCGCCCGAGACGATCTCGCTCGCCGAGGCCGAGCCTTCGTTGATGAGCACGACGACGGGGAGTTTGTTGAGAGTGGCGAGATTTCGGCGAGCGACTTCCTGGCGCTCGGTGCGCTTGCCGGGGAGTTGGGTGCTGACGATCAGCCCGCGGTCGATGAAGCGGTTGACGACCTTGACGGCCTCGTCGAGGAGCCCGCCGGGGTTGAAGCGGAGGTCGAGCACGAGGCCTTGGACGTCGCCGGCCTTCATGGCTCGGATGGCGCGGTCGAGCTCGCGTGTCGTGCCGTCGGTGAAGCCCGTGATGCGGGCGTAGCCGATCTTGTTGGTGGGATCGACGAACCAGCTCCAGTCGTCCTCTTTCGCGCCCTGGCGTTTCCAGCCCTTGACGCTTTTGAGTTCGACCTCGGCGCGGGTGATGGTGAAATCGAGCTCGCTGGCCTGGGCGTCGGCGGGCTTGGAGGGGTCCTTGCGTTCCATGGTGACGCCGACCTGCGTGCCGGCCCGGCCGGTGATGAGGTCCACGGCCTGGTCGAGGGTGAGCCCGTAGGCGGACTTGCCGTCGATTTTCTTGATGACGTCCCCGGCGCGGACGCCGACTTTCAGGGCCGGGCCTCCTTCGAGGGGGGTGACGACGCGGATGTTGGAGAGCTCGTCGAACTGGATCTCGACGCCGATGCCGATGAGCTTGCCCTGGGTCGAGCGGTTGAACCGGGCGAGCTCATCGGGCCAGAAGATTTTGGAGAAGGGATCGAGGGCCTCCATCGAGCCGTTGCCGAACTCGTGGAGGAGGGCCTGATCGTTCATGGCGACCGAATCTCGGTTGGCCTTCAAGAGGCGTTGGAGCAGCCCGTCGACGTCGCTGAAGTCCAGCGGGACCTGGGCGGCGCGGATTCGTTCTTCTTCACGGTCGAGCGACTGGAGGAGTTTCTCGCGGAGACCCTGGTCGGCGAGGCCCTTGAACGGGCGCTGGAGGTCGGTGGTGGTGGCCATGGTGCGCACGCCGCGGAGCCCGCCGATGAGCACGTCGCGCATGGGTACTTGTTCGACGTGCTTGGTGCCGGCGCGGGTGACGGCGGCCATTGGTTCGTCAGCAGTTCGAGCTTCTGGCGGAAGTCGTCGCCGGCGAGGGTTGTGGGGGAACAGTCCCGGCCGTCTGGCGGGCGTTGCGCAGCTCCCAGAGGCGCTCGGGGGCGTAGAGCCGGAGCATTTCGAGGCGGTGGTTCAGGCGGTCGCTGTCGGTCTTGTAGGTGCCCTGGTCCTCGAAGATGGCGGAGAGGCGGTAGAAGAGTTCGCTGGCGGTGAGCCAGTCGGCGCGGTCCTCGGCGGCGTGGGCGGCCTTGTCGGCCTCGGCGAGGAGGGCGCTGACCTTGGGATCGCGGAGCACGACGGCCTTGTCGGTCGCGAGCATGTGCAGTTCGACGACCGAGATCAACCCCTTGCTGATGGTGATGTCGGTACGCGGTTCGGCGAGGGTCTTGTCGAGTTCGGCCATGACTTCGTCGCGGCGCTTGGCGCGGTCGGTCTCGCGCTTGTCGAAGTTCGCTTTGAGCTGGAGGGCGGAGGCGCGGACGGCGGCGAGTTGCGGGTCGCTGGCGTCGTTGGGGGCTTTGTCGAGCAGGGCGGAGAAAGAAGACTGGTCGCCCGTGCGAGCCGCGTCCCACATCTTGCGGGACCAATCGCGGGTGGCGAGCCTCTGCTCGATCGCGTTTTTGGACGCGAGGCGCGTGCTCGCGTGCGCTGCGGGAAGCGGGGCCTGAGCGAGCTCGGGCGCTTTCGTCGCCGTCTGGGCCGTGGCGGGGATGGAGAGCCCGGCGCAGGCGATCAGGGCGAGCACGGGGACCGCACGGCGGAGTATGGTCAGCACGGAGAACGGTCCTTTCGTCGGACGCCCGCCCCTGGCCGTGGAAAACCGACGGCCGAACGAGGGACGCTCACGGATCGGCCCGGTCCGCGTCCGCGTTCAGCGGGCGACGGGGAAGGGCGTTGGTTTGGATGATATCGGGCCTGCGCAGGTGACGGGATCGGAGCGGTTTACGGGCCGGCTCGGAATCGGGTGGTCATGTCAGGTGTACAGGCGGGCGCGTTCGCGGGTTCACGGAATGATCGGTGATCTTCCGGGCGCGCGCGGTTGTCCTGACAGATGCCGCACGCGGTGGGCGACGGTGAGGGCGACGCCCAGGGTCAGGAAACCGACCGTTCCGAGGACGGCGGCATTGAACCAGTTCGCACCGAGCAGCCCGGAGTTCACGGCGGCGGTGGCGGCGAGCCCGCAGCCCGGGCCGATGGTGTACCCGCAGCCGATGAGGGCCTCGTGCTTGCCGCCGGCCTGGACCTCGGACTTGCCGACGGCGAGCCCGTAGTAGAGCGCCGCCATGTACACCGAGGCCTTTCCGAGCCCGAAGATCGCGAGCCCGGAAACGAGCACGACGACGGACATGGAACTCGAAACCCCGAGCCGCGGCAAGGTCGGGGCCATGACCGCGACGCCGAAGCCGATGACGACGAGCAGGCCGCTCACGATCGCGGTGGACCAGCGCCCGTGCCAGCCCTGCCATTGGATGAGAACGAAGAATGCGGCGGCGCGCGGCAGGAGCCAGGCGGTGCCGAGCACGGTGTGCCAGGCTTGCGGGACATGGAGTTCGGTGAGCGCGGTAGGGAGGTACGGGCTGAGCGCGCTGGCGATGAGGTAGATCACGGGGAGCAACATGCGGAAGGTGACGAGGAGCGCGGTGTAGACGGTCGGGTGCGGCTCGTGGTGTTCGTCCTCGTGGGCCGCGGGCTCGCGCGTGAGAAGTTTGAAAAACGGGACGCTGAGAACGTGAACTCCACCGAGCACGAGGATGGTTTCGGCGGCGTAGTTCTTGATCGCGGGCGCGATCGCCCAGGACGCGACCACCAGGGCCGAGGCCCACACGACGTTCCAGATCCCGATGGCGCGGCGGAGCGGTTCACCGCTGCGCGCGCCCGAGAGGTAGCTCTCGATGATCGGCCAGAGCACGCCCGACAGCGGGCTGTACAGGGCAACGAGAACCCAGATCGAGGCGACGCCGACGGTGGTCCGCCCGGGGCCGTCGATCGTGCCGGCGAGAATCGGCAGGGCGCAGAGAAGGCCCATGCACAGCATGAGCGTGATCAGGACGCCCCGGGTGTTGAAGCTTGGGAATCGCTTTCGGAGAAGGGCCAACGCGGGCTGCGCGGCGAGCGAGCCGACGATGTACGTCGCGCCGAGCATCAGCCCGAGCAGGTAGTTGGCGGCCTGCGAGAACTTGTACCCCTGGTCGGTAAGGTAAAAGATCCCGCTGGTGACGATGCCGGTGCCGACGCTGTTGAAGAACGACACGACGAGCACGATCCAAAGCGGTGCGGGGATCGGGGCGGCGGTCGTCGTGGTGGTTGGCTGGTGAGTCGGCACGGGTGCGGAGCGCCTCGGGCGGGGTCTTGAAGGGCCGAGATGATAGACGGGAGCGGCGGAGCGATCGGCGCTCCCGGCGGCGCGTTTCGATGCAAACCCGCCGCGGGCGTTTCAAGAGTTCGACTTCTCGCCCGCGAGCGTGAAGCGGTGGGTGCGGAGGTTCCACCCATACCGCGCGTAGGTGATCCCGGCCCGCTGCGCGAGGTCCTCGGCCTCGCGGCGCGTAAACCCCGCGGCGACGCTGGCGCGGGCGTCGTGAGCGATGATGCGCGGTTTGCCCAGCGTCATCAGCGTGATGACCGCGTGGCCGACGCGCGAACGCACCAGATCGTTCCACACGATGCCCCGGGCCGCGATGCGGTCCATCGACTTCAAGACTTCAAGGGCCTGCCCGTTGGTGAGGTGGTGCAGGAAAAGCCCGGCGTGGACGTAGTCGAACGAGCCCGGGGCGAACCGATCGTTGAGGCGCAGCGCGTCGGCGCGTGCGAGCGTGATCGCTTCGGCCGCGCCGTCCACTCGCGCGACCTGCTCGCGGGCAAGTTCCAGCGTTGTTTCGTGGATGTCGATGCCGGTGATTCTGACGATGAACCCGGCCGCGCGTGCCCACTGGAACACGGCCAGCGGGAGGTCCGCCGATCCGGTACCAACGTCGAGGATGGTGATGGGTTTGGAGCGTTCCCACCGAGCCGACCAGGGACGAAGACGACCGAGCAGGGCTTCGACGCCGCCGAGGTTCCGGTTGATCGCGCGGATGTATTTGAGCGCACGGTCGAGCTCTTCGCGTGGCACGCCGGGATCATCCATGAGTTCGCCGACAAGCCGTCGCTGCATGACGCATTATCGCTCGAAACGGGTCGGCGTCCCGCTGGCGTGTGCCAATCTACACTTTGGGCATGCCCGACACACACGGACAGGCGGGACGGAGCCCGGGAGATCGCGGGCGGGCCGAGGGCTCGAACGGCGAGCCTGTAACCCTGCGGACGCTCAAACGCATGGCCGAGAGCGGCGTGCCGTTCGCGTGCCTGACGTGCTATGACGCGAGTACCGCCCGCTGGCTCGAACGGGCGGGCGTGCCGCTGCTGCTGGTCGGCGATACGGCGGCGGAAGTCGTGCTGGGGTTTGATCGCACGATCGATATGCCGCTGGATGTGCTGATTGCGCTGACGGCGGCGGTGAAGCGCGGCGCGCCGCGAACGGTGGTGATGGCCGACATGCCTTTCATGAGCTACCAGGCCGATCACGCCTCGGCGATCCGCAATGCCGGGCGGTTCCTGACCGAGGCACGGGCGGACCTTGTGAAGATCGAGGCCGACGCCGGGTTCGCGTCGCTGGTTCGCAAAATGACGCGTGCGGGAATCCCGATCTGCGGGCACGTCGGAAGCCGCCCGCAGCGTGCGGCGCTGACATCGGGGTACGGCTCGTCGGGGCGATCGTCCGAAGAAGCCAGCCGCATCGTGCGCGACGCGGCGGCGCTGGAGCGCGCGGGGTGTGTTCAGCTTTTGGTCGAGGCGGTACCCGACGAGGTGACCGACGAGATCCTGGCCAAGACTTCCGTTCCCCTGATCGGGATCGGTGCGGGCCCGGCGTGCCACGGGCAGGTGCTTGTCCTGCACGATCTTCTCGGTCTTTCGGACCATCCGCCGCGCTTTGCAGAACCGGCGGCCGCGATCGGCGAATCAATCCGTGCGGCCGGGGTCGAGTGGGTACGCCGGGTGGCCGATCGGCGTGTGGGCGGGAAGCGGTACGTGATGCCCGAGGACGAGTCGCGGCGTTTCCGGGAGGCGTCGAGCGTTGAAGAGTGAGAGGGTTTGGACGTGAAGAGGGGAGAGGTTCCGGGGCGGCACGTCCCGGCTCTCGGTTTGATCCAGGTCCGCCCGGTCGATTCAGGTTGGGGAGCACAGCTTTGGACATCGCCATGCGTCGCTTTGTGTCCTTCGGGCCCGCCTTTGTTGTCCTCCTTTCCGCCGGGGCGGTGCTGCTGGCGGTCCCCGCGGCGATCCAGCGCATCGACGCGGCCCAGACCCTCGGGCGGGTGACGCTCGCGCGGCAGTCGATGGACGACGACGACATCCTTGAGAAGCTCAACCGCGCGGTGAAGAACGTCTCCCGCGCTGTCGAGCCCTCCGTGGTCCACCTCGATGTCGTGACCACGGACGACAGCGCCGAACGCCCGCGCGGGCTCCACGGCTCGACCGGCGCTGGCTGGGTCTACGACACCGCCGGTCACGTCGTGACCAACGCCCACGTGGTCCGCGGCGCGAGCGAGATTTCTGTCCAGTTCGCCGACGGACGCGTGGCCGACGCCAAGGTCCTCGGGGCCGACGTGTTCACGGATATCGCGGTGATCCAGGTCCCTGATGCCAGCGGGCTGGTCCCCGCGCGTCGTGCCACCGGCGGGCGGCCCGAGCAGGGCGAGCGCGTCTTCGCGTTCGGTTCGCCGTTCGGATTCAAGTTCTCGATGTCCGAGGGGATCGTTTCTGGAATGGGGCGCTCCGCCCGCGGCGTCATGGAGTTCGGCGGCTTCACGAACTTCATCCAGACGGACGCGGCCGTCAACCCCGGGAACTCGGGCGGGCCGCTGGTTGATATCCACGGCAAGGTGATCGGGATGAACGTGGCGATCGCGACGGCCCGCGGTTCGACCGGCACGACCAGCGAGGGTCAGTCGGCGGGGATCTCGTTTGCAATCCCACTGGCAACGATTGAATCGGTGGTCGATCAACTGATCGAGAAAGGCGCCGTGTCGCGCGGGTTCATGGGGCTCTCGTTCCGATCCCGGCCCGAGCAGATCCGCGGCGACAACGGAGAGTGGCGCGGCGCCGGGCTGCGCGTCGAGCGCGTCGTCACAGACAAACCCGCCGCCGAAGCGGGGATTCGATCGGGCGACATCGTGACGAGCATCAACGGACAAGCGTTGACCGACGAGGACCTTCCGCCTTCGATCGTGACCGCGTTTCGCCCGGGGCACGCGGTCACGCTGCGGGTGTGGAACGGGAGCGAGTTCCGCGACGTGCCTGTGACGCTGGCCGAGCGACCCGCGAGCAACGACACCGACGTCGCAGTTTTCCCGCTCGCGTTCCGCCTGGGGCTGATGATCGACCGTGACCCGCGCCGCTCGGCCGCGATCCCGGATCTTCGCAAGGACTCGCCCGCGTCTGACGCGGGGTTGAAAGCGGACCAGATCATCCAGGCCGTGGGCGGCAGCCCGGTCGATAGCCTCGAGGCCGCTCTGAAACTCATGATCGATCAGGGCATCCTCGACGGCAAGGGCGTGGACCTTTCGGTGCGCGACGCCGATTCGGACGAGAGCAAGACGGTCAGGCTCCGCCTGGCCCGCTAGCGGTGAGGTTGCGTTCCCTGAATCAGGGACGCGGCGCGGCGGACAATCGCACCACGACCCGCGTCCCCATTGGAGGAACGCGCTGCGCGTCCGCGATCCATTCCGGTTCTTGGACGGCCGATTCGGGGCTGAATAGTTCGGAACAGGCGATGGTCTCGCTGCCGAACGTCGTAAGCCCGATCAGCGTGCCCGCGCCGTCTGCGTCGTAGTACTCACGGCCCTGCCATGGCACGATCCGCGAACCGGCGAAGACGAACGTGCCGTTCAGTCTTGCCCCGCTGGTGCTGACCGCCCATTCGGTCGCGCGTGCGGTGCGCTCGTTGCCGCTCGTGTCGCGCCACGCGATGGTGACCTGGACCGCCGCGCCGCTCGCCGGCGTTTTTTTCGTCTGGCCGTTCTCGATCGCCCACCGTCCCGGGGTTCCGGGCTCCAGCCCCGCTAAGAGCAGGGCCGCGTGGACGTGCGAGGGCTTGGCGTCGGTGACGACGAGCGATTCGTGCTCCTTGGAATCGCGCGTGCAGACCGTAACTTCCAGATAGACCCGCGGGGATTTGGGGTTGTGGCAATCGATGGGCACCTCGCCGTCGAACTCGACGAGTTTCTTTGCCGCGTCGAAGCGGACGTGCGGGAAGACCTCGCGGAGCATCGGCGCCACGGGTTCCGGGTCGGGAGGGCTCGGGCGCTCGGCGACGCGCGCCTGGTCCGGTGTGCCCGTCGTGGCTGGCGGCCGGTCCCTATTCGACGCGCTCTGAGTGCAGCCGAGAATCAGCACGCACGCGAGGATCGCGCAGGCGGCGATCGAGAGTCTCACGCCGCGCACGCGCCCGCCGCGCTGCGGAGGGCGTTGGGTCCGATGCGAGCTGAGCGAGGCGTGCGTCAAAGATCTCCTCCAGCCGGCCGCGTTTCAGTCCTCCAAGGACGCTGCTCAACGCGCGCAGGCGAGCCTTGCGAACAGCTCGCCGCGCTTCTCGTAGTTTTCAAACTGCCCCCACGACGCGCACGCGGGGCTGAGGAGAACGATGTCGCCGGGCCTTACTCGCGCGGCGATCTCGGTCATCGCGTGTTCGAGGGTGCCGCACTCGTGGGCTTGGTGTTCGCCGGTGTGACGCCGCGCTTGGGCTGCGATGGTCGGGCCGGTTGCGCCGATGGTGTACAGCCCCGCCAGCGACGGAGCGAGCGCCGCGATAGGCCCAAGGTCCGAGCCCTTGTCGTACCCGCCGGCGATGAGATGGATGCACGTTCGCCCACGCCGCGGCGAGTTCTGGTCGTCGCTTTCTCCCGATCCCGTTTCCTCGTCGAACGCTCGCACGGCCAGCAGCGCGGATTCAGGGGTAGTTGACTTGGAATCGTTGAACCACCGCACGCCGCAGGACTCGTGGACAAGTTCCAGACGGTGGGGGAGCCCCGGGAACTGAGCGAGAGCTCGCTCGCCGTCCGCGCGGGTCACTCCCGGCACGCTCGCCGCTTCGATCGCCGCGAGCGCTACCGCCGCGTTGTGCCTGTTGTGCGCGCCCGGGATTCGGAGCGGCCCGAACCGCGACGCCGACGCCACGACCACGCGCCGAACGCCAGCGGGGGTCTCCCAACCTTTGACGGATTCGTCCAGCACCGCGGAATCTCCCGCGAGTTGCGAGCCCAGGATCTGCTTCTTGCTGTCGCGGTAGTGATCGAACGAGCCGTGCCAATCGACGTGGTTGGTCGTGCAGTTTGTGACGACCGCGACCTGCGGCGACCACCCGGCATGATTCAACACGCCCTCGGCGCGCGTCCCCGTGCTGAGGTTCTTGAGCCAGTGGAGCATCGCGCTCGACAGCTCGAGCACCACCCACGCACCGTCACGAACCGAGCCCGGCCCGACGCGATCAAGCTGGGAGAGCAGCGAACCGCCGATGTTCCCGCCGAAAACGACCGGGATGTTCGATGACTTCAGCACATGGTGGATCATCGCGGACGTGGTGCTTTTGCCCGCCGAGCCGGTGACGCCGATGACCTTGGCGCGGTCCGGCAAACGCTCGGCGAGCAGGCATATCTCGCTGGTGGCGCGCACGCCCGCGGCCTCGGCGGCCCGCACGAACCGGTTCTCCCAGGGCTTGGGCACGGCCGGGTTGACCACCACCAGATCGCACGCCGTGAAATCGCTGACGTTGTGCGCGCCGAGCCGGAGCGTGACTCGCCCAGAATCGACAAGATCTTGGATCTGATCGAGCGAGCCAGCGAGCTTTTCGCGCGGGTCTTGATCGGTCACCAGCACGTCCGCTCCGTGCGCGGCCAACCAGCGCGTGACGCCCACGCCGCCGCCGAAGCGCCCCAGCCCCATCACCGTTACTTTCGTGCCGTCGAACTCGCCCATCCCGCCCCCGATGCTGAGGACACCGACGTTGATGCCTTTCCGGCCGAAGCCGTGGCTCCCGATCCCGCAGCCCGCTGTTCTGATTCGATCGTCGCGACCAGCGTTCGCAGCAGAGTTCGCGCCGCCGGGCCCGGCGTGCCGTCGCCAAGGACGCGACGGTCCAGCGTGGTGATCGCCGTGACCATGGTCAGCGTGCCCAGCAGCATGACCTCGCTGGCGCGGCGGAGCTCGCCGACGGTCAGCGGCCGCTCGATGATCGTGAGGCCGGAGGCGGCTGAACCCGGCGCGTTGTGCCCGTGCGTGTCCAGGATGAGATCCCTGGTCACACCCGCGAGCATGGGCGCGCTGTCGAGCGACGGCGTGACGATTTCCCATCCCTCGTCCCCGTCGGGCACGACGGCGACAAGGTTCGCCGACGACCCTTCCGCGACCAACCCGTCGCGGATGAGGATCGCGTCGTCCGCCCCGGCCTCGCTCGCCTCGATGCTCGCGATCACGTTCCCCAGCAGAGAGATCGATTTCACCCGTCCGCGCAGCCAACGCGTGTCGCGAGTCGTGGTCGCGCTCTTCATCGGCGGTTCGGAATAGACGCTCAAGGCCGGCGCGGGCAGGCAGTACCCGAACACCGTGGGTGAGACTTCCCCCGTTGGTACTCGGGCGCGGACCGGCTGCCCCGGGGCCGGCACGCCGCGCGTGACCTGCCAGTAGATAAACGCGTCGCGCAACGAATTGGCGTTGAGCAGTTCTGTCGTCACGGCGGCCATTCTGTCGGCGTTCCACGGGATGCGAGCTTCCGCGAGCCCGAGCCGCAACCGCTCGACGTGCCGCGCCATCCCGACCACGTGCCCGTCGAACGCGCGAAGCCCTTCGTAGAGCCCGTCGCCGAAGAGGAACCCGCGGTCGAAAGGATCGACGCGGGCCTGATCGCGCGGGATGAGCTGTCCGTTCAGGTGAATGAGCACGGCGAGAGAGTATCGTTCGCCGTCGACGGTTCAAGCCTTGCGTTCAAGCCTTACATGAGCGACACAGGATCAACGTCCACGGCTGTGTGCGCGTCGCTGGTGAGCACTCCCGCCGACCGACACGCGGCGAGCACGCGCTGGATCTCCCCGGCCTTTCCGGCGGTAACCGTGACCTCGAAGCGGTAGTGCCCGTGCGTCCGATCGATCGCGCAGGCCGCAGGCCCGTCAACGTGACCTGAAATGCCCAGAGAGCCGAGTGATTCGCGCAGGAACCCGGCGGCCCGCCCCGCGCTCTCCGAGGCCTTGGCCGCGTCCTTGTCGCGACAAACGATCCGTGCCATCCGCGTCGTCGGCGGCAGCCCGGACCGGTGCCGGATCGCCAGCTCGTGGTCCGCGAAGGTCACGTAATCGTGCTTGGCGGCCAGAACGATGGACGGGCTGCGCGGTTCCATCGTCTGCACGATGACCTTTCCACCGCCGGCGCTCCGCCCGGCCCTCCCCGCGACCTGACTGACCAGTTGAAAGGTTCTCTCCGCAGCCCGGAAGTCAGGCAGATTCAGCGAAGTATCCGCGTTCACAACGCCGACCAAGCGCACGTTCGGGAAGTCCAAGCCCTTGGCGATCATCTGCGTTCCCAGCAGCAGCCGCACCTCGCCGCGCGCGAATCGCCCAAGGGCGTCGAAATAGTCGCGCGCCGATTCCATCGTGTCCGAATCCACGCGCAGCATGGAGCTCTCGTCGAGCCCGTGCGATTCCCCCAGCGATCGATAGAGCTCCTCTTCGAGCCTCTGCGTGCCGATGCCGAACACGACCACGGGCTTGCCGCAAGTCGGGCAGACGCGGGGCATGATCCGTCGAGCGAGGCAGTGGTGGCACGCGACGTCCCCGCCGCGCGGCAGGTCACGGTCCTTGTGCAGCACCAGCGTCGCGTCGCAATCGTCGCAGGTGAGCACCCACCCGCAGCGCGGGTCCGGGCACGCGATGTAGTGCACAAAGCCCCGGCGGTTCAGCAGCAGGATCACCTGCCCGCCCGTGTCGAGCGTCCGCCCGATCGCGCCTTCAAGCGTCGGCCCGAGCGCATGCTGGCGGCGAACCGAGCCCGGGTCGGTCTGGGCCCGCGTGCGCCGCTCCGCCGCCAGGTCCACGACCTCGACCCGCGGCATCTCCCCGCCGCCCACGCGGCGCGTCAATTCCCAGAGCGCGAACTTCGCGGCCGCACTCCCGGCGCCCGCCTTGACGTTCGCCCAACTCTCCAGCGACGGCGTGGCCGAGCCCAGCACCACCGGGCACCCCGACATCTGGGCCCGCTTGATCGCCACGTCGCGGGCGTTGTAGCGCGGCAACTGGTCCTGCTTGTACGACGGATCGTGCTCCTCGTCGACGACGATCAGCCCGAGCGATTCGAGCGGCGCGAACACCGCCGAGCGTGCCCCGACCACCACCCTCGACGCCCCGCGCCGCACCCGGTCCCACTCGCCGTGCCGTTGCGACGAGCTCAGCCCCGAGTGCAGCACCGAAACACCCATGCCCGCGAACCGCTCGCGGAACCGCTTGCTCGTCTGCGGCGTCAGCGCGATCTCGGGGACCAGCACGATCGCGGACTTCCCTTCGCCCAGCGCTCTTTCGATCAGCCGCAGGTACACCTCGGTCTTGCCCGAACCCGTGACACCGCGCAGGAGGTGCGGAGCGAAACTGCCGAGCGTTCTCGCGATCCCATCGACGGCTCGGGCCTGCTCGTCCGTGAGAAACCGCGCGGCCTGAACACTCCCGCTCTCGTGCTCAAGATCCTCACCGGGATCGGTCCAGCCCAAGTCGCGGATGACCTCGCGCGTGCCCGCCGTCAGCACACCCAGCTTGACAAGCCGCGAGATCGCTGCTGTTGTCTTCAAACCCAACTCGACCGCGAGCGCCTTTGGCGTGAACGGAAAGCGTTCTCCGGAGAACGCCGCGATCTGCTCGGCCATCGCGCGAGCGTTCTTGGGCAACCCCGCCCTCGCCGTCTCTTCGAGCGTCACTCGCTGAACGACGACCTCCGACCGCCGCCCCGTCGCCCGCTTGACGGCCGCGGGCACCATCGAGCTGAGCACCATCCCCAGCGGGCAGACGTAGTACGCGCTCAACCACCGGGCCAGCTCGACCATGCTTTCGGGCAGCCCGCCCCCGCCGTCGTGTTCGAGGATCGGCTTGACCCTGCCCGGGTCGTACCCGTCGAGCAGTTCGACCCCGCCAACTTCGAGAACGATCCCCCGGACCGGCTTGTTCCCGCGCCCCAGCGGCACGCGCACGCGATCCCCCGGCCGAACGCCCGGCAGGTCGCAGCGGTACGTCAGTCCTTCAACGAACTCGACCGAGTCGATCCCGCGCTCGACGGCGACACGGACGAACCGCGCCGCGACCCCGACGGCGCTGGACGGTGTTTCCGTCCCCGCGCCGCCCGGTCCGAACAGAGTGTCGTTCTCGCGCGGGTTTTTCGTGGTCCTGGGCATGGCGGTGCATAGACTCTACCGATGCCAGACTCGCCGAACTCGACGCGTCCGAATCCAAGCACAACCCATGAACCTGTTGGCCGCGGTCCCGTTGGCCGCTTGGCCCTCGCCGACGGTTCCGTCTTCCAAGGCACCGCCTTCGGGGCGATCGGACGCGGCATCGTCGCCCAGGCCGAGGTGGTTTTCAACACCGCCATGTCCGGCTACCAGGAATCGCTCACCGATCCCTCGTACACCGGGCAAATCCTTGTCGAGACTTTCCCGCTCATCGGGAACACCGGTGTCAACGCCGAGGACCTCGAATCGCGCAAGGTCCAGGTCTCGGGCTTCGTCGTCCGCGAGCTCGCCCGCCGCTACTCCAACTACCGCGCCACCGGCGGGCTCTCGGATTATCTCGCCCAGTCCAACGTGCTCGGCCTCGAAGGAGTGGACACGCGGGCCATCACCATGCGGCTGCGCACCGCCGGGTGCGTCCCGGGCGTCATCACCGACCGCACGGACCTCTCCGACGAACAACTCGTCCAACTCGCCCGCTCCGCCCCTTCCATGGACGGCCAGAACCTCGTCCCGATGGTCGGCTGCACCTCCTCGCAGACCTGGGCCGAAACGCTCGGTGATTGGGCTCCGCTGCCGTCGGCATCTGCCCCCGCTCTCCCTATCCACTCTCGTGGCACAGGTTTTCAACCTGTGTCTACTCCTTCTCCTCTT
>JBGAOD010000085.1:0-16148 GCA_044221955.1 Phycisphaerales bacterium | reverse complement strand
GAACCGGATTTTCAAACTCCCACGTAGGGAGCGGAGAAGCGGTAGCCCACGCGGAGCGTGGGGGTACGCAAAGCATCGCGCTCCTGGAGGGACCCCGCGGCGGCTATTTTTCGATCGGCGCGGGTTCCGCGGGTGACTTGTAGAACGAGTCGTCGAGCCAGACTCCGCGGAGGAGTTCGATGAGTTTTTCGTCGTCGCCGGGCTTGGCGTTGGGGTCCTGGCCGACGGCCTTGGCCATGGCGGCGATGCCCTCTTCGGTGGTTTTGCGGTCGGTGGTCTGGAAGCCGATATAGGCGAGGAGGAGGGCGGAGTCTCTGCGGACGGCGGGCTCGGCGGCGCCGTCGACGTTGAGGTTTTCGCGGAGGCGGACGAGGAGTTGATCGAGGCGTTGGCGGGTGGGGAGGAGAGCGGGGGCGTAGCGCTGGCCGGTGGCTTCGGGGTAGGCGGCGAGGACCTTGCGGAGGCTGAACCCTGCGGAGCGGAAGAGGCCCGAGCCCATCTGGGCGTGGACGCGGCCGATGTGCCCGGTGACGTCGTTGGGCCGGGATGAGACGGCCTTGGCGAAGCGGTCTTCGGCGTCGAAGAACATGGAGTCGCCGAGGAGTTTTTCGCCGGCCTGCATGTGCTCGGTGAAGACGTCTTTGCCGGTGGAGCCGGTGGGCTTGAGGGTTTCGACCTTGGAGCCGGCGTCGCGGATGAGCTGGAGGGTTTTGGGATCGATCTTGGGGCGAAGCGAGGCGGGCTGGTCGGGGTTGGGCTTGTCCTCGGCGGATTTCTCGGGGACGGCGGCGGTGTTGTCGCGGGCGATGCCCGAGAGCGGCGCGAGGGAGTCGGGTTGGATGAGAGGTTTGGCGGTGGACTTGGTGGCGCTGGCGGTGGGGTTGGAGGGGGTGTCGCCGGGTTTGTTGGCCGCGCGACGGTCGACGTGGGCGCGGCTGCGGGCGGCGGAGCCGAGGAGGGAGACCTTGCCGGATCTGGCGGAGTCGCCGGAGAGTTGGTTGCGGAGGTCCTCCATGCGGGACTGCCAGGTCATGGAGGCGGAGCGGTCGGTGGCGGCGGGCGTGCCGTCGGGGTTGAGCTTGGGGCGGGCGGGGTTGTCGAGGGGGTTGGTTGAAGGGTTGGCGGGTTGGCCGACGCCGGGGATGAGGTCGGGGAGTTGGTCTTTGGGGATGGTGGAGTTGATGCCGCTGGCGGCGGTGTCGAGTTTGTTGAGGCGGTCCTGGAGGTCGTCGTGGGACGTTTTGAAGGTTGGTACGGCGAGGTTGGGTCCGAGGCCCGCGCCGTTGGCTCCGCCGACTTTGCTGCTGGGCGCTTGGCCGGGGCGTGGGGCGGGGGCGGCGCGGTTGCGGTCGCGCATGGCGTCGGAGGTTGCGCCGGAGAGTCCGAGGGATTTTTCGGTGGCGGTCTGGGGTCGATCGAGGGAGGTTGAGCGGAGGTTGGAGACGGAATCGGCGAGGAGGTTGTCGGCCCCGAAGGTGCTGGTGCCGGGGCGTGCGTAGCCCTGGGAGCGGGAGTTGTTGGACAGGCCGCGTTGCTGGCCGAGGTTGGAGGCGAGGCTTGCGGTGAGTGACGAGCGGAGGGTGGACTTGAAGGAATCGCCGACGTCGCCGCCGGGGTCATAGGAGGATGGGCCGCCGTTGAGTCGGAGGTTTCCGATGGAGGCTGCGCCGGGCTGGTCGCGTTTACCGGTTCGTGCGGTGGGGGTGATGGCGTTGGATTTGTTGTAGTTGGTGCCTTGGCGTTGGACGTCGAAGATTCCGCCGAGGGAGGCGGAGAGCCCGCGTTCGCCGCGGGAGAGGGCGCCTTGATAGTCGTTGAGCTCCGAGCCTCGGATGCCTTGGCCGGCGAGCCCGGAGAATGCGGAATCGCGGGTGAAGTTGTAGAGGTCGTTGGAGCCGAGGCGTCCTTGGAACTCGGAGGGGTTGCGGTACCCGAGGTTGCCTTGGAAGGATTTTCCGCCGGGTGCGTTGCCGTAGATGACTGAGTTTTGGACTCGGGTGGAGGCGAGCGCGTCGCGGGAGGGGAGGGACTGATTGAAGCGGTGGAAGTTTGCTTGGAGGCTCTGGCCGTTGCCGTTGGCGTATTGGGCGGAGGCGGCGGGCGTGAGGGTGAGCATGAGCGCGGAGAGTGCGAGCCCGGAGGCGGCGCGTGCGATGCGTGCGTTCACGGCGATGAGTGCGGGTTTGGTGGTTGAGCGCTTCATGCGGGCTCCGTGGCGGGCCGAGTTGGGACGTGGGCGCGGATTTGTGAACCTGCTATCGGCACGCCGTTCAATTGTACTTCGCTCGCGGGGGTGCCGGGGTTTGAATTGGGTCGGAATTCGGGGTTGGAAAGCGTTGGCCGGGCTGATCGCGGGGCACCATTCCAAACCCTACCGAGCTGAGCGAGGTTGAGGCGGGTGTGGCCGCGGGTGTGATTTCAGGTGTGAAGGGCGGTTGGTCCACCACCTACACTCCGTCCGATGCCCCATTATTATGTGACCACTCCGATCTATTACGTGAACGACCGCCCGCACATCGGGCACTGCTACACCACGCTGATCGCGGACGTGCTGGCGCGGTTTGCGCGGCTGGCGCGGGGGCTGCCGATGGGCGGCGGGGCGGGCAAATCCGGGGAGAGAGTGTTCTTCCTGACCGGGACGGACGAGCACGCGGAGAAAGTGGTCACCACGGCGGCGGAGCGCGGGCTCAGCACGATGCAGTGGGCGGACCAGAACTCGGCGGCGTTCGCGGAGGTTTTTCGCGAGCTGGGTTTTTCGTTCGATGATTTCATCCGCACGACGCAGGAGCGGCACAAGATCAAGGTGGGCGAGTACCTGGCGAAGCTCGTGAAGACGGGCGACGTGGCGCAGGGCGAGTACGAAGGGTGGTACGACGTCAACGACGAGGCGTACGTCACGGAGACCAAGGCCAAGGAACAGAACTATCTGGCGGGGAACGGAAAGCCGTTGGTGAGGCGGAAGGAGAAGAACTACTACTTCAAGCTGTCGAAGTACCAGTTGTGGATCGAGTCGGCGATCACGTCGGGGGAGTTGCGGATCGAGCCCGAGGCGCGGCGGAACGAAGTGCTGGGGCGGTTGCGTGAGGGGTTGCAGGACGTGCCGATCACGCGGCCGGTGACGGAGGACGCGGCGACGCAGTTTGGGGTGCGGATGCCGGGGGACGCGGGGCACCGGGTGTACGTGTGGATTGACGCGTTGTTCAACTACCTGTCGGCGGTGGACACGGCGGAGCGGCGCGAGTTGTGGCCGCCGAGCGTGCAGCTGATGGGGAAGGAGATTTTGTGGTTTCACGCGGTGATCTGGCCGGCGGTGTTGAAGGCGTTGGGGGAGCCGTTGCCGGGGTTGTTGTACGCGCACAGTCACTACACGCGTGACGGTTGCACGCGACGGACGCGGACTTTTCGCACTCGAAGTTCGTGGAGGTGTACAACTCGGACCTGGCGAACGGGATCGGGAACTGCGCTTCGCGGGTATCGAACATGATCGAGAAGTACTTTGGGGGGAAGGTTCCGGGCGGCCGGGGCGCGACCGAAGGGTGGGCCGCGTACACGCCGAGCTCGACGCAGGTCTTCGATTTTTCCGCAGAAACGAAGGTGTTCGTTCGACGCGCGACCGAGCAGGCGGCGCGTTGCGACGCGGCGGCGTGCGTGGGGGTCGGGATCGAGATCGTGCGGGGTGTGGACCTGTTCATCGCGGAGACGCGTCCGTTCTCGCTCGCCAAGGACATGGGCGCGCACGCGGGCGTGATCGCGGGGATTCTGTACGCCTGCGCCGAGGCGTTGCGGATCGCGTCGATCCTGCTTGCGCCGGCGTTGCCGACGAAGATGGCGGAGCTTTGGAGGGCGTGGGACTGCGTGCCCCCGGAGGGCGTGCCGCTGGAGAAGCTGTGCGAGTTCGCGGGCCCGCACGGGCTCAAGCCCGGGCAGACGATCAGCAAGGGCGTGGCGCTCTTCATGCGCGCGGACCCGGCGGAGGCTGCGCCGAGTGTTGGTTGAGAGCTTCCGGCGGGGTTAGCCGACGAGCGCGGGCGCGGGCTCGGCGTGGGGGGTGACGGGGGCGGCGCGGTCGGCGTTGCGGAGGTAGATGCCCAGGGCGCAGAGGACGAAGGCGCGGGACCACATGGGGTCGTCGGGCGCGCTGATGAACGTGTTCCAGATCATGTCCACTTTTCGTGGGGCGACGATCTCGCGGGCCTTGACCTCGTGGAGCGCGCCCTCGCAGAGTTCGCGGAGCGGGCCGGCCATCCATCGCCCGATGGGGAGTGCGAAGCCGCGTTTGCCCTGGGCCTGGAGTTCTGGTCGGAGGAACTCGGGGAAGGCTTTGCGGAGGAGGTGCTTGTTGGCCTTGCCGGAGGGGAGGCGGATATTTCCGGGGATGGAGTAGGCGAGGTCGAGCATGCGACGGTCGAGCATGGGGACGCGGAGCTCGAGGCTGCTGGCCATGCCGAGCTTGTCGCTGTCGCGGAGGAGGATGTTGCGCATGTAGAACTGGGACTCGTAGCGGGAGACGGCGGCGATGACATCGCCGTCGTCGTCGCCCTGGTTCATTTCGAGTGCGGCGCGGACGGCCTCGTGGGGGATGAACATCTCGTCGAGCCCGAGTTTGTCGGCGAAGAGGCCCATGCGGTGGAGGCGTTTGTCGGAGATGGCGCGGCGGCGGAGGAGGGCGACGCGCATGGGGCGTGGCTGGCCCTTGCCGATGTCGGCGAGTTTTTCGCCGGCGGCGCGGTGGCGGAGCATGGCGGCGAGGTTGAAGAGGGGGTAGCGGGCGCGGCCGGGGAGCCAGGAGAGGCGTTCGATGGTGCGCATGATGCGCGGGGTGTCTTCAAAGGAGATGTACCCGCCGAAGAGTTCGTCACCGCCGAGGCCGGACTGGGCGACGACGATTCCGCGTTGGCGGACGGCCTTGGAGATGATGTAGGTGTTGAGCCCGTCGAAGGAGGGTTGGTCGCGGATATCGAACCAGGCCTTGGTCCATTCGAGGGCGTCGTTGCCGGTGATCTGGATGTCGGTGTGCTCGACGTTCATGAGCGCGGCGGTGCGGGCCGCGGGGTCTGATTCGCTCATGTCGGGCTGGTCGGCGAAACCGACGGTGAAGGTGCGGAGTCGTTCGGTGTGCTTGGCGGCGAGCCCGGTGAGGATGGTGCTGTCGAGCCCGGAGGAGAGGAACATTCCGACGGGGACGTCGGAGATCATGTGGTCGCGGACGGCGGCGTCGAGGGTTTCGCGGATGCGTTCGACGGCGCTGGCTTCGGTCCAGGAATGGTTGAGGGCGGGGAAGTCCCAGTGCTTGGTGAGCGGGCCGGGCTCGATGGTGCCGCCGGTGGTGAGGGTGAACTGCTGGTAGCAGCCGGCCCGGAAGTTGACGATGTCTTTGTAGAAGGTGAGGGGTTCCTGGACGGCGCCGTAGGCGAGGAGCCCGGCGACGGCGGCCATGTTGATATCGCGCGGGACGAGCCCGGTCTGGACGAAGGGGTGGATCTCGCTGGCGAAGGCGAGGACGCCGTTGCGGGTGGTGTAGTAGAGGGGCTTGATGCCCATGGCGTCGCGGGCGAGGAGGAGTGTGCGTTCGCGTGGGCGGTAGTAGGCGAAGGCGAACATCCCGTTGAAGTCCTGGATGCACTTGGGCCCCCACTCGTCGAGGGCGTAGAGGATGACTTCGGTGTCGGAGTGTCCGCGGAAGGAGTACCCGAGGGCTTTGAGTTTTTCGCGGAGGGGTTGGAAGTTGTAGAGCTCGCCGTTGTAGGTGAGGACGCTGCCGGTGCGTGGGTTGACCATCGGCTGGTGGCCGGCGGGGGAGACGTCGATGATGGCAAGACGGCGCTGGCCGAGCCCGACGCTGAAGGGTCCGGCGTCGACGATTTCGACGCCGTCATCGTCAGGCCCGCGGTGGCGCTGGCAGGCGACCATGGCGGCGAGAACCCTGGGGAGGGACGCTTTATTCTGAGAGATGAGCCCGGCGATTCCGCACATATGAACCGTTTTTCAGCGGGCTTTCCCGCTCCCATGGGTCTCGAACACTGGGCCCAGCGACGGGGCTGGGACCTGACGATTGGTGGCTTTGGTCACCGCGCTGGAAATGGCTATCGACGAACTTGGTAGTGGGAGTGTGGTGCTCGTTGAATTGGTGCGTTGAACCTGGGCTGAATGTTTCGAACCGCCTGCGATCAAGCGTCATACGTCGCCGCTGCTCACGGGATCGCGGGGTGAGAAGTTGGATTTTTGTGGCGAGCGAAGGGAAAACCAACAGAGTTCAACGATATCGGGCGTTCAACGAGGTTCTTTGTTGACAAAGCGATCGGAAATGCGATCGTAGCCCAAACGTACTCGATCACTGGACGATTGAGCGTGCATTCTACGGCATGGAACGGAAGACTCAGTGACTGCGGGTGCTGGCAGGGGATCGTTGTGGCGCAGGAACTTCCGGCAAAGAAGAGCGTAGGATGGCGGCTCGGCGGGGCGGAAGGTCCGGGCGTGGGTGTCGGGGGGCGTGCCATGTGTCGATGAGAAACTGGGCTGTGGGCGCGAGGGGCGGGGTGGCGGGTAGTTTCGGGGCAGGCGTTGGGGTGACGGAGGCGGTTGTTGAAGACTGAGGCGGCTCACAACTTTGTGCGGATCGTCGCCAATTACTTTCGGCTGGGGTTGGGGCTCGCGCTGGGATTGATTTTCGTTCCGTTCACGCTGAAGTGGATCGGGAACGAGGGGTTGGGGCTGATTATTTTGTTGGGGGCCGGGACCGGGCTTGCGGGGATGTTCCGGGAGATCACGACGCGTGCGGCGGTTCGGGAGCTTTCGGCGGCGTTGCACTCGGGGGATGACGAGCGGTTCCGGGTGGTGTTCAACTCGGCGATGGTGGTGTCGGCGCTGGCGGCGGGGGTCGCGGCGTTGATCTTTGTGGCGGTGGACCTGGCGGTTCCGCTAATGAAGGTTCCGGGGAACCTGGTGACGGCGGCGCGGGTGCTGATCGCGTCGCAGGGCGTGTACCTGGTTGTGACGACGTTTCTCGCGCCGATCTTCAACATGCAGATCGTGCAGGAACGGTTCGTGAGTTACAACTTCTGGTCGCTGGTGGAGCGGGCGGGGACGCTGGGGTCGGCGGTGATCCTGGCGTGGGTCTTTCATGTGACGGATGTCGCGCAGGCGGTGGCGTGGCTGGGGATTGTGAGTTCGGCGCTGAACATGGTGACGTTCCTGATCCCGGTGGGGCAGCTGCTGGCCCGGGATGCGCGGCTTCGCCCGGACTTTTCGATGGCGCGGAGGGGGACGGTTTCGGAGATTTTCTCGACGCTGAAGTGGTACATCGTGGTGGAGGTTGCGTCGTCGCTGCACGAGCGGGTGGGGCAGTTCGTGATGGCGTTCTTCTTCACGTCGTCGGTGGGGAGCATCGTGTTCGGCCTAGCGCTGACGTTTGTGAGCTATGTGCGACAGGCGACGCAGGGCGTGACGTTCGGGCTGGACGCGGTGTCGGCGCGGATGAGCAAGGATGGTCACGGGCACTTGAAGGCTCTGACCCATCATTCGACGCGGGTTCACGGGCTGGTTGCGATCCCGGCGGGCTTGCTGGTGTTCGTGCTGGCGGACCCGCTGATGCGCCTGTGGATCGAGGGGCGGATTCAGAACCCTGGAGGCATGATCCGCGCGACCGTGACGACGGTGCAGATCATGGGGCTGGCGCTGACGTCCCGGGCGATTTCCGACGGCTGGATGATGATTCTCTACGGGGCAGGGCACATCCGTCGGTACGCCCCGCTGGTGCTGGCAGGCGGGATCGCCAATCCGGTGCTGTCGGTCCTGTTGATCGTGATGCTGCCGAAGTTCACGAGCCTTCCTTCGGCGTTCTCGACGACGCTGCGGCCACAGGACAACCCGCTGCTGTTCGTGCCGCCGCTGGTGTTCTGCGTGGTGTACACGACGGTGCATTTCTTCATGCTGCCCGCGATCGGGGCGCGTTGCCTGTCGCTGCGGTATCGGGACATGTTCACACCGCTTTGGAGGCCGATGGTGGTGTCGGCGCTGTGCGCACCGCTCTTGTTTTTCCTCCCGGCCTTCTTAGGCTCGAAGGGAATCCAGTCTCGGGCCCTGATGCTGGCGATCACGGTTTCCAGCTTTGGGTTGGTCTACGCTCTGGCGTCAGGGTTTTTGGTTCTCACTGGGCACGAGCGTGAACGTTTCGTCTGGGCGCGGATGCGTCAGGCGATCGGACGGACGTGACGGTTGGGACTCTGGCGTTTGCGGTTAGGCGGCGGGTGCGGCCCTGGGGTCCGCCCGGGGCGGAGAGCCGGCGCGGAGGGTTGTCTTTCGCTTGACCGGTTCGGACGAGCGACCGATCTTTGGGGCGGCGGAGGGCGTAAGACCGCCGATGCGACTCCGGGCGTGGGCGCTCGACGGAGCGCGGGCCGGGGGCGGCGTTGGTGTGTTGCTAGACCTGGATCGAGATTGAGCGTGTGCGCGGTACCTGCTCGGGCGTGAGGGCTGGCACCTGATTGAACCCGAACTATGGAACGAGTGTGGGCGATCATCCTGGCGGTTTCGGCGCTGATCCTGATGCAGCGGATGTTCGTGCAGGCGCGGCGTGGCGTGGTGGACGTGTTCAGCAACCGGAACTTCTTCCTGCTGGGGTACCTGATCTTTGTGTTCAACAGCGGGGTGTTCACGCTGGGGTTTGATTTTTACCCGGAGGCGCGGCTGCGGTGCCAGAACCCGGCCGTGACGGGGGCGATCTACACGCTCATCGGGCTGACGATGCTGGTGATTTTCTGGTGGACGTACCGGTCGGGGTTCATCGCGGATCGTCTGGCGGCGCGGGTGAACACGAAGTTCACGGTGCAGGGCCCGATCCCGATGTTGGTTCTGGCGGGGATGTTTTTGCTTTTGTCGGTGTTCTTCAAGTTTGCGCTCGGTCAGGTTCAGTTCGTGGGGGTGCTTACGCAGACTCTGGCGATCGGGATGGCGGCGGCGGCGACGGCGCTGGCGGCGTGGGCGTGGGCGCCCAGGCCGTTCAACCCGATGGTGGCGACGCTGGCGGCGAGCGTGATTTTCATTGCGATGGGCCTGGCGTTGTACAAGGCTTTCGGTCGGCGAGACGTGCTGAGCGTGATGCTGGCCGCGCTGTGCGGGGCGCACTACGGGCACTGGCGGAACATCGGGTTCAAGCGGTCGCTGTACCAGATCTTGCCTGTGGGCGCGGCGGCGTTGGTGGCGTTGGCGTCGTTCACGGGCGCTCGGGCGATGACGGAGGGTGCGCACCTTGGGTTTGCCGAGAGTTTCAAGCGGGTGACGCAGGGAGACGTGGGGGACGGGCTGATGCAGTTGGGCGCGCAGGACACTGCGGCGTGCAGCCTGTGGCTGATCGAGACGCGCCCGGACCCGTACCCGTACGACGCGCTGCACTCGTTTCGGTATTTCCTGGCGCACCCGATCCCGCGCGTGTTCTGGGAGAACAAGCCCAACGCGCTGGGGCTGACGATGGTGGACCAGGGTGGGATCAAGCAGAAGGCGCGGGGGTTCAACTTCGGGCCGGGGATCTGCGGGCACGTGATGAACGACAACCCGTGGCTGTCGCTGATTCCTTACGCGATGGGGCTGGCGATCATGCTGCGGCTGATGGACAGATTGATCGCGCGAGCGTCGATGAACCCGTTCGTGGTGGTGCCGATGATCGTTTCGGTGGGCGAGATTCTGGCGCTGGCGCGCGGGGAGCTTGGGCTGTTCCTGGTGCGGACGGTGGCGTGCTCGCTGGGGGCGTGGATTGCGATGGCGGTGTGCACGACCGTGGCGCGGGCGATCATTCCGAAATCGGCCGGGTTGGCGGCCGCGGGCGACGCGATGGAGCCGGAGAGCGTGATCGACGCGGACCTGGCGGCGGGGTACGGCGAGGGCGGCGAGTCGCAGGCCGAGGGGCTGGCCTGATCGAGCAAGCGGTGCGGTAGGGTTCTCGGAACCGGTTGCTCGCGGACTCGGAAGGATTGAGCGCGCACGAGAGCGCCGGGCGTGCGATGTGTTTGGGAGAATTGGTTCTGGGCTCTGGTCAAAGCCCCGGGTGGCCGATGATGGGCGCGCGGCGAGGGCCGTGGGGCGGCGGGCCCGGGAGAGACAACTATGACTTCTGGTATGACTTCTTGGACTCTCGGTAGACGGTTCGGAGTGGGGTGTGACGGGCGCGGGCGGTTCGCGTCGTGTTGGAGGTGGACCTGGTTGGGGTTGGCGATGGCGATCGCGCCGGTTCGGGCGTGGTCGCAGCAGATTCCGCCGCCGGAGTCGGGGACTTCGACGGTTCACGTGAAGCTTGTGAACGGGGACCAGATCGAGATCCGGGACGCGACGACGAACGCACCGATCGCGCTGGCGCGGGGTCAGAAGCTGGTAGAGTTTCTAGACCCGGCGGTGCGGCTGACGATCCAGCTTCAGTCGCAACCGACGGGGGCGGACGTGATTCTGAACTTTCGGAACACGTCGGGCACGCCCAAGGGTCTGGGCATGATCAACATGGGGATCCTGACGCTGGGTCCGACGGTGACTTACCAGGACATGCGTCAGACGTGCGAGCCGGTGACGGCGGACATTTCGACGTACGTGGGTCAGAACTGGCCGTATCCGGCGGATATGTACTGTCCGGCGTGGGTGGTGAGCAACGGTTCGTACCACGTCGGGGTGAGTTTGCAGTACCCGGTGCTGGTGTACAAGCACGACGCGATGATCGGTCTGTCCAACCCGAAGGGGAACTCGGCGCTGGGTGAGGGTGGTCCGGGGTGGGCGGTGAACTTTTTGCTGTCGCCGATCGGGAATGAGGGTTGGCAGAAGGTGCAGTACGGGGCGGAGATTCAGCCGGGTGAGCAGCGGACGTATGTGATGTCGGTGCGGGTGCAGCCGAAGTCTGGGCAGTGGATTCGGACGCTGACGCCGTACCGGAACTATTTTCGATCGCTGTACGGGGGCGTGAGGTACGAGAGGAACCCGAGGCCGGTGGTGGCGATGGGTTTTTCGGACACGAGCCACCTGAGCGCGGACAACCCGTACGGGTTTTCGCCGCAGGAGCGCCCGGACCGGCGTGGGTTCACGCACTACGCGAGCGTGATCAAGAACGATCTTCCGGGGTGGAGTTCGGTGATGGTGTGGCTGCCCGGGGGCGTGTACCAGACGCACCAGACGCTGAACTTTCCGTTCCAGTTCACGTCGACGTGGCTGCAGTGGCCGATCGCGTCGAGCACGGCGTTCGATGAGACGACGGGGCTGGCGTCGATTCGCAAGACGGGGAAGGACTTTGGGCTCTGGTGGGGGAACTCGACGAGCGTGGCGTTGTCGTGGGACCCGGAGTCGTATGAAGACTTTGACCCGGACAACGCCGAGCATGTGAAGCGAGCGTTGCTGGAGTTGGACACGGCGGCGCGGTCGGGAGCGACGACGATCGGGCTGGACACGTTCAACCACGTACACACACCGATCTGGAAGAGTTACGGCTGGTTGGAGGCGATGCGTCTTCGTTACCCGCAGATGCGGTTCGTGACCGAGCCGAGCATGTGTGACGTGATGCACACGCTGGCTCCGACGTTCATCAGCGCGTGGAGCAACGTTCCGGGTCCGGCGACGGAAGAGGACCTGTACCTGGTCAAGCACCCGAACTACATCGCGGACTTCTTGTTGCCGGGGCACGAGATGTGGGCGGCGTTCCGGTACAACGAGCTGACGCAGTACTTCGGGAAGGTGCCGGACGCGGCGCGGGTGACCGCGGATATCAAGCGGTTCAGCGACTACGGGTACGTGGCGGTGATCCAGCACACGGTGGACGTGAAGACGAGCGTGGTGGCGGCCAAGAGCTGGAATACGACGGTGCCGGCGGACCTTCGGGTTTCGGATGCGCCGCTGCCGTTCGGCCCGGCGGCGGCGGGGTCGACGCATGTGGCGCTGGGAACGGGGGCGAGGGCGGACCGTGGTGGCGGGCCGGTGGCGGGGTGGAGGCCGGCGAAACCGAGCGTGCCGGCGGCGGCTCCGTCGGTGGGGTCGGGGTTGGGGTCGGTTGCGGGCACGCGGGCGACGGGATCGGGTGTAAAGATTCGGGTTGGGAAAGCGAGCAATCGAGCGCCGACGGAGGGGCCTGCGGTGAGCGCGGCGAACGGGGGTACGGCGGTTCCGGCGGCGGTCGAGCCTGTCCGGGCGGCCCGGGTCGAGCGGGGGCGTTCGGGGGCGTTCCGAGTGAGCACTCCAAACAAGCCGATTTCGGGGACGATCCGGCGGGCGCGGGAGTTGATGTTTGGTCCGCCGGCGCCGAGGGTGGGCGGTCCTCCGATGAGTGCTCAGGAGGAATGGGAGGCGTTCTGGATGCAGTCGGAGTTGGTGGTTGCTCCGGTTGAGAGGGATTGAGGGTGGGGCGGGCTGAAGCCGTCGGCGGAACGGGCCGAAGAGGTGCGGCGCTCGGTTGGAAAAGGCGGAAGCTCAGCGTGGTTTGTCCGTCTGCGGCCGGTTTTTTCTTGAACAGGCGGCCGTTATACTCCGTACTCGGGGGACCCCTGGTCGCAGGAACGACGGTTCGTTCGGGCGGCCGGGGGGTGCTTGCCGAGGGTGCGAGCGCCCGCGCGTGGGGTGCGGCGTGGGATGAGGGTTGAGCGAGTTACCGATGGGTGCGTGAAGGCACTGAGGAGTTGAAGTCAATGGGAAAGAATGGCGGCAAGAACGGCGTGATCGTGGTGACCGGGGCCGGTGGGTTCATCGGCGGGCACCTGGTGAAACATTTTTTGAGCCAGGGTCGCACGGTGCGGACGGCGGACATCAAGCCGCTGGACGAGTGGTACCAGGTGCATCGCGGGGCGGAGAACCATGCCGGGCCGGTGAAGGGCGATTGCCGTGATTTCCGGGTGTGCCGTGGGTTGAGCACGGGGGCGGGCGAGATTTACCAGTTGGCGGCGGACATGGGGGGCATGGGGTTCATCGAGAACAACAAGGCCCTGTGCATGTTGAGCGTGCTGACGAACACGCACATGATTTTGGCGGCTCAAGAGGCGGGGGTTGATCGGTTCTTCTATGCGTCTTCGGCGTGCGTGTACAACGCTGACAAGCAGAAGGACCCGAACATTACTGCTCTGAAAGAGGTGGACGCCTATCCGGGGCTTCCCGAGGACGGGTACGGGTGGGAGAAGCTCTTCAGCGAGCGCATGTGCCGCCACTTCCGCGAGGACTTTGGGATCAAGACGCGGGTTGCGCGGTTCCACAACGTGTACGGGCCGAACGGGACGTGGGAGGGCGGGCGTGAGAAGGCCCCGGCCGCGATCTGTCGCAAGGTCATCGCCGCGGTCGTCAGCGGCAACCACGACATCGAGATCTGGGGCGACGGCACGCAGACCCGGTCGTTCATGTACATCGATGACTGCGTGAAGGGGATCAACAAGATCACGCAGTCGGATATTTTGGAGCCGATCAATCTCGGGTCGAGCGAGCTGGTGAGCATCAACCAGCTGGTGGACATCGCGGAAGGGATCGCGGGGATCAAGTTGAATCGGCGCTACAAGCTCGACGCGCCGCGCGGCGTGGCGGGCCGCAACAGCGACAACACCAAGATCCAGGAATATTTGAAGTGGGAGCCGGACACGCGGTTGCGCGACGGCATGGAAAAGACCTACCGCTGGATCTACGACGAGTTCACGGCCAAGTACAACGCCAAGACGGCCCACAAGAGCTCGATCAGCACGTTCACGAAGGGTTCACACCCGATCCCGGGCGACGGGTACAACCCCGAGAGCCGGTACGCGGATACGTGGACGCAGGGGATCCCCGCGGGGTACGGCAAGGCGGGGTCGAAGGGCAAAGCCAAGCCGGCAGCGAAGGCTGCCAAGCCGAAGAAGGCGGCGGGACGCGCCGCGAAAAGCGGGAAGAAGGTTGCGAAGAAGGCGATGCGTCGGAAGTAGTTGCAGGATTCGACTGCCGAACACAGGGCTGAATTGCGCGGCCGATTGCGACAGCGATCGGCCGCTTTGTTTTTGTGGTTCAGGGGGAGACCGCTCACGATCGAAGCGTCCGGGGAAGCCGATCCAAGGAGGGCATGGTCGGAGGTTCCGCGCGGAGCGCCCCGGATCGCTGGGCGATTCTCGGAGCATTTTCAATCGGCGCGGGACCGGGAACCCGGCGGCGAGCCCGGGAACTCGCGCGATTCGAGTTGAACTGCTTTCCTGCGGGAAGTATTCGTGGCGGCACGAAACATGATGTGGTAGCATCGCCGGTCTGGTGTGGGGTTTTCTGTGGGTTTTTCGGAGTATTCGGGCTCACCCCGAGCGGAGTTGGTCATGCATTTTCTGAAGTCGCGTGTTGGTCCGTTCCTGCGGTTGGTGGCCGAGAGCGGGCAGCGGTTCAAGGTCAATATCACGCCGCACCATTTTTATTCGGAGATGCCGGACCTGGTGATGCTGCGGCGTGAGAAGTTCTGGCGTGCTCCGATGAGCATGGTGGGGGTGAGTGGGACGGACACGGCGGCGCAGCTGGAGTGGGTGCGTGCGTGCTGCGCGGCGACGGCCGAGGCGCGGCGCGGGATGGACGTGCATGGCGAGGCGATCCGTCGGAACGGGGAGGTTGGGTACGGGCCGATCGAGGCGGAGTTCTTGTACTGCTTTGTGCGTTCGCAGCGGCCTGGGAAGATCATTCAGATCGGGTGCGGGGTGAGCACGGCGATTATTCTGAAGGCGGCGGCGGACGAGGGGTACACGCCCAAGGTGGTGTGTGTGGAGCCGTACCCGACGAAGGTTCTGCGGGATGAGCAGGAAGCGGGGCGGATCGAGCTCTTGCCGGAGATGGCGCAGAAGGTAGCGTTGGATCGGCTGACGGACTTGCGGTCGGGGGATCTGTTGTTTGTGGACTCCACGCACACGATCAAGCCGGGGAGCGAGGTGGTGCGGATTATTTTGGAGGTGATGCCGCGGCTGGTGCCGGGGGTGTGGGCGCACTTCCACGATATTTATTTCCCGTACGACTACAACCCGGGGGTGCTGGAGACGGACGTGTTCTTTGCGCGGGAGAGCACGCTTTTGCACGCGTTCCTGGCGATGAACAGCGGGTGGACGATCGCGGGGTCGTTGTCGATGCTGCACCACGGGCAGCAGGCGGCGATGCGGGAGTTGTTCCCCAAATATCGGCCGCAGCGGGTGGAGTCGGCGGTGCTGGTTGAGCAGGGGGATTTCCCATCGGCGACGTACCTTCGGCGAACCGGGGACGGGACTCGGGCGTAGGCCGGGGGGAGCACAGGGGCGGGTTCGAGCCGGCGTTCGGGACGGGACCGCCGGGTTGGGACGTTCGTTCTGGGCCTATCGGCGGTTGATGGTTTGGGCGTACTGTGTTGACCCTGGGCTTGGGCCTTGGTGTAAACACGATCCTCGAAACCGCCGACGGGTACATTGCCGTGACCGATCAACGTCCGAAAAAGACAATTCTGGTTCTCTCGCAGGTCTATGTCCCCGACCCCGCGTCGGTGGGGCAGCACATGCACGACGCGGCGGCGGAGCTTGCGCATCGCGGCTTTGGCGTGCGCGTGCTGGCAAGCGCCAACGGGTATGACGACCCCAAGGTGAGGTACCCGATCCACGAGGTGCGGGACGGGGTGGCGATCCGGCGGCTGCCGTGGTCGAGCTTCGGGAAGAAGTCGATTGCGCTGCGGCTTCTGGGCGGGTTTCTGTTCATGTTCCAGTCGATCT
The DNA here is from genome assembly GCA_044221955.1 of Phycisphaerales bacterium. GTDB lineage: Bacteria > Planctomycetota > Phycisphaerae > Phycisphaerales > UBA1924 > CAZCPB01. Next base: position 480 of record JBGAOD010000085.1, on the reverse strand, counting down.
TCCGCGGGATTTTCACGCCTGGGTTGGCGGCGATCCTGGTGAGCACCTCGCCGCCGATGTGCGCCGCGGCCGCGCTCTTCATCGCGTTTTTTCGGCGCGTGCCGATCAAGTACTGGGTGATGGACCTGAACCCGGACCAGATGGTCGAGCTTGGCAAGCTGAAGCCCGACGCGTTGACGGTGAAGGTGTACGACATGTTCAACCGGGTGATCTTGGGCGCGGCCTCGGACGTGGTCGCGCTGGACCGGTTCATGGCGGCGCGGCTGACGAAGAAGAAGGACGTCACGTCCAAACTGAAGATCATGCCGCCCTGGCCGCACGACGACCATCTTGAGGTTGTCGCGCACGAGGACAACCCGTTCCGCAAGCAGCACGGGCTCGACGGCAAGTTCGTGGTGATGTACAGCGGCAACCACGGGTTTTCTACGCCGGTGATGACGGTGGTGAACGCGGCGCTGAAGATGCAAGACCGGACCGACG
>JBGAOD010000084.1:0-16551 GCA_044221955.1 Phycisphaerales bacterium | reverse complement strand
AGGCTGGTTCCGCCGCCGGTCCCGAAGGGCGTGAACGAGCCGTCCAGCCCCCACACGGTCCCGGACATCGTGATCCCGTCGGGGTCGAGTGTGGACGTCTGCGACGCGTACCCGGTGCTGTCGGCCTCGCCCGGCCCGTTCGGAAGGTCCAGACGGGTCCAGCCGTTGAACGCGTTGAGCTGCGAAGTTTTGGTCTCGAACGTCGTGGGTCCAAACCCGACCCAGGCTGTGTACGACCGGAACGCGGACAGATACGTCACCGGATTCGCCGCCAACGCGACCGACCACCCCGCCGTGGCCAGCGCGAGAAGTCCACCGACCACACGAGACGAGAAAATCCCACGCACGGATCGCATGCTCAAAGCTCCCCCCTCGGTGACGCCGTGCCCTCGCCGGCGGTCAAACTCTCATCCTCAGCATAGCGAGTTCGAAGGCCCCGCCCAAGAGGATTTCGCCCGAATCGCCGTTGCGAGCCTGCGAACGCACTTGCCGGGTCAATTCTGCACGGGAGATTCACACAGTGGAAAAGTTTCCCGGCCCGAGCGACCGTCCCGAACCGGCGGGTACGACGCAATCACGCCGGGTCCATCCACGAGCGACCCAAACTAGCCCCTTCCAACCCGAGATTCGAGCGTGGCCTGCGCGCGCTTCGAGAACTCGAGCGCCGAACCGCTGGAATCAACCACGATGGAGTCTCCGGGTCCGAACTCACCAGACAAAATCCGACTCGCCAACGGGTTCTCGATCCTCTGCTGGATCACTCTCTTCAGGGGGCGCGCACCAAACGACGGGTCGTATCCCTCGCTGGCGATCTGGAGCTTTGCGGGTTCGGTCAACTCCAGTCCCATTTCTCGGTCCTTCAGGCGCTTCTTCAGATGCGCGAGCTGGATCTCGACAATCCCGCCGAGGTCTTCCTTGCGGAGCTGGTGGAAGACCACGACCTCGTCGATGCGGTTCAAAAGTTCGGGCCGCATGAACGGCGTCCGCAGCCCGACGTTGAACTGGGCGTTCATCTCGCCCTCGTCCATCCCGGGCTTCATGCCGCGTCCCTGCAAATCCACGCCCGGCCCGCGCCGCAGCATGTCGCGCACGGCCGCGTCGATCTCCCAGTCTTCGGCGCCGCGGGCCGTCATCTCTTGGATCTGCTGACTTCCCACGTTGCTGGTCATCACCACGATCGAGTTCTTGAAATCGACGGTGCGTCCCTGCCCGTCGGTCAGGCGGCCGTCGTCGAGCACCTGCAAGAGAATGTTGAACACGTCGGGGTGGGCCTTCTCGATCTCGTCGAGCAGGATCACGCAGTACGGCCTGCGGCGCACGGCCTCGGTCAACGCGCCGCCTTCCTCGTACCCGACATATCCGGGCGGTGCGCCGATGAGCCGAGCGACCGAATGCTTCTCGCCGTACTCGCTCATGTCCACGCGGACCATCGCTTCTTCGGTGTCGAACAGGAACTCGGCCAGCGCCTTGCACGTTTCGGTCTTTCCCACGCCCGTGGGCCCGAGGAACAGGAACGAGCCGATGGGCCGCTGCGGATCGCCGAGCCCCGCGCGGCTGCGGCGCACCGCGTCGGCCACGGCCTTGAGGGCGTGGGATTGGCCGATCACGCGCCCGCTGAGTTCCTCTTCGATCCGTTGCAGCTTGTCGCGCTCGCCCTCAACCAGCTTTGAGACGGGGATGCCTGTCCACCGCGCCACGATCTGCGCGACCTGCTCGGCGTCAACCTCTTCCGTGACCATCGCGTTGCCCTTGGCCTGGCGTTCGGCGAGGGATTTCTCGGCCTTTTCAAGCTTGGTCTGCAGCTCGCGCAGGTCGCCGTAGCGGATGCGGGCGGCCGCTTCGAGGTCGCCGCGCCGTTGGGCCTGGTCGAGCTCGACCTGCCGCGTCGCCATCTGCTCCTTGACCGCCTTCACGGCGTCGAGCTCCGCCTTCTCGGTCTCCCAGCGGGCCGACAACGCCCGGTTCTGCTCTTGCAATTCCGACAGCTCGCGCTCGATGCGGTCGAACTCTTTCTTGGTCCCGTCCGCGGCGGCCTTGTCCTTCAGCTCGATCTTCAGCGCCTCGCGCTCGATCTCGAGCTGCATGATCTTCCGTCGCAGCTCGTCGAGCTCAGTGGGCATCGAGTCGTTCTCGATCCGCAGCCGCGCCCCGGACTCGTCGATCAGGTCGATCGCCTTGTCGGGCAGGAAGCGATCCGCGATATAGCGGTGGCTCAGCGACGCGGCCGCGAGGATCGCCGAGTCCTGGATCCGCACGCCGTGGTGGGCCTCGTAACGCGGCTTGAGCCCGCGCAGGATCGCGACGGTCTGCTCGACGCTGGGCTGGTCAACAAAGATCGGCTGGAAGCGCCGCTCGAAGGCCGGGTCTTTCTCGACGTGCTTGCGGTATTCGTCCAGAGTCGTCGCACCGATGCAGCGCAATTCACCACGAGCCAAGGCCGGCTTGAGCAGGTTCCCCGCCGACACCGCGCCCTCGGCCGCGCCCGCGCCGATGATCGTGTGCAGCTCGTCGATGAACAGAATAATCTTGCCCTGCGCGGCCGTGACCTCGCGGAGCACGGCCTTCAGCCTCTCCTCGAACTCGCCGCGGAACTTGGCGCCCGCGAGCAACTGGCCGACATCGAGCGCCATGATCTTCTGATCGCGCATCCCCTCGGGGCAGTCGCCGTTGATGATGCGGAGCGCCAGCCCCTCGGCGATCGCGGTCTTGCCCACACCCGGCTCGCCGATCAGGACCGGATTGTTCTTGGTGCGTCGGCTCAGCACCTGCATCGTGCGGCGGATCTCCTCGTCGCGCCCGATCACGGGGTCGAGCTTTCCGGCCTGGGCCTTGGCGGTCAGGTCGATCGCGTACTTTTTGAGCGCTTCGAAGCTCGACTCCGCGTTGGGGTCCGTGACGTTCTGCACGCCGGAGGACTTGCGGATTTCTTTGATGGCCGATTCGAGTCTTTTCTTGTCCACCGCGTTGACGGAAAGAACCTCTCTGGCCTGTCCACTCACCTCGGCAAGCGCCAGCAGAAGGTGCTCGCTCGACACGTACGCGTCACCGAGCCGCTTGGCTTCCGCTTCGGCCTTGTTCAGGATCTCCATGACCTGCCGGCCGGCGTTGCCCGCGCCAGAGCTGGTCGTGGCCAGTCGGCCAAGCTCGCTGGCGACGATCGACGCGATCCGGGTCGGGTCCGTGCCGCTCCGCTGGACGATCGACCAGCCCGGACCGGACTTGTCCGAGAGCAAGGCCGCCAGGAGGTGCAGCCCGGTCACCTCGGGGTTGTTCCGCGCGGACGCGTCTTGCTGAGCGTCGGCCAGGGTTTGCTGTGCGGTGGTGGTCAGTCGGTCGGGTCGCATGAATCGCCTCCATCCCGGCTCGATCGCCGGTAGTGGGGTGATTGCAAGCGGCGCGCCGGACCACCGACGCCCTCAGCGACCGCCGCGGGCCACCCGGGCGGCCAGATTGGTCGCTGACTGCCAACGTGACAGCGCCTTGTGCCAACGAAAAACCCGCCGGGTCAACCGACGGGCCTGGAGTAATCCATGGAACGTCACGCTCGGGTTTTTTCAGGCGGTCATGTCCAGTCCGCCCGGAGCGGCCGCGTTCACCCCGCCGCGACCGTGCGGGGCTGACTGGGCCGCGGACTGGATCAGGGAGACCATCGCCTGCCCCTCTTCGCGGGCGGCGTCGAGCTGCTTTTTGGCGACCGCCATCTGGGTCTTGCTGGCGGTATCGAGGCCGGTGAGTTCGGGCATTTCCATGAGCCCAAACTTCGGCGGCGGGCTGCCCTATCAAACACCAAAAGAACGAATTTCGGGGGGAAATCTCTTTCTCGGACCGGCATCGAGCGGTGCGGGGACAGCTTTGTACACGACAAGCCGGTGCCCGGTGAGCGGCAGGTTTCCGCTGGATTCCGGGCACCAGCGAGAGGTTCAACTCCAGACTTTCCTCAACTTCGTCCGATTTCCATGCAGCCCCGAGATTGACGCGGGCGTAGAGGATCGTTACAAAGGTGCCCCGCAAGGAGTTTTTTCCGATGACGAACCTCGCCTCGCCGTCCGCCAAGCTTCTCCCGTCCACCCTCGGCCGCCCCGATCGCACGCTGGCGTGCGCCGCTTTCGCGGCGGCCGCCCTGCTGCTGGGCGCGGGAGGCTGCTCGGACTACAGCCACCAGATCGCCAGCGACGTGCGCGCCAACCCGACCCCCGAGCTGATGACGCTCTGGGAGCGCCCTGTGGACGTGGACAACCACATCGCCATCACCCGCAACACCAACTTCCGCTCGATGTGGGAGGATCTCGGCCGGGCCATGCTGCTCGATCGCCCCAGCCCGATGACGCCCGAGCCGATGCCGCGCTAAGACCGGCGCTGTTCCAATCCCGATACCGCACCCGCGCCGGGGCGTTCCGAACGCCCCGGCGTTCTTTTTCGCGCCGACCCCTCTCCGACGCGACCCCGTGAGCGGATTCGCGATGTCGATCGCCCCGGCCTGGCCCACGGGTACTATTCCGCCCGCTCGGACGCGCCGGACGTCGGGACCTCGCCGCTGGGGTCGGCGTCCTTCGATCTCCGCCGGTCTCGCAAGGACGTTTTTCATGCCTCACATCATCGCCGAGCCCTGCATCGGGACCAAGGACACTTCCTGTGTCGACGTGTGCCCGGTGGACTGCATTCACCCCACCAAGAACGAGCCCGAGTTTGGCACCACCGACCAGCTCTACATCGACCCCGACACCTGCATCGACTGCGGTCTCTGCGTGGACGAGTGTCCCGTCAAGGCCATCTTCCCGCAGGAAGACCTCCCCGCCGAGTGGAAGAACTACATCCAGATCAACCTCGACTACTACAAGAACAGGGGATAGCCATTCCTTTTCCCGGTCGATGCCTTCCGGCTCTTGCCCGCGACGCAAGCCGACCGAGCATCTCCGACATTGAGTCCACGGCAGACCGCGCCCTCCAGGAACACCGCGGGTGCCGGTTCTTAACTGTCTTCTAATCGCCCTCTTCCGCTCGCAGGAGCCCTGCCATGTCCACCAGCGCCGCCTCCACCCCTCGTACCCGTTCGCTCGCTCACGTCTGTGGTTTGGCGGGTTTGGTCGTGGCTTCTTCGCTCGCCGCGGCGCAGTGTACTCCCGGTCCCAAGTTCTTCTGTGTCGTGCAGGGGGACAAGACCCCCGCCAACCCCAACCCGGGCGGGTTTTCCTGCTGCACCTACTACATCAACGACGCTGAAGCCCCCGAACTCACGCTGGTCCGGGGCGAAACCTATGTCTTCAAGATGAACAACGTCCCGGGCTTCCACCCCTTCTACATCTCCACCTCGGTCGTGGGCGGCGGGCCCAACGCCTGGACGCTCGGCGTCACGCCAGCCACCGGCGCTTCGGCCAATCAAACTCTGACCTTCGTCGTCCCCAAGTCCGCCCCCGCCCAGCTTTACTACCAGTGCAAAAACCACCAGCGCATGGGCTGGAAGCTCAACATCGTGGACTCGCTCCCGTGCCCGGCCGACTTCAACGCCGACGGCTTCGTCAACGGCGACGACTTCGATGGGTTCATCAACGCTTACGTCAGCGGCGACCCCAAGGCCGACGCCAACAAGGACGGGTTCGTGAACGGCGACGACTTTGACGCCTTTGTCCCCGCCTTTGAGATCGGCTGCTGAATCGCCCCGCCGTTCGTTCCCGGACCCGGGCATGTGAACGCCCGACGCCCTCGGGCGGGCCGCCGCCCCAGAACGGAAACTCGCGCGCAATCTCAAGACAGGCCTTGCATTAGGTTGGGCTCGCCGGGTACGCTGGACGATTCGTACCCGGCCTGTGCGGCGGTCGTCGTGACCCGCCGCCGGCCTCGTTTCGCTTCCGGTTTTTCGTGGGGCTTTCAAAGAGGAGAAGTTCATGCAGATGAAGACGTTCAGGAGTCTGGCCGCGGCCTTGTGCTGCGCCGCCGGGCTTACGGTTTCCGTGTCCGCCTCGGCACCCTCCGCGATCGGCAGCGGCACCGTCGCCCGCCCCGTCGCCGAGGCCAAGTTCCAGACCGAGAACCCCGGCACGCAGTTCTACCGCACCGCCGGGGCCATCACCACCATCTCGCACGACTCGTTCTCCTTCGGCGCGACGCCCGAGGAAAGCGCCAACGCCTTCCTCGCCAAGCACGTCGGGCTCTTCGGCGTGAACCTCGCCGACCTGGCCCCCGGCTCGCTCGCCTCCGACGGCGCGCACAGCCATCAGGTCATGCCGGTCGACGGGCCCGACGGCACCATGGCCGGGTACAAGTTCACGCTCCTGTCCTACCTCCAGACCAAGGACGGCATCCCGGTCTATCGGGCCGACCTCCGCCTGCTCGTCCGCAACGAGGCTGGCTCGCCGCTGGTGCTGGCCCGCTCGGCCCTCCGCGACCTCGGCGACTTCACCGTCCCCGCGGCCCGGGCCAACATCCAGGGCGCGCTCGACGACGCCACCCTCCGCTTCCCCGGTGCGCACAACATCACCCCTCCGCAGACGGTGATCTACGCCGGCGACGCCGACCACCCGGCCGCCCCGGTGATGGCGCTCGTCTTTGATCTCGACGTTGGTCAGACCGGCGACGCCAACTACGCCCGCTGGCGCGTCATCGCCGACGCCGCCACCGGCAAGGCCATCACCACCGAGAGCCTGATCCACAACACCGACGTCTCGGGCAACATCTCGGCCCAGGTCACGACGGGCTTCAAGTCCGCCGAGTGCAACCCCGAAGCGCTGACCGGGCTGCCCTACGCCCGCGCCAGCATCGGCGCGACCGTCGCCTACGCCGACGCCAACGGCAACTTCACCGTCCCCAACGCCGGCACCGCGGCCGTCACGGTCGTGGGATCGCTCCAGGGCAAGTACTTCAACGTCTTCAACCCCACCGCGCTGGCCCCCACGGTCTCGGGCAGCTTCACGCCCCCCGGCCCGGCCAACCTGGTCCTGAACGCGGCCAACACCGACGAGTTCCGCCGCGCCGAGGCCAACGCCTACTGGTTCGCCAACATCGCCCGCGATTTCGTGCTGGCGGCCAACCCCAGCTACCCGACCATCGCTCTTCAGACGAACTTCCGTATCAACACCGCCGTTGCGGGTACCTGCAACGCGCGTTCTATGACTTGAGGGCGTCGATCAACTTCTACAACAACGGCGGCGGCTGCGCCCAGCACGGCGTACTCCGACGTCGTCGAGCACGAGTACGGGCACCACGTCGTCAGCTCCGGCGGCTCGGGCCAAGGGCAGTACGGCGAGGGGACCGGCGACTGCATGGGCGTCATCATCAACGACCAGCCGATCCTCGGCTTCGGCTTCCAGCTCAACTGTGCGGCCGGCATCCGCACCGCCAACAACACCTACCAGTACCCCCAGACCGGCGAGATCCACGACGCCGGGCAGCTCATCTCCGGCTGCGTCTGGTCGCTCCGCAACCAGCTCGTCGTCACCGAGCCCTCCAACTACAAGACGATCCTCAGGCGCCTGATGGTCAACGCCGTGCAGGTCCACGCGGGCACCGAGATCACACCGCAGATCTACACCGACTACCTGACGCTCGACGACAACGACGGCAACCTCGGCAACGGCACGCCGCACTTCTGCGAGATCAACGCGGCGTTCGCGGCCCACAGCATGGCGACGGCCACCGGCGGGGTGGCGTTCACGTTCCCCGGCGGCCAGCCCGCGTTGGTCAACCCCAATGGGGCGGCCAGCAGCGTCAAGATCGTTGGGCTCTGCGCGCCGATCACGCCGGGCACGGCCAAAGTCTTCATCGATAAGGAGAACGACGGCACGTACGTCCAGACGTCGCTGACGGACGCTGGCGGCGGCGTGTACAACTTCAGCTTCCCTCCCAGCACCTGCGGCTCGACCATCCGCTACTACTTCAGTGTCGGAACGTCGAGCGGCACCGTGGTCAACCCGACCGGAGCACCGACCGCGTACTACACGACCGCCTCTGGCTACGCCCTCAACACTGTGTTCAACGATAACTTCCAGACAAATCAGGGCTGGGTGGCCACCAACGCCGCGACCACGACGACCGGCTTCTGGGAGCGTGCGGTCCCGTCCGTCGCCAACACGTTCGGCGCAGCCCCGACCGTTGACGCCGACGGGTCGGGCCAGTGCTATATCACGCAGAACGCCCCGGGCGCGTCCATCGGTGATTTCGATATCGACGGCGGAACCGTGACGCTCACGAGCCCGACGATGAACGCCAGCGGCGGCTCCGCGTTCATCTCCTACTCCCGCTGGTTCAGCAACAACCTCGGCGCAGGCCCGGACGACGACACCTTCACGGTTCAGGTCTCGGGCAACAACGGCACCACCTGGCAGAACCTCGAAGTCGTGGGACCCAACGGCGGTGCCGAGCAGCACGGCGGTTGGTACTCCAAGAAGTTCGCGGTGCCCGCGGCCGTCGCCACCGCGCAGTTCAAGATCCGCTTCGTGACCGGTGAGACCGGTGCCACGGGATCGATCGTCGAGGCCGCCGTTGATGCCGTCAAGCTCCAGGTCGTTGACTGCAACGCCCCTTCCTGCCCCGCCGACTTCGACGGCAACGGGTTCCTCACCGGCGAAGACTTCGACGCCTTCGTCGCTGCCTTTGAGGCCGGGAATCTCTCCGCCGACTTCGACGGCAACGGGTTCGTCAACGGCGAGGACTTCGACGCCTACGTGACCGCCTTCGAGGCCGGCTGCTAACACTCGACCGGGCACGACGCCGGTTGGACATCGCAGTGTGACACGCGGCCCTCGGGATCGACCCCGAGGGCCGCTTTCTTTCCGTCTCGATCTCCCTGCGGATTCCGCGTCGCCCCGCTATCGTGAATCGTCAGCGAGCCGCGTTCCCGCCCCGCCCCTGTTCGGAATCCCTCAATGCCCCACCACCAGAACATCCTCCACGCCGTCGGCAACACCCCGCTCGTCAAACTCCAAAAAGTCGTCCCGCCCAACTCGGCGACGGTCCTCGTCAAGTGCGAGTACATGAACCCCACGGGGTCCATCAAGGACCGCATGGCCGTTCACATCCTCAACGAGTCCGTCAAGAAAGGCCTCATCCGCCCCGGCGCGACCATCGTCGAGAACACCTCGGGCAACACCGGTCAGGGCGTCGCCATGTGGGCGGCCGTCAACGGCTACCGCTGCGTCTTCACCATGCCCGACAAGATGTCCCTCGAAAAAGTCAACATGCTCAAGGCCTTCGGGGCCGAGGTCGTCATCACGCCGACCGACGTCCCCGGCGACTCCCCCCAGCACTACGTCGAGACGGCCAAGCGGATCGCGCGCGAAACGCCCGGCGCGTTCTACGTCAACCAGTACCACAACCCCCTCAACATCGACGCGCACATGCTCTCCACCGGCCCCGAGATCTGGCGCGACACCGAGGGCAAGGTCGACGCGGTCGTGGCCGGCGCGGGCACGGGCGGCACGATCTCGGGGATCGGGCGCTACTTCAAGAAGAACCACCCGCACGTCCGCGTGGTCGGCGTCGATCCCATCGGCTCGGTCCACTACCACTACTTCTACACCAAAACCATGCCCACTCCGCACGTGTACAAGGTCGAGGGCATCGGCGAGGACATCCTCTGCGACGCCATGGACTACTCCGTCGTCGACGAGTTCCACCAGACCAACGACAAAGAGGCCTTCACCATGGCCCGCCGGCTGGTGCGCGAGGAGGGCCTCTTCTGCGGCGGGTCCTCGGGCTGCAATGTTCATATCGCGATCAAGATCGCGCAGCAGCTCGGCTCGGGTAAGACTGTCGTCACCGTCCTGCCCGATTCCGCCACGCGCTACACCACCAAGTTCCTGAGCGACGCCTGGATGAAGGATTACGGCTTCCTGGGCTCTGACCGCGACCTGGGCAACGTCGAAGACATCCTCAAGAGCCGCGGCAACGCGCCCGTCATCACCGCGAAGGAAACCCAGTCGGTGGCCGACATCATCGCGCTCTTCAAGAAACACGGCGTGTCGCAGGTCCCGATCGTGGACGACAAGGGCCGCCCCAGCGCCATGATCGCCGAGATCGACCTGCTCCGAGGGCTCCAGAACGGGACGCTGACCACGGGCTCCCCCGCCAAGGCCGCGTTGCAACCTCTGGGCGGGCTGATCTACCCCAAGGCCCGCATCGAAGAGCTGTACCGCATCTTCGAGACCGACCAGGTGGCGATCGTGGTGGATTCGGACAAGATCGTCGGCGTCATCTCGCTGATCGACGTGATCGAGTACATGGGAAAGCGCGGGAAGTAACACTCCGGTCCGGGCCTTTGGGTACTTCCCACGCTCCGCGTGGACGCTCCGCCTTCCTCCAAACACCAGCTTCTCGCCTCGGCGTTCGCCCGTAGAATCATCCATGGCCGGTGTTCTTCCGATCCCGACCGATCTCCTTCAACGGATGGTGGACGCCGTGGAGCAAGTCCGTCAACGCCTGCTGCGAGCCTCGGCCGCCCTCCGCTCCGGCGCGGTCCCCTACGCCGTGGTCGATGGGAACGCGGTGGCGGCGTGGGTTGCGACCGTCGATCGCGCCGCGGTGCGGAACACGCAGGATGTTGATGTCCTGATCCGTCGGGCCGACTTTGACGCGGCGAAGGCGGCCTTGGAAGGAGCGGGCTTTGTCTACCGCCGCGCCGCCGGCCTCGACCTCTTCCTCGACCACGCCGCCGCCAGCCCGCGTGATGCTGTTCACATCATCTTCGCCAACGAGTTCGTCAGGCCCCACGAGCCCTCGCCCAACCCCGACGTCACCGAATCCACCGACCTCGGCCCGTTCCGAGTGATCGACCTCACAGGCCTGGTGCGGATCAAGCTCACGGCCTACCGCGACAAAGATAAGACCCACCTCCGCGACATGATCGCCGTCGGACTCATCGATCAGTCGTGGACGAAGCGACTCGAACCAGCACTGGCCGCCAGACTCCAGCAACTGCTGGATACTCCGGATGGATGACGGCGATCACCACGCCAAAGAAGCGTCGCGTGTGGGCTGGAGATCGGCCTAGGCACCCAGCACGCTCCGCGCGACAGCCTCGGCCACTTTGATGCCATCGACCCCCGCCGAGAGGATGCCGCCCGCGTACCCGGCGCCCTCGCCGGCCGGGAACAGCCCCCGGGTGTTGAGGCTCTGGAACGTCTCGTCGCGCTTGATGCGAACGGGCGACGAGGTCCGCGTCTCCACGCCCGTCAGCACGGCGTCGGCCATGTCAAAGCCGCGGATCTGCTGCCCGAATCTCTTGAGCGCTTCGCGGATCGCAACGATCGCGTAACCCGGAAGGCAGGGAGTGAGATCCGTCGGCAACACGCCCGGCTTGTACGAGGGAACGACGCTCCCCAGCGCGGTGCTGGGCCTCCGGGCGAGAAAATCCCCCACCCGCTGCGCGGGCGCGGCATAGGTGCCGCCCCCCGCAACGAACGCGGCCGATTCCCATGTGCGCTGGAACGCGACGCCCGCCAGAGGACCATCGGGATAGTCCCGTTCGGGTGTGATGCCGACCACGATCCCCGCGTTGGCGTTGCGCTCGGAGCGCGAGTACTGACTCATGCCGTTGGTCACCACGCGCCCTTCTTCGGACGTGGCGGCGACCACCGTGCCGCCCGGGCACATGCAGAAGCTGTACACGTCGCGACCGTTGCTGGCGTGATGCACGAGCTTGTAGTCCGCCGCGCCCAGGACGGCGTTGCCCGCGTTGCGGCCGAAGCGTGCGACATCGATGAGCGATTGCGGGTGCTCGATGCGAAAGCCCACCGAGAACGGCTTGGCTTCGATGTACACGCCCCGATCGTGCAACACCTCGAACGTATCACGCGAGCTGTGGCCCACGGCGAGCACGACGTGGCCCGATGCGATACGCTCGCCGCTGGCAAGCACGACGCCGCGTATCTGGCGTGTCCCGTCGCTGCCGGTACCGATATCAAAGTCCGTCACGCGGCTCTCGAAGCGGTACTCCCCGCCGAGCGACTCGATGGTGGCACGCATGTTCTCGACCATTTTCACCAGGCGGAAGGTCCCGATGTGCGGGTGCGCCTCGATCAGGATTTCCGGGGGCGCCCCGGCCTTCACGAACTCGGTAAGGACCTTCCGGCCCAGATGACGCGGGTCTTTGATCTGGCTGTAAAGCTTCCCGTCGGAGAATGTCCCCGCGCCGCCCTCGCCGAACTGAACATTGGATTCGGTATCGAGCACGGACCCGCGCCACAGCCCCCAGGTGTCCTTCGTCCGCTCACGCACAGCCTTCCCGCGCTCGAGGATGATCGGCCTGAACCCCATCTGGGACAGCAGCAGCGCCGCAAAGAGCCCGCACGGCCCCGCGCCGATCACCAGCGGGCGCGCGGACAGCCCTGCCGGTGCCCGGGCGACAAAGCGATACTCGATGTCCGGCGTCGGCTTGACACGGTTGTCCCTGACGCACCGCCGGAGCACCTCCGCCTCGTCGCGCGCCTCAACATCGAGCGAGTAGATCAGAAAAATAGCGGATTGATCGCGCGCGTCGTGGGCGCGCCGGAACACCGTGCAGGAGATCAAATCGCCCGGCGCAAGGCGCAGGCGGGCGATCGCGGCCTTGGCGATGGCCTCCGGGGGATGATCGAGCGGAAGTTTGATCTCGGTCAGTCGGAGCATCGAGTTGCAGCGGCGATCTGGTCTTGACGGGCGGGTGGAAGTGTAACGCGCCGTTCGCCCTACTCTACCTCCCTTGCGCCTTGCTCTCCCCCACTCTCCCGTCCGTTGTTCGCGCTCCAGCGGCGTACGCGAGTGATAACCTCTCGACCTCCCGCGCACCCCGCCCGGGTGCAAGAGAAAAGCAGGCAAGAGGTCGAGGACACCGGAACGACCCCGAGGACGAACAACGCCCGTTCCCGCCGCGATCTGTCGTGCGAAGTGTCGTGCGATGTTCGGAGGCGAACCGCCCCAACCTCCGCGCTCTGGTCGCGCGAGCTCGACTGATTCGAGTATGTTGAAGACGCCGCACGATTGACGCCCGAACCCCGGCGCCTCGGCGCTTCAAGCGATTCTCGTCGCGCTGACCCGGGAGCGCGGCCCGACGCAACGGGCCGTCTCAATCTCCGAGCGCCGACCGTTCCACGATCGCGGTTCCCCGCGGCGCGTGGCTGCTCTGCGGTTCGAGGCTCCCCCCCACCACGTAGACCGATCCGCGAAAAACCACAGACCGCGCAAACGAGCGCGCCGTCGGCAACGGCGACTCCGCCGCCCACTCCAGCCCACCGAGCGGCAGCCGCAGAACCTCCGCCAGCACCCGCGCTTTGGCCTGCGACTCGCCCCCGATCAAGAAAATCGAACCCCGACACACCACCGCCCCGCACGTCGCTCGCGGCTCAATCACCGGTCCAGCGCTCCACGAGTTCGCGTCCTTGTCATACACCATCACATCGCCAAAGTCCTTCGATCCACCGCGCCCGCCGATCGCGTACAGCTTGCCGTCGAGCACCACCGCGGCCGGGCTCCCCTCCGCGTGCGGGAGCGGAGCCAACTCCGACCAGCGATCCGTGCTTGGATCGAACACAGAATGGTCCGCCAGAGTGGACCGAGAGTTCCCCCCGCCCACCACATGAATCCGCCCCGCCAACACCGCCGCCGCGTGCCCCCCGCGCGGAGCCGGAAGCGGGGCCGCGCTGCTCCACTCCTTGCTCTTGACGTTGTACACACGCACGTCAGCAATCGGAACGTTCGTTACCGTGCCAAACCCGCCAAGGACGTAAACGCGCCCCTCCATCGTCACGGCCGCCGGAGCGTTCAGCCCCTCCCCCGGCAGCGTCGTCTCCTCCTTCCACTCAATCCCATCAAACTTCTCCACACTCAGCACCGGCTTCCCATCGTCGGCCCCCGTCCCCGCCAGCGCATAGATCGCGTCCGCGGTCGCGACCACCGCGTGCGCCGCCCGCGCATGCCGCATCGAGGGCGCGCTCGTCCAAACCAGGGCAGTTCGCGACGGCGCCGCCGAGCCCGAAGGCCGGAACGCGAACAGGACACCCGTCAACGCCGTGGCGAGCAGCGACGCCGTTTTCCAAGACCAAACACTCATGCCAGCCTCCCCCGATTGCCGTGGGATTCCGATCTGGAAACTCGCAACGCAACGCGATTGTTTCTCGCCGCAAAACAGAGAGCGGCACAACCGCGAAGCCAATTCCCCCTTCAGCGCCGGCGGAACTTCTCCCGTCATAAACCCAGATTGCATTGATGAGGTTGCGGCGTTCCCCGTAGAACTTCCGCATGAACCGCGGAGCGCGTGTCAAGGCCGTTCCGCTGTCGCGCTCCGCGCTCACGACCTCGCTGCCCAGCACCCACGCGGCGGAGCGGCGCGAGCGACGCGCCATCAATTCGGTTCCTCTCCGGTCTGAGCGTCTTCCCGACGTCGCGACCTTGCCCAGGGTTGTCTGATGTCGGCGAACCTCAGGCACGGTGCGCAGCAGCCCGACCATTCCGACCGGCGGTGTCGATGTCCCACCTCGTGCCATCGGAGGGGCTGTTCCGAGACTTCGATGCCTTCGCTCCCCGCCACACACGACACCCGCCACAACCAGCGAGTGATTCAATCGGAGTGCGCATCTCTCACGCCCGCGTCCGGGACTCGTCCCAAGATCGAACGACCGTGGCGTGATTGCTCCGCCGCCGAGGCCGAACGACCTCGTGCAAAAAGAAGCCAGCCGACCCTTCGGTCGGCTGGCTTGGAATTCACGAACTGTCCGAATCGCGGAACTCAACCGACCCGAAGGCCTGCCGGTTCCTGATCCGGTCCGCCGGGTCAGGCTCAGAAGACGAGCTGGACCTGGAGGCGGATGGCGAACTGATCGCCCTTGCTGTCGAACTGGAGGGCGTTGGGGTTGCCGCCCGAGATGCCGGTCACGATCGCGTTCTTGCTGACCTTGTCCGGGAAGTACTGGAGGTCGGCCGAGACCTTGAACGCGTTGCTCTGGGCGAACACGAAGTAGTTCGCACCGACGGCGATCGTGTTGAACGCGTCGTCGAGCCCGGTCCCGTAGTTGCTGTCGGCGAAGACGCCGTCGTAACGGGCGAAGAGCTCGATCTGGTCGTTCACGAAGACGCCGCCCTGGGCGACGAGCCCGAAGTCATCGAGGTTGGACCCGCCCTTGGGGTCGATGTGGCGGCCCACACCGGCGACGAAGACGTTCCAGCCGTTGCCCTCGAAGCTGAAGTCGGCCGTGTACTCGAGCAGGCTGACGTTGCCAGCGGTGAAGGACGAGTTGGCGGTGCTGCCGGCGTGTTGGTAGTGGATCGCGCCGCCGATGAGACCGGCGTTGGACTGCCCGCGCCAGCTGGTGAAGTCAGAGAAACGCTTCCAGTCATCGCCCCACTTGAACTCGCCACGACCGCTGAAGGCGTAGTCCGCTTCGGCCGCCGAGGTGTAAGGGGTGTTCAGCGTGCCCAGGCCGTCGCTGACCGCGCCCATGACGCGCCACTGGTCCTGCTCGTAGGCGGCCTGGATGCCCTGCGAGCGGTTCTGGGTGAAGATCGTGTTGACGATCGAGCGATCGATCGCGAGCTGGTTCACGTCCGAGACGAGCTCTTCACGGAGGACGGGGAGCTTGAACTGGCCCCACTTGACCTTCACGCCGTTATCAAACGCGTACTGACCCCAGGCGTCGCGGAGGTTGCCGCCGCCCGTGTTCGTGAAGTCCGAGTCGACCTTGAAGGTCAACGCCTTGCTCATGATGTTGCCCGTGACTTCGAGGCGCGTGCGGGTCGCCTCGAAACCGCTGGTGTACCCGCTGTCGTGCCCGGTGGTCGGGGACGGGGGATTGTCACGGAAGTTGTTGATGTAACGGAACTGAGCGAAACCACCGAGCTTGACGCTGGTGTCCCCGCCCTCGGCGAGCAGCAGCCCGTTGTTGCTGCCGGCGAGATTGCTGGTCCGCAACGCGGCGTCAGCCTTCATCTCGGCCGCGTACGCGCGGCTGGTGTCCGTCGTCTCAGGGCCAGCCGCGACGGCCACGCCGCCAAAGGCCAAGCCCGCCACTACCACGAGAGTCTTTGCAGTTGCCATTCTATTGAACTCCTGAAAACGGTCGACCTTCTGTTTCCTCGAACCAATCCCGAAACCCGACTCGATCGGCGGGCCCGGGCCAACTACCGCTGTTCCGACCGACGGTCGCTTCTCACCGACCTTCGATCCAGCGCCCTCTCTTCAACCCAACTCGTCTGCGATCTCTCGACCGGCGGAGGTCGCAGACGAGCCCGGCCTTCAGAGGGCGGTATTGGAGCGGGGTTAGTGACCATTCGCAAGTCGGGGAACCCCGTGATTTGCATTTGGACACACCAAACACGCACCAATCAGAACCACAAGAACCGCTCAAAACCACTCCGAATACAATCGTAACTCTTTGAAAAAAAAGAACTTACAGAACACTCGGCCGCTCGGAAACGGGTCTCAAACCGCACCGGATAACACCGGGTGAACCGAAGAAAATTTTTTCGACCAAAGCGCCTCTTCCGCTCGAAAAACGCCCAAAGTTTGCCGCTTCGACCTCGAAACTGCACCCTCACGGGGCTCCGGCAGGCCACCCTCCACCCCCGAAAGGCGAAGATTCCCAACCACCC